>DASWAH010000366.1:0-14759 GCA_036391235.1 Streptosporangiaceae bacterium
CCCGGCTGGCAGCACCGATCTGAGGTGCTCGAGCCGGTCGAGCTGATCGGATCCAACCTGCGCGAAGGTCGCCTTGGTCTCTCCGATCGCGATGACGGCCGAGGGCCCGGAGGCGGGCACCTCGCTGACCACGACGTCGAGTTCATGACCGCGCCGGTGAACGGGGCAGGCGAGCTGCGTCGAACGGACCGTACTGGCCGCGCCGCCAAGCGTGGCAGCGGAAGCATGCAGAAAGCACCAGGATCTCGCCAGGTCCTCAAAATGGGGTTAGCGATCCCGCACATGCCGAGCGAGGCCGAGAGCGAAGTCTGGCGGCCGCGGGACCGGGCGCGGCGGGCCAGTTACAGGCGCTTGGCTTCGACGATGCGGCGCAGGAAGCGGCGGGTGCGCTCGTCCTTCGGGTTGGTGAACAGCTCCCCGGGCGGTGCCTCCTCGATGATCCGGCCCTCCTCCAGGAAGCAGACCCGGTTCGCGATCTCGCGGGCGAAGCCCATCTCGTGGGTGGCGATCAGCATGGTCATGCCGCCCGCGGCCAGCTCGGCGATCACGTCGAGCACCTCGGCCACCAGTTCCGGGTCGAGCGCGCTGGTCACCTCGTCGAGCAGCATGATCTGCGGCTGCATGGCCAGGGCCCGGACGATCGCCACTCGCTGCTGCTGACCCCCGGACAGCCGGTCGGGATAGTCGTCGCACTTGTCGATCAGCCCGAACCGGCCGAGCAGCTGGCGCGCCTCCTGCTCGGCCTGCTTGGCCGGCATCTTCAGCACCTTCATGGGCGCCAGGGTGACGTTCCGCAGCACGTTCATGTGCGGGAACAGGTTGAACGCCTGGAACACGATGCCGATCTGGCGCCGTACCAGGTTGGCGTCGGTGCCCGGCCTGGTGATGTCGTGCCCGAACAGGCTGATCCGGCCGGACGCGATCGGCTCCAGCAGGTTGATGCAGCGCAGCAGGGTCGACTTGCCCGAGCCGGACGCGCCGATCAGGCAGATCACCTCGTGCGAGGCGACGCTCAGGTCGATGCCGCGCAGCACCTCGTTCGGCCCGAACGACTTGTGCAGTCTCTCGATCCTGATCGCCTCGCCGCCGGCCGGCGTCGCCGGGACCGGCGGGCTCACGTCGTGCCCCCGGCCAGCCGGCGCCGCCGGTCCCGCTCGATCAGCCGGTCGGTGAACCTGGCCAGCGGGATGGTCAGGATGAGGAACAAAATCGCGGCCACGGTGAAACTGGAGAAGTTGAACACCGTCTCGCTGTAGATGTCGGCAGCCTTGTTGGCTTCGATCACCCCGAGCGTGCCGACCAGGGCGGTGTCCTTCTGCAGGCTGATGAAGTCGTTCAGCAGCGGCGGGATGATGTTGCGCACCGCCTGCGGCAGCACCACGTACCGCAGCGCCGTGCCCTGCGGCAGCCCCAGCGACCTGGCCGCCGACACCTGGCTCTGGTGCACCGAGTTCAGGCCGGCCCGGTAGACCTCGGACACGTAGGCCGAGTACGACAGCACCAGCGCGGCGACGCCGTAGACGACGTCGGGCTGGCTGGAGACGAACGGCAGGTTCAGCGCGGGAATGCCGAGCCCGAGCGCGAAGATCACCAGGATCAGCGGGACGCCGCGGAAGAAGTCCACGTAGATCGTGGACAGCAGCCTGATCGGGAACAGGGCCGGATTGGCCGATTGCCTGATCAGCGCGATCAGCAGCGCGAAGGCCAGGATCAGCACCTCGCCGACCAGGAACATCCTGATGTTCAGCCAGATCGCGGCCCCGACCGAGTAGTACCCCTTCGCCGGGTTGCCGACGAAGGACCGCCACATGTCGGTCGGATTGAAGAACGCATGCTCGACCGCCCGGGCGCCCGGCGCGAGCAGGAAGATCGCGAGCAAGATGCCGAGCACGACGATCGTGCTGACCGTCGAGACGACGGTGGCCCGCGTGCCGCCGCCAGAGAACAGCCGCGGGCCCCGGCCGGTCGCCATGAAGCCCGCGGGCTGCCCCGGCGAGACGGGAGTGTTCGCGTCCATGCGCCCCTAGCGGGCCCTGCGCGCTACCGGGAGCCTGCCCGGATCAGGGCTTGATGGTCGGGAAGTGGAGGTAGATGCCGAGGTAACGCTTCTGCAGCGAGGTCAGGGTCCCGTCCGCCTGCAGGCTCGCGATGGCCTTGTTGACGCAGGTGACCAGCTGATTACCTTTGGCGAACACCAGGCCGTAGTGCTCTCCGGTAGTCGGGAACTGGGCCACCAGCACGGCATGCTTGAGCTGCGCTGACGCCATGTACTGGGCCGTCGGCGTGTCCGTGACCAGCGCGTCGATGCGGTGCGCTTCCAGCGCGGCCGAGGCCTGGGCCAGCGTGTCGAAGACCTTCGGCTGCTTGGACGGCACGATGTGGGTGGTGATGAAGGTCAGGCCGGTCGTGCCGATCTGGTCTCCGTACTGGTAGGTCTTGAGCTGGGCCGGGGAGTGCTTGGTGACGATCGGGGTGCCCTTGATCGCGACGATCGCCTGCTGGACCGGGTAGTAGCTGTTGCTGAACGTGACCGCCTGGGCCCTGGCCGGGGTCACCGACACCTCGTTGATGTCGAAGTCGAACGGCTTGGGCCCCGGCGCGTACGAGCTGGTGAACGGCTCGTGTACCCAGACGACGTCCGATTTGGCGAAGCCGAGCTTGGCCCCGATCGCGTAGGCCACGGCACTCTCGTAACCCTTGCCGTTCTGCGGCTTGTTGCTCACGAACCAGGGCGTGTAGACCGGGTTGTCGGTCGCCACGGTCAGCTTGCCCGGCGTGTGCAACAGGTGCTGGATCCCCGACTTCGTGCAGGACACCGCCGACGCCGACGGCGTTCCCGAACCTGAACCTGACCCGCCGCCCGAACTGCCGCACGCGGCCAGCCCGCCGCCGAGCACAACGGCGACACTCGCCGCCACCATGAACCGTCGCATCCCGCCCACCCCACACCATCTGTCCCTGGCACCAGGGTCGTTTCGCTGACTGCGGTGGACGATTCTAGTGCTGGCCCGGGGGGACGCCCCCCCCGGACCCCCCGAACACCGAACTCTCAGTTCCGGTTGTTGCCGTAGATGTAGATGGGGGTTCCCCTGGTCGAGCTCACATGGACCTTGTTGTGGAAGATGACCGAGACGTCCATAGGCACCCGGACGCAGCCGTGCGAGGCCGGGTTCAGCGGGACGCCGTCGAAGCTGAACGTCGTCGTCGGGTTGGGCATGCCGTGGATCGCGTAGCTGGTTCCGATGAAGAACACCGGGTTGTACATGCAGCCGCCGTAGGTGGCGTCGGCGACGCAGCCACGCAAGTACAGCTGGGCCCGGTACTTCCCGTCCGGGGTCACGTACCCGGTGCCGTCGGGCCGGCTCCAGGCCGCGGTCGAGACGTGACTGATCAGCGTGATCTTGCGGTCCTTGTAGACGACCAGGACCTCGGTGTTCTTGTTCACCTCGACCCGCCAGGCCTCCTTGTGCGGGTACAGGACCTTCGGCAGCCTGGGGTGCTTGAGCTGGCGGAACATGTTCGGGCCGACGATGTCGGGGTTCTTGGGAGTCCGCCGCGCGGCCTGGACCTCCTTGAACGCCCAGACGGCCTCCATCGTGTTCCAGCCGAACTTCCCGTCGGGCTTGCCGAGGTAGTAGTGCAGCGCGGTCAGCCGCTGCTGCAAGGCCAGCACCTTCGGGCCGTGGCTGCCCAGGCCCAGGTAACCGGGC
This sequence comes from Streptosporangiaceae bacterium, assembly GCA_036391235.1. GTDB lineage: Bacteria > Actinomycetota > Actinomycetes > Streptosporangiales > Streptosporangiaceae > Chersky-822. The sequence goes on from DASWAH010000366.1 coordinate 3,711, forward strand.
GGGATCGCCGCAGCGGTCGGGTTCTGGCTAGCTCGCGCTCCCGTTCCCGTCGTCGCCGCCCCGGCCACGGCCGCCTGGCCAAGGACCATCGCCCCCGCGGCGGTCGCCGCCGCGAGGCCAGCCAGCCACCGTCGTCCTTCGTGCGCCATCGATCAAGCTCCTGTCCGGTGCGCAGGTATACGAGCCGTAACGTCGACCCTTCCAGCTACCAGGACGCCTATCGCCGGCTTGAGGTTGTCTCGTTACAGAATCGTCCGTAAGCCGTCATTTGACCGGACACGCGGCGGGCCGGTCTGGCCGCCGAGGTGTCCCACCCGTCCCAGGTGTGCCAGCACGGCCCTTGGGTATCTATTCGGCCGTTGTTCAACTTCACGTTCCGCTTCGTTCTCTGCGACCGCGGCCCAGCCGGACCGCGGCCGGCGCCAGCCCCGGGGCCTCCCGGCTGGCATGACGTTGCCGGCCGGAAAGCATCGCTTGACCGCCGGCCGGGCATTCGTCCGAGGCGGAGTAGATCCCCGGGGAGGGCCGTGAGCGCGGTAGTCGCAGATCAGCTGCCTGACGACGACACAATCTGCGCCCTGTTCGGCCGGCTCGCCGCCGAACTGGGGATGACACTGAGGCGGCGCGGCAACGGCCAGACTGCGCTGGTGTGGCCGGACGGCTCCAAGGTCGGGGCCTGGCGGGACGGTTACCCCTACGACCGGCGGCTGGCCAGGACGGACTACGAGCCGGCCAAGCGGCTGCTGCAGATCGAGCTGCTGAAGCTGCAGCGCGAGATCAAGTCGACCGGCGGTCGCGTGCTGATCTTGTTCGAGGGCCGCGACGCGGCGGGCAAGGGCGGCACGATCCGGCGGTTCACCGAGAACCTGAATCCGCGCGGCGCCCGTGTCGTCGCCCTGGACAAGCCGGCCGACCACGAGCAGGGGGACAACTACCTGCGCCGGTACCTGCCGCACCTGCCGGGGACCGGCGAGATCGTGATGTTCGACCGGTCCTGGTACAACCGGGCGGGCGTGGAACGGGTGATGGGGTTCTGCCCGCCCGACGAGTACTCACGTTTCCTGGCCGACGCCCCGGAGTTCGAGCGCCGGCTCGTCGCGGACGGGATCACGGTGGTCAAGCTGTGGTTCTCGATCACCAGGGCCGAGCAGCTCGCTCGCTTCATCAACCGGCACGACGACCCGGTCAAGCGCTGGAAGCTGAGCCCGGTCGATCTCGCCTCGCTGGACAAGTGGCACGAGTACACCAGGGCCAAGGAGGCGATGTTCCGGCACACGGACGTGCCGGAGGCGCCCTGGACGATCATCAAGAGCAACGACAAGAAGCGGGCCAGGCTGGAAGCGATGCGGCACGTGCTGTCGCTGTTCGACTACCTGGGCAAGGACGAGCAGACCGTGGGCATGGCCGATCCGCTGATCGCCGGGCCGGCCGCGCTTGCGCCTGAGCTGGCGGGCGGCCCGTTCGAGCCCGTGCTCACCAGGATGCCGGAGGGCCAGGTCACCGGGACGGCGACCGGTCCGGCGGCCGAGCCAGCCGCCACGGGCCGGCCGTCAGTGCGGCGCCGGTCCGCCGCGAGCGCGGATCCGGCTCACCTCGTACAGCGCGATCCCGGCGGCGACACCGGCGTTGAGCGACTCGGCGCCGGAAATCGGAATCCGCACGAGCGCGTCGCACTGCTGGGCAACTAGCCGCGAAAGGCCCTTCCCCTCCGATCCGATGACCAGCGCCAGGGGGCCGTCGGCGAGTTCCAGCCCGGCGATCTCATCCTCGGCCGAGGCATCCAGGCCGACCACGAACAGGCCCGCCTGGGCGTAGCCGGTCAGCGTCCGTGACAAGTTCGTCGCCTGGGCGACCCGCACCCTGGCCAGCGCGCCAGCCGAAGCCTTCCAGGCGCCGGCCGTGACGCCGGCCGACCGGCGCACCGGGACCAGCACGCCGCTGCCGCCGAACGCCGCCACCGACCGGGCCACGGCGCCGAGGTTGCGCGGATCGGTGATCCCGTCCAGCGCGACCACCAGCGGCGCACCGCCGACGGCGGCGGCGTCGGCCCCTGAGGTGATCAGGTCCTCGGGATGGGCGTAGGAATAGGGCTTGATCCGCAAGGCCAGGCCCTGGTGGATGGCTCCGCCCGTGAGGCGGTCGAGCTCGGACCGGCCGGCCTCGACCACCGCGATGCCGCGGTCGGCCGCCAGCTTGATCGCCTCGCCGATCCGGTCGTCGGCGTCCAGCCGGGGACCAACGTGCAGGGCCAGCGCCGGAACCCTGGCCCGCAGCGACTCGAGCACCGCGTTCCGCCCGGCGACCACTTCGGCGGCCGCACCGGCCCCCCGAGCGCCCGGCCCGCTCGCGCCGGCGCCACGGCCGGCCAGCCAGCCGGGACCACCGGTTCCGCCGCGGCTGCCACGCGACCCGCGGCCGGACCCTGGCCCAGGCCCGGTCCCGTACGGGGCGTCGGCGGCCGTCTCATCCCGGCCCGCGCGGGATCCGCGCGGTGCCTTGCCCTTGGCCGCCGCGGCCGCCGCAGCCCTCGCCCGCTTCTGGGCCGGATGGCCGGTCCGCTGCTCGGCCGGCGGGGTCGGGCCCCGGCCTTCCAGCTTGCGCCGGCCGTATCCGCCGGTACCGGGCCGCGGGCGGCCCGACTTGGACGTGCTACCCGCGCGGGCGCCGCCCGATCGCTGGCCCTTGCCGCCGCTCATGAGCCGGTCTCCTTGCTCGTGCGTCGTCCGCTCATCGGGCGAGCTCCCAGCGCGGGCCCGACGGAGTGTCCTCGACCGCGATGCCCGCCGCGTGCAGCTGGTCCCTGATCGCGTCGGCGGCCGCGTAGTCCTTGCGGGCCCTGGCCGCCTGGCGCTGCTCGAGCGCGACCGCGACCAGTGCGTCCAGCACCTCGCGCAGCCCGGCCCCGCTGCCAGCCGCCCACGGCGGAGCGAACGGGTCGAGGCCAAGCACGGCCAGCATCGCCAGCACCGACTCGGCCTGCTTGGCCGCGCCCGCAGTGTCACCGGCGGCCAGCGCGCTGTTGCCTTCCGTCACCGTCTCGTGCACGACGGCCAGCGCTTGCGGAACGCCCAGATCGTCGTCCAGCGCGGCGGTGAACGCCCGCGGCAGGCTGGTCGCGAGCGGAAGCCCGGCCGACGCTCCGGGCAGTGGTCCCGGCATCGCCGGCAACGAGGCCGGAGAGTCGCCCGGCCTGGAGTTCTCGCCCTGGGTGGTCAGGGGGCTGCCCGCGCTCGCCGTGGCTTCCGACGCCCGTACCAGGAAACCCTCGATCCTGCGGTAGGCGGCCGCCGCCTCGCCGAGCGCCTGCTCGGAGTACTCGATGTCGGATCGGTAATGGGCCTGGCCGAGGTAGTAGCGCAGCTCGGCCGGGCGCACCCGGGTGACCATCGCGTCGACCAGCAGCGAGTTGCCGAGCGACTTGCTCATCTTCTCCCCGCCCAGCCTGACTAGCCCGTTGTGCAGCCAGTAGCGGGCGAAGCCGTCGCCGGCCGCGCGCGACTGAGCCAGCTCGTTCTCGTGATGGGGGAACACCAGGTCGAGGCCGCCGCCGTGGATGTCGAAGACCGGGCCGAGGTATTTCGTCGCCATCGCCGAGCATTCCAGGTGCCAGCCAGGCCGGCCGGAGCCCCAGGGCGTCGGCCAGGACGGCTCACCCGGCTTGTGCCCCTTCCACAGCGCGAAGTCGCGCGGGTCGCGCTTGGCGTCGCCGCCGTCGGTGTCATCGGCCGCGCGCATCTGGTCGGGCCGCTGGCCGGACAGGGCGCCGTACTCGGGGTAGGACGAGACGTCGAAGTACACGTCCCCCTGGGCCGCGTAGGCGTGACCGGAATCGGTCAGCCGCTGCATCAGCCCGATCATCTCGGGCACGTGCCCGGTAGCCCGCGGCTCGACGTCAGGCGGCAGGCATCCGAGCACGTCATAGGCCCTGGTGAACGCCCGCTGGTTGCGCTCGGCGACCGCCCACCACTGCGTTCGGTCCTGGGCCGCGACCCGGAGGATCTTGTCGTCGATGTCGGTGACGTTGCGGCAGAACGTGACCTCGTAGCCGCTGACCTTGAGCCAGCGGACAGCGATGTCGAAGCTGACCCCCGAGCGGATGTGCCCGATGTGCGGCGGCGCCTGGACCGTCGCCCCGCACAGGTACAAGGTGGCCTTGCCTGGCGTCACGGGAACGAAGTCGCGCACCGCGCGGGTCGCGGTGTCGTGCAGCCGGAGCGTCATCGCTCAAGGCTATTGGATCGGAGGCAGCCGCTTAGCCGTCTGCTGGCGGCTAGTCCAGCGGCTGTCCAGCGGCTAGTCCAGGTAGAGCACGACCTTGTCCGGCCTGATCCGGACGATCACGCGCTGCTCGCCGGGGCGCGTGCCGAACGGCTGGCCGGTGTACTTCAGCGCGAGCTCGCCGATCAGCTCGGCCGCCGGGTCCTCGGTGATGCTGGCCGTGCCGCGGACCTCGGCGTAGGTGTAGGGGTCGCCTGGCGCGTAGACCAGCGCGCCGACGCGGGGATCCCTGGTCAGGTTGGCGTACTTGCGGCGGCCCTTGATCGTGGAGAACAGCACGTCATCGCCGTCGGTCTTGGCCCAGACCAGGCTGGTCTGCGGTCCGCCGCCAGGATCGAGGGTCACGATCGTGACGTGGTTCGGCCCGTCGAAGAGCTCGCGCGCCCGCGGCGGCAGCGCCGCCCTCGTCTCGCCCGCGTCTTCCGTCATAGCTCGCGGCCTCCTCCAGAGGGGTTGACCATGATCAGGTGGACTTACTGGTCTATGGCTGCGGTAACTCCACTTGATCATGGCGTACCGCGCTCGCGGCGGACCGGCCGCACCTGCGGTAGCGGTCAGCCTCTCGCCGCGCGCGCCCAGCTCCAGGCGTACTCGGGGTCCTCGGCCACGGCGGCCTGCCCGGCCAGCAGCAGCGGCCGGAAGGTATCGATCATGACCGCGGTCTCGTCGGTCGTGGTGTGACCGGCCTCCATCCCCTTGATCACCGCCTCCACCGCACCCGGCGTCGGTCCGTGGGTGAACCCGGACGGGTGCAGCGTGATCGAGCCGATCCCGACCCCTGACCCCTGGCGCGCAGAGTAGTCGCCGGCGACATAGAACATCATCTCGTCGGAGTCCACGTTGTGGTGGTTATAGGGAATCGGGACGGACTGCGGGTCGAAGTCCAGCGGCCGGGGGCAGAACGAGCAGATCACGAAGTTCGGGCCCTCGAAGGTCTGGTGCACCGGCGGCGGCGCGTGGGTGCGCTTCACAATCGGCTCGAAGTCGGCGATGTTGAAGGCGTAGGGATACAGGCAGCCGTCCCAGCCGACCACGTCGAACGGGTGGTAGGCGTAGGTCAGCCTGGTCAGCCCGGCCCGGTTCCGTACGATCACGGGCACGTCCTCGCCCTGGGCTAGCAGCGGCCCGGCCACCCCGCGCAGGTCGCGCTCGCAGTACGGTGCGTGCTCGAGGAACTGCCCGGTCGACGACAGGTACCGCCTGGGCGGCCTGATGTGGCCCCTGGCCTCGACGATCAGCGCGGTGACCGGCCCGCCGGGGGCGGGGACCCACCGGTGGATGGTCCCGCGCGGCACGATCACGTAGTCGCCCTCGGCGGCGTCGATGGCGCCGTAGACGGACTCGAACCTGGCCGCCCCGGCCTGCAGGTAGACGGCTTCGTCGCCGGTCGAGTTCCGGTACAGATCGGACGGCGCGTCGGCGTTGACGAACGAGATCCTGACGTCGTCGTTGCCCATCAGCGGCAGCCTGCCGAGCACGAGGTCGCCGGCCGCGGACAGGTCGCTGGTGCGGTAGTGGCGGGGCAGCAGCGGCTGGTTCTGGCTCAGCCGGGCCTCGCCCGCCTCATCGGAGAGCGCCTCGCTCTTCACGATCGCCGTCGGCGGGTGCTCGTGGTAGAGCAGCGAGGAATCGGAGGAGAACCCCTCCTCGCCCATCAGTTCCTCGGCGTACAGGCCGCCGCCGGGGCGCTGGAAACGGGTATGCCGTTTCCTCGGAATCTCGCCTGCAACCCGGTAGAACGGCATTTCGTCTCCCTTGACGCCATAGCCGCCACCTCGCGGGCGAACCCCCAGGTTCCTGGCTCCTTCGCGCCCCGCGGGTTAGTCTCCATTCGCCGGGTAGCGCCGGCGATGCGGCGGCCCGGCCGCCAGATTAGGTGTGCGGCTCGTTCTCGTCTATCTTCCCCGACTATAGGCCCGCGACAGTTTTCCGGCCGCCGGAGGCAACCGAGCAGGAAGGAATGGCGTGGCGTTCCAGAGCGAGGACCGTGCGGCCGGGCAGGTCGCGCCGGAGGACGGCCCGGCCGTCGAGCCCGGCCGGCCCGCCCCGGCGGCCGAGCCCGGCCGGGGCCTGCGGCTGGCCGCCCTGGCCGCGATGGCCATCGGCCTGGCCGCGCTGACGGCCGGCGCATGCGTGCTGTCCTATGAGCACATCCACCACCTCGCGATCCAGGCCGGCGTCACGCCCCGGCTGGCCGCCGTGTTCCCGCTGATCTTCGACGCCGTGCTGGTGCTGGCCGGATGCTCGGTCCTGGCCCTGCGCGGGGCCGGCCTGGTCAGCCGGGTCTACGCCTGGCTGTGCATGCTCGTGGTGCTGGCTGCCCTGGCCGGCGGCGGTGTCGTGCACGCGGCCGGCCTGCGGTTCTCCCGCAAGCTGGCCGGGGTGCTGGCGGCGGTGATCCCCTGGCTGCTCGTCCTGATCGGCTTCGGGCTGCTGCTCGCGCTGCTGCGGTATGCCCGGCAGCGGCGCCTGGCCGTCCACAACCCTCAACCAGAACTCCCGGCCGACCCACTGTCGCAGGAACCGCCCGCTGTCTCCCTGAAGCGAACCTCTCCTGTTCCGCGGCCGCGGCCCGCCCCGGCCGCCGGTTCTGCCGGTACCCCGGTGGTGAACCCGGCGCTGGCCGCCCTCGCAGTCCCCGGCCCGCACGCCGCCCAGCCCGGCCCGGCCGCTGAACCCGCCACGGCCCCGCAGCCGGCCACCGCTCCGCAGCCCAGGGTCGTGGGTCCGCAGCCCGGCGTTGTGGGTCCGCAGCCCGGCGTCGTGGCTCCGCAGCCCGGCGTTGTGGCTCCGCAGCCCGGCGTCGCGCCGGAGTCCGCGGCGCCACAGCCGGCCGCGGGCACGGTCGCACCCGCCGCTGCGGCCGCCGCCGCGGGCGCCGATGGGGGCGCCGATGCGGCCCGAACCAAAGGGCCGGTGCGGCAGGCCGACCTGCAGTTGCGGGCCAGGATCCCGCGTCCCGCGCCGACCTCGGGCGGCCCGCCATCCCCCGCGGACCGTCCGCCTACGGCGGCCGGCGCCGCGCTTGCCGGCGGCCGCCCGCCCGCGCCGCTCATGCCGCCCGTCGGGCCGAAGCCGCCACCCGCGGCCGCCCAGCCGGCCGGTGCCCAGAGTGGCGGTGGCGGAACCCCAGCCGAGAACACGGCCTCCGGCGCCGCTCAGCCCGGCGCGGCCCAGCCCGGCACCGCCCAGCCCGGCGCCGCCAAGGGAGCGCACTCCGAGGACGTGGCCGCCGAGGGAGCGACGCGCGGACCGGCGGGGTCGCCCGGTGTTGCGCCGGCGAGCGGGCTCAGCCCCGCGCCGACCCCGTCCGCCGGGGCCGCGGCCGCCGTGACCGGGGACGACGATGTGCCGGGCGACGCGGGCGGCCCGCCCGCGTTCCAGCGGCAGCGCAGTTCCCCGACGCCGCCCGACGAGGACTAGCGCCCGGGAGACAGCGCGGCCGGGAGACAGCGCGGCCGGGAACCAGCGAGCCGGGAACCAGCGGCGGAACCAGCGGGCCGGGGAGCAGCGGGCCCAGAAGGGCGCGAGCGGAGCTAGCGGTAGCTAGCCGTCGGCAGCACAGTCGCGGTCGCGATCGCGGCAATGCCCTCGCCGCGGCCGGTCAGCCCAAGACCGTCGGTCGTGGTCGCGGACACGCTCACCGGCACGCCGCCCAGCACCTTGGACAGCACCGCCTCGGCTTCCTCGCGGCGCGGGGCCAGACGCGGCCGGTTCCCGATGACCTGCACCGCGACATTGCCAGGGCGGTAGCCGGCGGCCTGGAGTTTCTGCATGATCTGGTCGAGCAGCACGGTGCCGCCGGCGCCGGTCCAGCGTGGGTCGGCGGTACCGAAGTTGCTGCCGAGATCGCCCAGCCCGGCGGCCGAGAGCAACGCGTCGCACATGGCGTGCGCAGCGACGTCGCCGTCGGAGTGCCCGCTCAGGCCCCGCTCACCCGGCCAGTGCAGGCCGGCCAGGTTCAGCTCACGTCCATCGGCAAACGGATGGACGTCGACGCCGATGCCGACACGCGGCATCGCACCGTTCATCGGGCGTGAACTCAGCTGGCGAGAATCTCGTCGAGGAGGGTTTCCGCCTTGTCCTCGTTCGTCTTCTCGGCCAGCGCCAGCTCGCTCACGAGGATCTGCCTGGCCTTGGCGAGCATGCGCTTCTCGCCGGCCGACAGGCCGCGCTCGCGGTCCCGGCGCCACAGGTCGCGAACGACCTCGGCAACCTTGTTCACATCACCCGACGCGAGCTTCTCCAGATTGGCCTTATACCGGCGCGACCAGTTGGTAGGTTCCTCGGTGTAGGGGGCGCGCAGGACCTCGAAGACCCGCTCGAGACCCTCCTGGCCGACAACATCCCGCACACCGACAAGTTCCGCGTTATCCGCGGGCACCCGCACCGTCAGGTCGCCCTTGTCGACCTTGAGTACGAGATAGGTCCTATCCTCGCCCTTGATGGCACGGACCTCGATCTCCTCAATCCGCGCAGCCCCATGGTGGGGGTAGACGACAGTGTCGCCGACCTTGAAAGTCATCTGGCACGTACCCCTTCCGCTGCACCTATCTTACCACGGCGAGCAACGCGCAATAGCCATGCTTGCTGACAAAGATGCAGGTCAAGGGCTCTTTTGCAAAGTGTGAATGACTCATGCAGCCCACCATTAGATTGGCCCGCGACCCTGCCTACGCCGGATCCGCGGGGCCGGCCGGGCACCCGGGCAAGGCCGTGCGCGCCGGCCTGCGATAAGAACCAGTTTAACGCTAGGCCTCACCGGCCACAGCCCCCGCCTTGGCCGACGCATATCCAGCCCGCCCAGTTGCCAGTCCCTGGTTACGCCGGCCCGCCTGCAGGCTCATACTGAAGGCAAGGGCGGAGCGATTTCCGGAAAGAGATGCGCGTGAACCAGGGCGGTGAACCGGCGCACGACGACTACGGTCTGCCGTGGGTCGACATCGAGATTCCCGATGACGCCCGCGAGCTGGACCGCGATGTCCAGGCCTACCATCGTGAGCTCCGTGCGGTGCGGCGGATAGAGCGGAGCAACCGCTGGCGGGCTCCGCTGCGCAAGAGCAGCATGCTCGTGCCGCTGATCGCCGGCTGCCTGGTCCTGGCGATGATCGGCGGCATGGTACTGACCATGTTCAGCACGAACCCGGAGTTCGGCGGCGCCGGCCGCCACCACCCGCCGGTCGCCGGCGGTGCGGCCGGGGCGGCCAGGTCCAGGCAATCGGCCAAGTCGGCGCCGGCCAGCGCGGGCGCGCCGCCCCCGGCCAGCGCGGCCGCGTCCGCGGCGGCGGCGGCGAGTGTGCTGCCTGCCGGCACGATCGCCGCCGTGGGCGGCGCCCCGATTTCGCTCCGTGCCCTGTATACAGTCGCGATCGCGATCGTCCCCGGGCAATGCCAGTGCTCGGCCGTGATCACCAGGCTTCTGGACCGGGCCAAGTCGGCCGGCGTCAAGGTGTACCTGGTCGGACTGCGCGGCAGCAAGGCGAGTGCGCTGCGCAGCCTGGCGCCGCGGGCGGCGGTAGCCACCGCCGTACTCGCGATCGACGCGAACGACACGCTCAGGCAGGCTTACAAGCCGGGCAGCCTGACCGTGCTCCTGGTGGACAGGAACCATCACGTCAGGCCGGCCGTCGCGCTGAGCAAGAGCAGTCAGATCGACCGCGCGCTGCACGCACTCGGCTAGCTGCGCCAGGGCCACGGCCAGCCAGGGCCACCAGGGCCAGCCAGGCCAGCTCATGATCAACTTCACTTTTCTACTCTTAGCTACCCCCAAAACGGTCGATAATCACCGCGATCATGGTCGCAAACGTAGAAGAGTGCGGGCGGACGCGGGAGCGAGCGGCTGCGCGGCCCGATCGCGGGGGCGGGCCGGACGGCGGGCGCGGGGGCGGGCCGGGCGCGGACGCGGGCTGTGCGGCCCGATCGCGGGCGCAGGGCGGGCCCGGCCCGGGGCGGGCCGGGCGCGGGCGCGAGCGGGGGCGCGGGGACGGGGACGGGTGGGACGGGGTGAGCTTCGCCAAGTTGCGGGCCTCAGAACGGGCCGGCTGTGCCGGACGCCGCGAGCGCGGCTACGCTGTCCCAGGTCTACTTGGCGTAGTAGTTCGGCGCACCCCGACCGGCCCGCCGGCGAAGCAGGACGCACGAACCAGGAAAGCAAGGGGAGGCTCGGGTGATCCGGAGCAGCCGCGGCGGTACGGCGCCGCGCCGCATTCTGATCGCGGCCGCGGCCGCGCTGGTGCCGCTGGTCGCCGGCTGCGAGGCCGGTAACAACGCGCCGACGTTGCAGTGGCACCAGCCCACCGACGGCACGCACAAGACCGTCGGCGCGCTCACGATCAGCAACGCGTTCGTGCTCGGGGCGCCGGTCGGCCAGGTGCTGCACAGTGGCCAGAACGCCGGGCTGTTCCTCGGGCTGACCAACATCGGATCGGGCTCCGACCGGCTGGTCGCCGTGCACGCGCCCGGCATCGCGGGCAAGGTCCAGCTGCCGCCCGGCGGCGTCAGGCTCGCGTCGTCTGGCCAGGTCCTGCTGACCGGCCCGCAGCCGCGGATCGTGCTGACCGACCTGACCCATCCGCTCACCGGCGGCTCGGTGATCACGATCTACCTGAAGTTCGCCAAGGCGGGCACGACCAGGCTCGAGGTTCCCGTCATGCCGGCCACCTCGTTCTACGCCACGTACTCGGCGGCGCCGTCGAGCAGCCCGTCGCCGAGCCCTTCGGGCTCGGGCAAGAAGAAGCACGGCTCGGCGTCACCGTCGGCCTCGCCGACGCC
>DASWAH010000367.1:0-11662 GCA_036391235.1 Streptosporangiaceae bacterium
CGGCAGGTTCGCCCACGCCGGGTGATGCGCGCGCAGCCTGACCCGTCCAGCCTGGAACCAGCACCTGAAATCCAGACACGGGGGGATGTCCCATGGAGCGGTACCCGGAGATCAGCGATCACGGCCTGATCGGCGACCTGCAGACGGCGGCGCTGGTGACCACGGACGGGTCGGTCGACTGGTTCTGCTGCCCGCGCTTCGACTCTCCCAGCGTGTTCGGGGCGCTGCTGGACGCGGACAAGGGCGGCTACTTCAAGATCGCCCCGAAGACGCCCGGCTACGTCAGCCGGCAGCTGTACTTCCCCGACACCGCGATGCTGATCACCCGGTTCCTGAGCGACGACGGAGTCGGCGAGGTCACGGACTTCATGCCGGTCGCCGGCCGCGAGGTGACGGACAAGCACAAGCTGGTCCGCCAGGTCAAGGTCGTGCGCGGCACGATGACGTTCGTCGCCGAGATCAAGCCCAGGTTCGACTACGGCCGGGCCCCGCACACGCTCGAGGCCAGTCCCGAGGGCTTCGTGTTCCGCTCCGGCGACATGCACCTGACCCTGAGTCCCACCGGCAGCCGCAAGATCGGCGACGGCGACGGCCAGCTGCATCTGGAACGGCAGGGCGAGGACGTCCGCATCACGCTGACCCTGAGTGAAGGCGAGACCGCCGGCGTGGTGGTGGAGTCGATGGGCGGCCAGCCCCACCGGATTTCGCCGGCCGAACTGCAGCAGATGATCGACGACACCACGTCCTTCTGGCGCACCTGGGTGCACAAGTCGACCTACCGCGGCCGGTGGCGCGAGATGGTGTCCAGGTCCGCGATCACGCTGAAGCTGATGACCTACGCGCCGAGCGGCGCGCTGGTCGCGGCGCCCACGGCTGGCCTGCCCGAGCAGGTGGGCGGCGAACGGAACTGGGACTACCGCTTCACCTGGATCAGGGACGCCTCGTTCTCGGTGTACGCGCTGCTCGGGCTCGGTTATGCGGAGGAAGCGGCCGCGTTCGGCCAGTGGGTTCGGGACCGCCTGGTCGAAGGGCACGGCAACGGCAACGGCCCGATCAAGATCATGTACCGGGTCGACGGCAGCTCGGACCTGACCGAGGAGACCCTCGATCACTTCGAGGGCTGGCGCGGATCCCGGCCGGTACGGATCGGGAACGGCGCCGCCGACCAGCTCCAGCTGGACATCTACGGCGAGGCCCTGGACGCGGTGTCCAAGATCGACGCGCGTGGACTGCAACCCGCTTACCAGGGCTGGACGGCGCTGGCCAAGACGATCGACTGGGTCTGCGACCACTGGGACCAGCCCGACGAGGGGGTCTGGGAGACCCGCGGCGGCCGGAAGGACTTCACCTACGGCCGGGTGCAGTGCTGGGTCGCGCTGGACCGCGCGATCAGGATCGCCGAAGGGCGCGGCCGGCCAGCCGACCTCGAGCGCTGGCGGGCGGCCAGGGACGCGATCTACCAGCAGGTGATGACCAAGGGCTGGAACGAGAAGCGGCACGCCTTCACCCAGCACTACGAGACGGAGGTACTCGACTCGTCCCTGCTGATCATGCCGCTGATGGGCTTCGTCTCACCGTACGACCCGATGTGGCTGCAGACGCTGGCCGCGATGGACAGCGAGCTGGTCTCGGACAGCCTGGTCTACCGGTACAACCCGAGCGCCTCGCCCGACGGCCTGGCCGGCAAGGAGGGCACGTTCTCGCTCTGCACGTTCTGGTACGTCGACGCGCTGGCCAGGTCGGGCCGCCTGGATGACGCCGAGCTGGTCTTCGAGAAGATGCAGACCTACGCCAACCACCTCGGCCTGTTCTCGGAGGAGATCAGTAATACCGGCGAGCAGCTCGGGAACTTCCCGCAGGCGTTCAGCCACCTGGCCCTGATCAACGCCGCGATCAACCTGGACTACCAGCTCGACCATGGCGCCGGCGACGTCGAGCCGGTGCTAGCCAGGGCGGGCGGGGCGGTCCCGACGGTCGTGCCCGGCTAACGCCGGACCCTGGCGCACGGCGTCAGCCGCGCCAGCCATCAAGGCGCTCCGCGCCAGCCGGCAAGGCGCTCCCGCGTTACCGCGCGGGAGCGCCTTGCTACATTGGGCCAGCCAGCCGGCGTCGCGCGATTGGACTGACATGGCTGACCAGAATCCGCCCGGCACCGCGCCGGTGACCGTGCAGACCTCACGCGAGGGGTCCACGCCGGTCGTGGCAATCGCGGGCGAGCTCGACCTGTCGAACGCTGATGCGGTTCGCTCGGCGATCGAGGATGAGCTGCACCCGGGCACGCCCAAGCTGGTGTTCGAGCTGAGCGAGCTGCAGTTCATGGACAGCTCGGGCATCGCGCTGCTCGCCTCGCTGGCCCAGCGCGTGCCGGAGGTCGAACTGCGCCACCCGACCGACATCGTCCGCAGGATCCTGGAGATCACCGGCGTCGACCAGTGGCTGCCCATGACGTCATGAGGGTCAGCCGCACCTTCTCCCCCGAGATCGCGTCGATCCGCGCGGCCCGGCAGTTCGTGCTCGGCGCGGCCGGCCAGGTGGCCAAGGCCACCGGCGACGCGATCTCGGTAATGGTCTCGGAGCTGGCCATGAACGCCGTTCAGTACGCCGCGACCGATTTTGACGTCATGGTCGAGCTGGCCGGCGGACAGCTCAGGGTGCAGGTCAGCGATGGCGGCGACGGCCAGCCGGCGGCCGGGCCGATTCCCCCGCTGGCCAGCCCCCACGGCCGCGGGCTGATCCTGGTCGGCAAGCTGGCCGACGCGTGGGGGGTCGACTCCGTGCCGGACGCGCCGGGAAAGAGCGTGTGGTTCACCATCACGGTGAGTTAACAGGCGCTAAGGTCGGCGTAGTCGTTCATCCGGTACCGGCAAGGGAGAGGCGGGACAGGATGGATATCTGGCCTGTCGTGCATTCCGAGCGCAAGGCGCTCGCGGCCGATCTGCAGTCCGTGGACGCCCAGCAGTGGGCCACGACGTCGCTGTGCAGCGACTGGACCGTCCGTGACGTGCTCGCGCACATGACCGCGACCGCCTCGATGACGCCAGCCGCGTTCTTCCCCAGGCTGGCCGGCTGCGGGTTCAACTTCGGCAAGGTGCAGGCCAAGGGCATCGCGGCCGCGCTGGGCAGCTCGCCGGCCGACACGCTGGCCAGGTTCACGGCCGTGACCGACGCGAAAGGCCGGCCGCCGGGACCGGCGGACACCATGCTGGGCGAGACGCTTGTCCACGCCGAGGACATTCGCCGGCCGCTCGGCCTGACCCATCAGTACCCGACCGCGGCCCTGGTCCAGGCGGCCGACTTCTTCAAGGGCTCCAACCTGATCATCGGGACCAAGCGCCGGATCGCCGGGCTGCGGCTGCGGGCGACCGACACCGAGTGGTCGGCCGGCGCGGGCCCCGAGGTCAGCGGGCCCATGCTGGACCTTCTGATGGCCATGACCGGCCGGACCGCCGCGACGGCCAGCCTCACCGGGGACGGCGTAGAAACCCTGCGTTCCCGGCCGTAACAGCTGGCCCAGGACCACGGCCCCCGGGCTCGGAACCAGCGCCAGCGGCGATCCCTCTAGCGGCCACCGCTCCGGGCCCTCCTCCGGCCCGCCCTTCAGCCGTTCCCGGCCCTCCCCCCTTCATGATCGTCAAGGATTCGTGCGCTATGCGAGCACAGACTCTTGACGATCATGAAACCCGGTTCGCCCGCCGCCATGGACCGGGTCAGCGGGCCAGCTATCGACAACTTCCATGATCAGGTGGAGTTGCTGGTCTATGCCCGTGGTTTGTCCACATGATCATGAAAGCTCACGTCCGGCGGAGGCGGAGGCGGCCCGGAGATCCCGGCGGCGGCCCGGGGATCCCGGTGGCGACGGCCCGGCCAGAGTCGGCACGCGGCCGGGGCCAGCCGGCGGAAGGCCGCCGACAGGGCGGCACGACCTGGGCGAACGCGTGTTAAACGTGGTGTGACGTACGTCATATGCCCGATTCACGATTTCAGGATGTAACCGTTAGCGTTCTGGCGTTCACATTCAGTAACCGACAGCACCCAGGCGCGAGATGGTTGCACCCCCGCAACCGTTGCCCCCAGCCACTGCACCCCAGCAGTCGCTGCACCGCGTAGCGCTGCACCCCAGCAGCCGTTGCCACCCCCGCAACGTAGTCGCCTTGACCCGCGGCCCATCCGCGTACCCCCTGCCACCAGGTGCTTAAGCACGCCTGGAAGCAACCCCTGGGTATCACCGAGCGCCCCCGCGCCCGACCAAAGGGTTCACTGTGTCCCCCCGTTTCCGTAACCCCCTGCCCCAGTTCAGCGATAAGTACCGTTCTGTCCGCAAATCTCCGCGAGTCAAGGTCGGGGCGGCTGCCGCGGCCGCACTGGCCGTGGCCGGCGTTGCCACCGCCGTGGCCACCAGCGCCGCACCGACGGCGAATGCCGCGAGCGACCTGAACGCGGCCAGCCGGAGCGTCACCCACGCCACCCAGAGCCCGGCGGCCACCCACAGCCCGGCGGCCACCCACAGCCCGGCGGCCAGCCACAGCCCGGCCCCGGCCAAGACCGCGCCGGCCAAGACCGCGCCGAAGACCGCCACCCACAAGGCCGCGCCCGTGCACAAGGCGGCGCCGGCCAAGAAGGCCGCACCGGCCACGAAGGCCGCACCGGCCACGAAGGCCGCGCCAGCCAAGAAGGCCGCGCCAGCCACGAAGGCCGCGCCAGCCACGAAGGCAGCGCCAGCCAAGAAGGCCGCGGCCGCGCACAAGGCTCCGGCCCGGCACGACTACCTGATCTACGACTCGGTCACTCCGTCGGCGCTGCCGAGCCACCACGAGATCGCGATCTACGCGAACGGCGGCTATGCCGCGCCGCGGTCGGCCGCGGCCGGCCGGCCGATGCTGTACATCGACACCAACGGCTCGAACCCCAACGCCTCGGTGCTGGACGTCGAGCCCGGTGACGCGACCCCGAGCGGGGCGGCGGTCTGGGCCAGGGCCCGGCTGAGCGCCAACCCGCACGCACTGGCCCGCATCTACACGATGCGGTCGGAGTGGGCCGCGACCAAGGCCGCGGTCGACGCACTGCCGGCCAGCATGCGCTCGCGCGTGCGCTGGTGGATCGCCGACCCGACCGGCGTGCCGCACATCGTGCCGGGCTCGGACGCAACCCAGTGGTACTGGGGTTCGAGCTACGACATCACTACCGCGACCCCGAAGTTCGGCTAACCGGCGGTCAGAAAACCGGATAACGGCGGCCCGACGACGGCCGGCGGGCGAGCTGCCCGCCGGCCGTCGTCCCTGTCGCGGCCTGCCGGCACGAGCGAACTCCCGGCCCAGCGCCGTCGTCCTCTTCGTTCAGATGTGACCTGTCCGCCGGTCCCGCCCCCGCCGTAGGATCCGGTGCATGACCGAGCACGAACAGCACCAGGACCAGGCCGGCCAGGCCGGCCCGGCCGACGACACGGACGCGGCCGAGGCCGAGCTGATCAAGAAGGTCCTGCGCACCCAGGAACGGCATCGCGAGGGCGGGATCGATCCCGAGCTAGCAGAAGGCGCAGGCGACCCGGGCGAGCACCACGACCGGTAGTTCTGGCTAGAAGTTCTTCACGACGGCTACACGTTCGAGCTGCTACACGTTCGAGCGGATGACCCCGCCGTCGATCTGGAACGCCCCGCCGGTGATGTAGCCGGCCCGGGCCGAGGCGAGGAACGCCACCAGGTCGCCGAGCTCGCCCGGCTCGCCGAACCGGCCGGCCGGGATGCCGCTGGCGCGCAGCTCGGCCCGAGACTCGGCCGTCACAGCGGGCGGCGGCTCGTTCTCGGCGCCGGCGAAGATCCGGGACGTGCGGAACGAGCCGGGCAGCACCAGGTTGATCGTGATGTCGTCGGCCGCCAGGTCCGGCATCAGGGCCTTCACCAGGCCGGCCAGCCCTGGCCTGATCCCGTTGGACAGGTCGATGTTCCGTACCGGCTGCTTGACCGAGCTGGACTGGATGCCGACGATCCGGCCCCAGGGGCGGGTCCGCATGTGCGGCAGCACCGCCCGGACGAACCTGACGAAGCCCAGCGTCACCGTCTCGAACGCCTGCTTCCAGTCCTCGTCGGTGAAGTCACCGAACTGGCCGAGCGGCGGCCCGCCGGAGTTCGCGATCAGGATGTCGATGCCGCCGAACTCGGCCGCGGCCGCCTCGGTCACGCTGGTCACCCCGGCCGCGGTGGACAGGTCGGCCGGGACCGCCAGCACCTGCGCCCCGGTCTCGGCCCTGATCTGGGCGGCCGCCCGGTCCAGGTCAGCCCCCGTCCGCGCGCAGATCGCGACACTGGCTCCCTCGCGGGCCAGGGCCAGCGCCGATGCCTTGCCCAATCCCTTGCTGGACGCGGCCACCACCGCCGCCTTGCCGGACAGTCCGAGATCCACCGCGTCCTCCCTGGATGTCGCCCCTACCCCCGGCCGCACTGCCCAGGTAACGTCAGCAGCTATCTCGCGCAGTGATCACAACCAGGACAAGGCGGTACAGCGTGTACGCAGCCCAGCATGCCAGTGCGCACCCCGACCAGCCAGCGATCATCATGGGCGGGTCCGGCGAGGTCGTGACGTTCGGCCAGTACGAAGCGGCCTGCAACCAGATCGCGCACCTGCTCAGGGCGGCCGGGCTGCGCCGCGGCGACCACATCGCGGTCTTCATCGAGAACTCGCCGCAGTTGCTCATGATCGAGGGCGGCGCCGAGCGCGTCGGGCTGTATTACACGCTGATCAATACGTATCTAGCTCCCGACGAAGTCGCGTATATTATTTCGAACTCCCAGTCGAAGGTACTGTTCAGTTCAGCCGCCCGTGGCCCGGTGGCCGTGCAAGCCGCGGCCCAGTGCCCGGGCCTGGAGCGCAAGCTGATGACCGGTCCGGGCGAACCGCCGCCCGGCTGGGAGTCGTTCGAGCAGTCGGTGGCCGCCTTCCCGGCCGAACCGGTCTCCGACCAGTCGCTCGGCGCGGCGATGCTCTACTCCTCGGGCACCACCGGCCAGCCGAAGGGCGTGCTCAGGCCGCTGCCCGAGGGCCCGCCGGACCAGGCACTGCCGGTGATGGAGTTCGTCAAGGGGATGTTCGGGTTCCGGGCCGGGATGACCTACCTGAACCCGGCTCCGCTCTATCACTCGGCCCCGCAGGCCAGCGTCGGGGCGTCGCTGCGGATGGGCTGCACGACCGTCGTGATGGAGCACTTTGACGCCGAGCAGTGGCTCGCCCTGGTCGAGCGGTACAAGGTGACGAACTGCCAGATGGTTCCGGTCATGTTCGGCCGCCTGCTGCGGCTGCCTGACGACGTCAAGGCCAGGTACGACACGTCGTCGCTGGAGTGCATCGTGCACGCCGCGGCCCCGTGCCCGGTCCCGGTCAAGCAGGCGATGATCGACTGGCTCGGCCCGATCATCACCGAGTACTACGGGGCGACCGAGGCCAACGGGTTCACGTTCTGCGACTCGGCCCAGTGGCTGGCCCACCCGGGCACGGTCGGCAAGGTAATCCTGGGCGAACTGCTGATCCTGGACGAGATGGGCGAGCCGTGCCCGACGGGCGCGGACGGGACGATCTGGTTCCGCGGCGCAACCGCGTTCGAGTACTTCGACGACCCGGCCAAGACCGACGCTTCGCGGCGCGAGGGCGGCCTCACCAGCACGGTCGGCGACATCGGGCACGTCGACGAGGAAGGCTTCCTGTACCTGACCGACCGGAAGAGCTACATGATCATCTCTGGCGGGGTGAACATCTACCCGCAGGAGACCGAGAACCTGCTCGCGACCCATCCGGCGGTGCTGGATGTCGCCGTGATCGGGGTGCCCAACGAGGACCTCGGCGAGGAGGTCAAGGCCGTCGTGCAGCCGGCCGACCCGGACGCGGCCGGTCCCGAGCTGGCGGCCGAGCTGATCGCCTACTGCCGCGACCGGCTCGCGCACTTCAAGTGCCCGCGCACGGTGGACTTCACCGACGAGCTGCCGCGGTACCCGACCGGCAAGCTGTACAAGCGACTGCTCCGCGACAAGTACTGGGCCGGTCACCAGACCTCGATCGTCTAGGGGCCGGCCGCCCTACCGTACCGCCGGCGCGGCGGCGGCCTCCTCCGGCAGCAGGCCATGCTGCACGGCGAACATCGCGGCGGCCGCCCGGCTGGACGCGCCGATCTTGGCGTAGATGTGCTCGACGTGGTTGCCCGCCGTCTTCGGGGTGATCACCAGCCGCTCGGCGATCTGCTTGTTCGGCAGGCCGCGGGCCAGCAGCACGAGCACCTCCACCTCCCTGGCCGTCAGCCCGGCCGGAGCCGGGGCACGGCGCGGCACCCGGTGGCCGGCGGCCTCGAGCACAGCGGCCACGGCCGGGCCGTCGAGCTGGCCGTCTCGCACCGCGTCGTGCAGCAGCGCGGCGGCTTCCCGGGCGGTGCGCGCGGGCCGGTGCGGCCGCGGCTCGCGCAGCGACTGGTACGCGTCGGCCGCGCCGAGCACCCGGGCTGGCCGGGAGATCGCCCCGCCGGCCAGTCCGCGCGGGAATCCGCTGCCGTCCAGCCGTTCCCTGTGCTGCACGGCGATCTCCCCGAGCGCGGCCAGGGCCGGCGACTGGCGCAGCATCCGCTCGGTGAGGTACGGGTACATCCTGACCCGCTCCCACTCCCCCGCGCTCAGCGGGCCTGGCCGGTCCCAGATCGCGTTCGATACGCCCAGCCGGCCGAAGCCGTGCACCAGCCCGGCCCGGCGCAGCAGCGCGACGTCCGCGGCCGGCCAGCCGAGCCGCCGGCCCGCTTCCCGCGCCAGCGCGGCGACGGCGGGCGCGTGACCGAGCAGGTACGGCGTCTTCAGGTCGACGAAGTTCGCGATCGCGGTCAGCGCCGCGTCCAGCTGGTCCTCGGTCAGCCTGACCGCCAGGGCCGGCTCGGCCTCGATCACGGCCTGCCAGGCGGGTATGGCCGCCAGGCCGCCGAAGATCGCATCGGGACCCGCGAGCACCAGGCCGGCCAGCTCGGGGTCGAATTGCCTGCCCGCTCGCCGCCTGGCCAGTTCGAGCGCCGCGCCCGTGCCGCCGACCCGGTGCGCAACCTCCAGGAACTCCGACAGCTGGGCAATTCTGGCCGCGACCGGAACCGCGTCCCCGCGCAGGTCGCCGGGCCAGCCGCGGCCGTCCCACTGCTCGTAGGCCGCGCCGACCGCTTCCCGCACCGCGACGGACAGTTCCAGCTGCTCGGCCAGCATCGCGGCCAGCCTGGCGTGCTGAGCGATCATGCCGTCCAGTTCCCGGTGCCCGGAGAACGCGAACTCCAGGCCGACCCTGAACCGGTGCAGCGGCGGGTTCCCGGCGCCGATCAGCCGCACCGTCGCGAGCAGGCCGCGGAGGCTGCCCAGCTCGTGGACGTATTTGCCGGACTTGAGGGTGATGTCGTCGCCGAACCACTTGGCCTGCTCGTGGGCATCGGCGTGACAGCCCACGTTGATCAGCAGGGCGGTGTAGTAGACCGCGCACCGGTCGGTCTCGGCCAGCCCGGCCTGCGTGGCTACCCGCTGGGCGATCAGGCACTGCCGCAGCACATGCTCCATCGGCTGGCCGAAACCCAGGTCGACGCCGAGCGACAGCGCCGCGACCAGTTCGGCCAGCCGGACTCCGGAGTCGGCACGGACCCCTCCCACCTCGGCAGCGTAACGCCGTCCACCCGCAGGTGACAGCGCCAGGACGGCGAAGATGAGGCGTTTGCCTCATGCCAGGGCCCTGGACTGCGCCGTAGCGTCGCGGTATCGGGAGCCCGATGAGCCGAGGTGAGGAACCATGACGATCAGGACCAAGTTGTTCGCGATGACCTATGACCGCCAGATGGCCAAGGCCGAGCGAGCCGGCCTGGGTGAGATGCGGGCCGGGCTGCTGGCCAGTGCGGCCGGCCGGGTGCTGGAGATCGGCAGCGGCACCGGGGCGAACCTGGCCTTGTACGGGCCGGCGGTTCGGTCGCTGACCGTCACCGAGCCAGAACCCGCGATGATGCGCCGGCTGGAGCGGCGGGCGCGTACCGGCGCGCCGCAGGCGACCGTGCTCCGTGCGCCGGCCGAAGACCTGCCGTTCGAGGACGGCAGTTTCGATGTGGCGGTCTCGGTGCTGGTGCTGTGCGGTGTGGCCGACCAGCCGCGAGCCGTGCGGGAACTGCGCAGGGTGCTGCGGCCGGGCGGGACGCTGCTGTTCCTCGAGCACCTGCGCTCCGACGATCCGGGCCTGGCCCGGCTGCAGGACCGGATGAACTGGCTGAACCGGCTGGTGGTCTGCTGCGACTGCAACCGGCCGACGATGCGGACGATCCGCGAAGCCGGGTTCGAGGTGACCAGGCTGGAGCATACGGCGCTGCCGAAGGCGCCGAAGTTCGTCAGCCCGGCCGTGCTGGGCTCGGCCACCAAGCCAGAGACTGCGTCTGCGACCGCGGCAGCGGATGCGGATTTCACTCTGCGGGGGTGATCTGCGGGCCGCCGTGGCGGGCCGATGCTGGGGTTCGTGAGCCTTGTCGAGCCGGTTCAGGTCACCGCACGCCCGGTCGCCCAGCTTGCCCCGGTCATCGGGGCCGAGCGGGAGGCCCGCCTGACCGGAGCCGCGGCCGAGTTCCGGGCGCTGCTGGGCAGCCGGACGGTGTGGAACATCAGCTCGACCGCGGTCGGCGGCGGCGTCGCCGAGATGCTGCAGGTACTGCTGGGTTATGTCCAGGGCCTGGACGTGACCAGCCGCTGGATGGTGATCACCGGGGACGCGGAGTTCTTCGTGATCACCAAGCGGCTGCACAACCAGATTCACGGCGAGGAGGCCGGCGGCCCGCTCACGGCGGCCGACGCCGGGCACTACGCCCGGATGCTGGCCGCCAACGCGGTCGAACTACTCGACCACATCAAGCCGGGCGACCTGGTGCTGCTGCACGATCCGCAGACCGCGGGCCTGACCGAGTACCTCACCAGAGCGGGGGCGCTGGTCGCCTGGCGCTGCCACATCGGCGTGGACTGGAGCACTGCCACCACCGAGGCGGCCTGGAGCTTCTTGCGCCCGCACCTGGCCTCGGCCTGTGGTTTCGTATTCTCCAGGCGCGAATACGTGCCGCCGTGGGTACCGCCAGAGCGGGTCGCGATCATCCCGCCGTCGATCGATCCGTTCTCGCCCAAGAACCAGTTCCTCGACGATGCCACCGTCCGCGGCATCCTCACCAGGATCGGGGTGCTGGACGGCTCGGCCGCGGCGGACGGCACCGGTACTTTCCGCCGCCGCGACGGCGGGACCGGCCAGGTCAGCCGGCCGGCCGAGATCACCGGCGACGGGCGCCCGGGGCCTGGCGACCAGGTCGTGGTGCAGATCTCCCGCTGGGACCGGCTCAAGGACATGACCGGCGTCATGCAGGGGTTCGCCGACCTCGTCGCGTCTGGCGCGAGCGACGGCGCCTATCTGGTGCTGGCGGGCCCGGCGGTGGCCGGCGTGAGCGACGACCCCGAGGGCGCGGCGGTATTCGCCGACTGCATGTTGCGCTGGCGCGAGCTGCCGGCCGCGGCGAAGTCCAGGATTCTGCTGGCCACGCTGCCCCTTGACGACCCCGACGAGAACGCGGTGATGGTCAACGCGCTGCAGCGGCATGCGAGCGTGATCGCGCAGAAGAGCCTGGCCGAGGGCTTCGGCCTGACCGTCGCCGAAG
>DASWAH010000368.1:0-2683 GCA_036391235.1 Streptosporangiaceae bacterium
CCCCGCCTCAGAGAGCAGATCGCGGCGGGCCCCCGACGTGAGAGGGGGTCTTCGCGATGCGAAGGCTGACAATGCGAATGGTCCTGGCGGCCGCCGCGGCCGGCGGGGCGCTCGTGATGGTGGCGGGCACCGGGCTCGGCCCGGCGAACGCCACGGCGATCCCGAGGGCGCCGATCGCGACCACCAGCCAGGCCGGTTACGTCGCCACCCACGCCACGTTCCGGTACGTGACGACGACGATCCAGGTTCCGGCATCTTCCCAGAACACCAGTTACGCGGAAATCGTGCTGGGCAGCACCACCGGACACCCGGCGACGCTCGGCGTGAAGTCCGGTGGCGGAACTGGTTCGGTCGCGTGGAACGTGGTCGGTCCGCTCGGCGCCATGGGCGGCGGCACGATGCAGAAGATCGTGCCCAAGCCCGGCGACGTCCTCACGCTCAGCATCTACTACAACGCCAAGGCAGGCCGTGACAACTTCACCGCGACCGACGTGACCCAGAAGGTCAGCCAGACGCTAGTCCTGCCGCCGTCACCGCATCAGGTGTACACGGCCGCCGAGGTGGCCTGCCTGCTGACCGGGAAGGTCACCGCACCGGCCCAGACGACCAGGCTGTGGGAGTTCACTGGCACTGGCGTCACCACCGCCGCGGGCACCCACGGCACCATGAACGGGCCGTGGCTGACGCGGAAGATCATCGACGTGGCGCCGGACGGCCACATCGTGATGAAGCCGTCGGGGCTCTGGAACAACGGCGCGAACTTCGGGGCCTGGCTGCTCCGCGCAACCAAGTAACGAAGCGCCCGTTTCGGCCGGCCCGGGCCGCGCTGCCGCGGCCCGGGACGCTGCTGAGGCTCGCCGACGAGAAGCTCGCCGGTTAAGGGACGAACACGGCGAGCGGGCGCAGTTCGCCGCCGCGCTCGTCGAGCAGCGCGAGCAGGGTGCCGTCTGGCCCGAACGCCGCGGCCGGAACCGTCGCTCCGGCCAGGACCTCCGCGGGCAGGCGCCCGCCGTGCGAGACCCGGACGGCCTGCTCGCCGGTCAGCGAGACGGTCGCGAACGCCGCGGCGGCGGCCTGCCCGAGCGGTGTGATCTCGAGCTTGGCTGCTAGCTGGTCCAGCGTCCTGGCCGCCTCGATCTGGTACGGCCCGACCCTGGTCCGGCGCAGCCTGGTGAGGTGCCCGCCGGTGCCCAGGGCAGCGCCGAGGTCACGGGCGATCGCCCGGATGTACGTACCGCTCGAGCAGGTCACGATGACATCGGCGTCGAGCAGCCCGGCGCCGTCCGGGCGGCAGTCCAGCAGGTCGAGGCGGCTGATCGTGACCGTCCTGGCCGTCAGCTCGGGCTCGGCGCCTGAGCGGGTCAGGCGGTAGGCCCGCTCGCCGCCCACCTTGATGGCACTGATCCTGGGCGGGACCTGGCTGATCTGGCCGGTAAACCCGGCTAGCGCCGCCTCCAGGGCGGCCCGGGTGATCTGGCTGGCCGGGACCTGCGCGTCGCTGCCGGGCGGCAAGACCTCGCCCTCGGCGTCGTCGGTCACGGTCGCCTGGCCGAGCCTGATCGTCGCGGCGTACTCCTTCTCGGTGAGCGCGAGATGGCCGAGCAGCCTGGTCGCCTTCTCCACCCCGACGACCAGGACCCCGGTCGCCATCGGATCGAGCGTGCCGGCGTGCCCGACCTTCCTGGTGCCCGCGAGCCGCCGTACCCGCGCGACCACGTCATGCGACGTCAGGCCGCCGGGCTTGTCGACGATGACCAGGCCGGACTCGGCCACTTCAGGTACCCCTCCGCGGCCGCCCCCGGCTCACGACTCGTCGCCGGCCGGGTCGGCCGGGTCGCCCGGGTCGGCCGGCTTGCGGTACGGGTCGGCATCCCCGGCCGGCCGGGCGCCGGCCCTGGACGCGGCCAGCCGGGCGTCGGCGTCCCTGGCCCTGGCCACCAGATCCTCGATGGCCTTAGCCCCCTCCGGCAGCTTGTCCGCCTCGAAGGTGATCGACGGGGTGTGCTTCAGCCCGGTCTGCTTGCCGACCTCGGACCGGATCACACCGGTCGCGCTGGCCAGCGCCGCCGCCGTAGCCAGCCGCTCCTCGTCAGATCCGTACACCGTGTAGAACACGGTCGCGTCCCGCAGGTCCCCGGTCACCTTGGTAGCGGTAACGGTCACGAACCCCAGGCGGGGGTCCTTGATACGGCGCTCGAGCATCTCCGCGACGATCTGGGTGATCCGCTCGCTTAGCCGCCGCGCCCTGGCCGGATCCATCGGCGCTCACTCCCCTTCGTCGTTGAACAGCCGCTGTCTCGCCGACAGCAACTCGGTGCCCGGTCGCGCCGCGACGAATCGCTCGCACGCCTCGAGCACCTCGACCGCATGCGCCGCCGTGGACGACACGACGGCGACCCCGATCTCGGTCCTGCGGTGCAGGTCCAGATGCCCGGTCTCGGCCACCGCAAGGCCGGGGAACTTGCGATGCACCTCGGCGATCAGCGGCCTGATCTCCGAGCGCTTCTGCTTCAGCGAGCGCACGTCGCCGAGCAGGAGGTCCAGCGTGAGCGCACCAACGTACACGGCAGGTCTCTCCGTCACGGTCCCGGTGGCAGGGCAGCCGGGCCGGTCGCCGGGAAGGCGGCCGGCCGGCCAGGTTGCCCTAGGCCCTCGGCTTCTCCCGCATCTCGAACGTCTCGAT
>DASWAH010000369.1:0-7251 GCA_036391235.1 Streptosporangiaceae bacterium
GCCGTCGGCCCTGGCCTGGGTGCCGACCGCGATCGCGATCGCCCGCGACACGGTCCGCAGCCCCGCCAGCCGGGGGTACAAGGCACCGGACGCAAGCCGCTCGGCCGGGACCAGGCCGGCCAGGGTCGTGGCCGCGGCCAGGAACATGCCGTCGGTGACCTGCGACGCCCTGGACACGATGGCGCCGAGGCCGACGCCGGGGAAGATGAAGACGTTGTTGGCCTGGCCGACCAGCCGGGCCGAACCGCCGACGTCGACCGGGCCGAACGGGCTGCCGGTGGCGACCAGCGCCCGGCCGTCGGTCCAGCGCAGCACGTCGGCCGGCGTGGCCTCGGACTTCGACGTCGGGTTGGACAGCGGGAAGATGACCGGCGCCGGCGTCCTGGCCGCCATCTCGGTGACCGCTTCCTGAGTGAACGCGCCCTGGGTACCGCTGGTGCCGATCAGGATCGTCGGCGCCACCCGGCGCACCGTCTCGGCGAGGTCCAGCCGGCCGGCCGGGCCGCCGGCCACGAAGCCGTAGTCCTCCATGACCGAGGCCGGCAGCGCGAACGGCCGCTTGTCGGCATCGACGTGGTCACGGCCGTCGAAGATCAGCCCCCGCGAATCCAGCATCACGACCGCGCGCCGCACCGCTTCCTCGCTGGCGCCGGCCGCGCTCATCACCTGAGCGAACAGCCGGGCGATGCCCAGCCCCGCGGCTCCGGCCCCGAGGAACACCAGGCGCTGGCCGGTGACCGGCTCGCCGCTGTGCCGCAGCGCGGCCAGGATGCCCGCGACGACCACGGCGGCCGTGCCCTGGATGTCGTCGTTGAAGCTCGGCAGCGTGTCGCGGTAGCGGTCGAGCAGCCGGATCGCGTTGTGCTGCTTGAAGTCCTCCCACTGCAGCACCGCATCGGGGAAGCTGTCCTGCACCGCGCGGACGAACGCCTCGATGAAATCGTCGTAGGCCGTGCCGCGCAGCCTGGGCTTGGGGTAACCGAGGTACAGCGGGTCGCGCAGCAGGTCCTCGTTGTCGGTGCCGCAGTCCAGGGACACCGGCAGGGTCAGGTGCGGCTCGATGCCGGCCCCCGCCGTGTAGAGGTTCAGCTTGCCGACCGGGATGCCCATGCCGCCCGCGCCCTGGTCGCCCAGGCCGAGGATCCGCTCGTTGTCGGTGGCCACGATCAGCCGCACGCCCGGCTTGCCGGCGTTGTGCAGTAGCTCGGGCATCCGGTGCACGTCGTCGGGGGTGATCCAGACACCACGGGGGCGGCGCAGGATGTGGCTGAACCGGCGGCAGGCCTCGCCCACGGTCGGCGTGTACACGATCGGGGCCAGTTCCTCGAGGTGATCCAGCAGCAGCCGGTAGAACAGGGTCTCGTTCCTGTCCTGCAGGCTGGTTAGCCCGATGTACTTCTCCATGTCGTCGGGCTTGCGGCGCAGGTGCTCGAGCTCCAGCGAGACCTGCTGGTCGATCGTCGAGACCCGCCAGGGCAGCAGGCCGCGCAGGCCGAGCGTGTCCCGCTCGGCGTCGCTGAACGCGGCGTCCTTGTTGAGCAGGGGCTGGCCGAGAATCTCAGGTCCGAGCGTCGCGTGCGGTGCGGTCATACCGGCGACGTTAGGCCGCCTGGCCGGCCGCCGCATCGGTCGGAAGGCCCGGATCGGGCGGGACGTCTGGCGCCGGCCCGCCCAGGCGGGCGTGCCGCAGCGCCGGGTTGACCGCGCCGAGAACGAGCGCGCCGGCCACGCAGGCCAGGCCGCCGCTGACCACGGAGACGGTGGCCGAGAAGAGCTGGGCGACCAGCCCGGCCTCCACGTTCCCGAGCGACGGCGCGGTCGTGACCTGGGCCAGGTACACGCTGGAGACCCGGCCGCGCACCGCGTCCGGGGTGTAGTGCTGCAGCAGGGTGTTGCGCAGCACCTCGGAGACCAGGTCAGACATCCCGGCCAGGGCCAGGAAGGTCAGCCCGAGAACCAGGTTGCGGCTGAGCCCGAAGCCGACCAGGGCCGCGCCCCAGGCCAGGCCGGCCCCGATCACCACCATTCCTGGCCGCTTGAGCCGCCCGGTCCAGCCGCTGGTGGCCGCGCCGAGCAGGGCGCCGAGGCCGGGGGCGGCGGCCAGCAGGCCGAAGGTGGCCGATCCGCCGTGGAAGTGCTCCCTGGCCAGGGCCGGGAACAGGGCGGTCGGCATCCCGAACACCATCGCGCTGGTGTCCACGGCGAGCATGCCGCCGACCACCGCGTTGTGCCGGACGTGCCGGAAGCCTTCGGCCATCGACCGCAGCCCTGGCCGCCCGGCCCGCACGACCGGCGGCAGCGGCCTGATGAACCACAGCGTGACCCCGAAAATGGCGAAGCAGGCGGCGTCCAGCGCGTAGCAGGCGGCCAGGCCGGAACCGGCGATCAGGGCCCCGGCCAGGGCCGGCCCGCCGAGCTGGCCGAGCTGGCTGCCCATCGCGTTCAGCGCGGTCGCGGCGGCCAGCCGCTCGTTGCCGACCAGGGCGGGGACGGCCGCGGTGGCAGCCGGGGAACCGAGGCCGGACATCGCGCCGACGCACAGCACCAGCGCGTAGACGGCCCACAGCTGCGGGTGCGGGAGCAGGCTGTTGACCGTGAGCAGGGCGGCCAGCCCGGCCAGCGGAGCCCGGCTGATCAGCATCAGAGTCCGGCGGTCGTGCCGGTCGGCCAGCATGCCGCCGGCCATCAGGCCCGCGAACATCCCGGCGCTGCTGGTCAGGGTCAGCAGCCCGACCGCGAGCGAGGACCCGGTGAGCTGGTAGACCTGCCAGTTGGCGGCGGTGATCGCGACGGCGTTGCCCGCCATGGACAGGAACCGCCCCGCGAACAGCAACCGGAAGTCGCGGTTCTCGCGCAACAGGGCCACGTCGATGGCGATCTGCCCGACCCGCATTCCGCTCCATCCGTCCGATATGCCAGCCTTTGGAGCCTATCCGGCGCGCGCTTCTGGCTGGCCAGGGGCGCCAGGTAGGGTCATCGGTACTGGGAGGAGAACCATGCATCAGCCGCCGGTCCCGCATGTCGCGAGCACTGACCCGCAGATCGCCGAACTCATCGAGGACGAGGCCAGACGCCAGTTCGAGAAACTGCGCATGATCGCGTCGGAGAACTACGTCTCGCTGGCCGTCCTTGAGGCCAGCGGTTCCGTGCTCACCAACAAGTACTCCGAGGGGTACGCCGGCAAGCGCTACTACGAGGGCCAGCAGTTCATCGACCCGATCGAGTCGATCGCGATCCAGCGGGCCAAGGACCTGTTCGGCGTTGATCACGCCAACGTCCAGCCCTATTCCGGCTCGCCCGCCAACCTTGCCGTGTACCTGGCGTTCCTGAACCCGGGCGACACCGTCATGGGCATGGCGCTGCCAATGGGCGGCCACCTGACCCACGGCTGGCCGGTCTCGGTGACCGGGAAGTGGTTCCGGCCCGTGCAGTACGGCGTCCGGGCCGACACCGGCCGGATCGACCTGGACGAGGTGCGCGACCTGGCCAGGGCCGAGCGGCCCAAGGTCATGTTCTGCGGCGGCACCGCGATCCCGCGGACGATCGACTTCCCGGCCTTCGCCGGGATCGCCCGCGAGGTCGGCGCCGTACTGGTCGCCGACATCGCGCACATCGCCGGGCTGATCGCCGGCGGGGCGCACCCCAGCCCGGTCGGTCACGCGGACGTGATCACCACGACGACGCACAAGACGCTGCGGGGACCGCGCGGGGCCATGATCATGTGCAATGAGGAGCACGCCAGGGCGGTCGACCGAGCCGTGTTCCCCGGGTTGCAGGGCGGCCCGCACGACCACACGACGGCGGCGATCGCGGTGGCGCTGAAGGAGGCGTCGGCGCCGGAGTTCCGCGGCTACGCCAGCCAGATCGTGGCGAACGCCCAGGCGCTCGCGGCCGCCCTGACCGAGCGAGGCTACAGCCTGGTGTCCGGCGGCACCGACAACCACCTGATCCTGGTCGACCTGACTCCGCAGGAGATCGGGGGCAAGCCGGCCGCCCGGGCCCTGGACCGGGCCGGCATCGAGGTGAACTACAACACCGTGCCGTTCGACACGCGCAAGCCGTTCGACCCGTCGGGCTTGCGGATCGGCACCTCGTCGATTACCACCAGGGGCCTGACCGAGGAGCACATGCCGCAGGTCGCGACCTGGATGGACGAGGCCATCAAGGCGGCCGCCAAGCAGGACGACGCGGTCATCGACCGGGTCGCCGGACAGGTGAAGGAACTGCTGGCCGGCTTCCCGATGCCGGGGTACGCGCCGCTGCCGTGACCGGCGCCGGCCGCGCCTTGCTGAACGCCATTCCCGGCTGCCTCTTTTGCCATTCCACTATTTCGAATATACTTTCGAAGTAGTGGTGCTGCCTGTCTTCCCCTAGGCGGCCGACGGGCGAAAGGGCTTCGCACGGGACGCCGGGAATGGCGGGAGCTGCGGTGAACGGGGTGCGATCGGAGCCGGTCGAAGTCTGGCTGGTCAACGGCCGGCCGGCCAGGTTCGTCTGGCGCGAGCGGCTGTACACGGTGTTGTCGGTGCTGGACTCGCCGCCTGATCTTGGGCCCGCTCAGGAATGGCGATGCTGGCGGGTACGGGCATCGGCCGGAAGAAACATGCCGGGCAACATCTACCGCTTGTGCCGGAGCTCGGCCTCCGGCCGCTGGGAACTGAACAGGAACGCCAGGTGAGCCCTACTGTCGCAGGAGGCGGACGGCAATCCTGAGTGACCGTCGCCCGGCCCGGCGGCGGCACTGGCGGCCACCGGGGTGCCGGGGACCGGGCGTGTCACCGGCGTCGCTATGGCATCCTTACCGCCATGTCGACTGCCTGGTACCAGCAGGACGCACCGGCCGGAGTACGGCAGTTCGCGGCGAGCAAGGTGCCGGCCATCACCGGGATGTTCTGGGTCATCAAGATCCTCACGACCGGCATGGGCGAGGCGACATCCGATTACCTGGTGCACACCTATAACCCGTACCTGGCCGTGGCCGCGGGGGCGGTCGGGTTCGCGATCGCGATGGCGCTGCAGCTGCGGTCCGAGCGCTACGTGACCTGGATCTACTGGCTCGCGGTGGTGATGGTCAGCGTGTTCGGCACGATGTGCGCCGACGTCACGCACATCGTGCTCGGTGTGCCGTACGCCGTCTCGACCGCGGCGTTCATCGTGATCCTGGCCGTGGTCTTCGCGCTGTGGCAGCGATCCGAGGGAACGCTGTCGATCCACAGCATCTACACGCCGCGGCGCGAGCTGTTCTACTGGGCGACCGTGCTGGCGGCGTTCGCCCTGGGTACGGCGGCCGGTGACATGACCGCGCGCACCCTGCACCTGGGTTTCCTCGCCTCCGGGGTGCTGTTCGCGGTCGTGTTCGCGATCCCGGCCATCGGCAACTGGAAGCTGGGGATGAACCCCATCCTGGCGTTCTGGGTCGCGTACATCGTGACCAGGCCGCTGGGCGCCTCCTTCGCTGACTGGATGGCGATCGGCCATGTGTACGGCGGCCTGGGTCTCGGCTACGGGCTGATCAGTACCGTGCTGACCGTCCTGATTGTGATCGCCGTCGGGTTCCTTGCGGTGACCGGCCGCGATGTCGAGGAGGGCGGAGCCCAGCGCGGGCCGGCCGGAGACCGCCGGGGTGGCCGGCACCGCTCGTCCGGCGGCCAGCTGGGCTTCGGGCCGGCCGGACTGGTCGCGCAGCACGCACCGTCGTGGCCGGCCAGCGCCGATGCGGCTGACTATCCGGTCGGCCGGGTCGCCGGGCACCGGCGCAGCGGCCCTGGCGGGCCGTCGTGGTCGGGCGGGGTAGGCGCCAGCCCGGCCGCCGGGCGGCCGGCGGACTCGCCGGGCCGGTACGGGCCTGCCGATCAGACCAGGCGCTTGCCCAGCCCGGGACGGCATGGAGGCCAGGCCGGGCGCGGGGGTCCGCCCGGCGCGGCCGATGCGGCCGGACCGCCGTCTGCCGGGTGGCCGGCCAGCGGACCGCCGTCTCCCGGCTGGCCGGGCCAGGGCGGCCCGGGCGGCGCGGGCAGTGGCCCGATCTCGGGCGGCCACGAGCGGCGGTACGGTCCTCGTGACCAGACCAGGCCGGCCGACCGGCGCGACCAAGGCGGCGGATCCTGGCCGCCGGGGCGGACCGACCGGGGGCCGGGTTCGTGGCCGGGAACGCCGGCCCCAGGCTCGCCTGGATCGAGCCCGCCCTGGCCTGGTCAGCCGGACTGGCGGCCAGGACGGTCGTCAGGTCGTCCGGCCGGGAACTGGCCGGCCGACGCTCCGTCCTGGGGGCGGGCGGGCGCGGGCGGTCGCCCGCCAGCGAACGGGCACTCGCCCGGGAACGGGCGAGCGGGTTCGGATGGCAGCGCGGCCTCCAACGGTCACGCCAATGGGGGTGCTGACCGGAATGGCGGTCCTGACCGGAACGGCGGTGCCGGCCGCAACGGCGGTGCCGGCCGCAACGGCCGGAACGGCGATGCTGACCGGAACGGCCGCACCGGCCAGGGCCGGGACCCGCTTGGCCTGGCCGGCCGCCCCGACTTGTGGCCGCCGTTCGTGCCCGGCGAACAGCCGCCGGGCGGCCCGCGCTGGCCCGACGACGATCCAGCCGGCTGGTAGACCGGCCAGAACCCGGGCAGTACCCCCGAGTCAGCCGCCCAGCCGGGCCGGCTCGACCAGGACACGGCTTAGCCAGGACAAGAGAGGACATCATGGCTGACTGGAACACCCAGATCATCAGCGAGTTCCGCGCCAACGGCGGCAGGGTCGGCGGCCAGTTCGAGGGCGCGCCGCTGCTGCTGCTGCACACGACGGGGGCCAAGAGCGGCCAGGAGCGGGTCAACCCGGTCATGTACCGCACCGACGGCGAGAGCCTGGTGGTATTCGCGTCTAAGGCGGGCGCGGACACCAACCCCGACTGGTATCACAACCTGCAGGCCAACCCGGCTGCGTCGGTCGAGGTCGGCACCCAGACCAAGCAGGTTCAGGCCAGGATCGCCAGTCCGCAGGAGCGGGAGCGGCTGTGGTCGGCGCAGAAGCAGGAGTGGCCGGGCTTCGCCGACTACGAGACGAAGACCAGCCGCCAGATTCCGGTCGTCATACTCGAGCCGGCACCCTGACGACCACGATCAGCTCAGCTCTGGATCCGGTCTGGGGAACGCACGGGTCATGGTTCAGCTGGTGACGAGATCCCGGCGCGTCGTTATGGCGAAAAACAATGTGGCCAGTAATCTCAATTCCCGGACAGCGTATTTGTAAAAGCGTGAGCAACCA
>DASWAH010000370.1:0-13015 GCA_036391235.1 Streptosporangiaceae bacterium
GCCTTGGCCAGGAGCAGGCCGGTCTCGGCTCCCGGCGGCCGGACCACGACCCAGCGTTTCGGCCGGCCGTCATTGGCGGTCGCCGCGGAGTCTTCGGCGAGCTCGAACCCGAGCACCTCGGTAAAGAATCCGATCGCTTCGTCGTAATCGGGAACCACCAGGGTCACCAGGCTCAGCTGCACCGGTCCAGTCTAGGAACACCGTCGCTGCTGCAGCTGCTGAGGCCTAACGATCAACAGCGATGTGACAGCGCTGTTGCTATGGCAACAGCAGAGCCACATCGCTGTTGATCATCTTCGGGTGGGGCCGGGCACGGCAGGCCGGGCGGGCGGGCCGGGGCGGGTGGGGGAACCGTTACGGTCATTCTGGTGATTTACGGTCGCGTATTGGAGGCAGGGTGAGCGAGACGACGCTGTTCGCGAACGGGATGATCCTCGACGTCGAGGCCGGGACCTATACCCACGGCGACCTGCTGGCCGAGGACGGGGTGGTGCGGGAGACCGGACCGGGGCTGCGTGCGCCTGGCGATGCCCGGCGGGTCGACCTGGACGGTGGTTTCGTGCTGCCCGGACTGATCGACAGCCATGTGCACATCATGGCCAGTACCGCGGACCTGGCCGCGATGTCGCGATGGCCGGTGACCTACAACGCGCACCGCACGGCCCGGCTGCTCGGCCAGATGCTGGACCGCGGGTTCACCACCGTCCGTGACATGGCCGGCGGCGACTACGGCACCTGGCGGGCGCTCGAAGAGGGCGTGATCAGGGGGCCGCGGCTGTTCTACGCCGGGCGGGCGCTGAGCCAGACCGGCGGTCACGGAGACCACCGCGGGCCCGGCGAGCACTTCACCGACGATCACCCGGGCGCATGCGAGATGTCCAGGGTGGTCGACGGGGCCGACGAGGTGCGCAAGGCGGCCAGGGACGAGTTGCGGCGGGGCGCCCACCACATCAAGGTGATGGCCGGAGGCGGGGTGGCCTCGCCGACCGACCGCATCGACGCGACCCAGTTCTCGGTGGCCGAGATCGAGGCTGCCGTGCAGGAAGCCAGCGCGGCGGGCCGCTACGTGGCCGCTCACGCGTACACCCCGGAATCCATGACCAGAGCACTGCGAGCGGGAGTCCGGACTATCGAGCACGGCAACCTGCTGGACGCGGCCACCGTCGGCGTCTTCCGCGAGCGTGGCGCCTACCTGGTCATGAACCTGGTGACCTACTGGGCGCTGCAGGCCGAAGGGCGCGAGCACGGGCTGCCGGATGAGTCGTACCGCAAGATCGGCGAGGTGCTCGACGGCGGGCTCCGGGCGCTCGAGCTGGCCCACCGGAGCGGGCTGAAGATCGGATACGGCACCGACCTGCTCGGCGGGATGCACCGGCATCAGAGCCGGGAGTTCGTCCTCAGGTCCGAGGTTCAGGAGCCGATCGACATCATCAGGTCGGCTACGACCGTCGGCGCGGAGATCACGGGGATGAGAGGACGGCTGGGCACGCTCGTGCCCGGGGCCTTCGCCGACCTGATCGTGCTGGCCCGCGACCCGCTGACCGACGTCGGCGCGCTGGCCGACCCGGCGGCGATCAGGTACGTCGTCAAGAGCGGCGTGATCGAACGCGCGCACCAGGACTGACTCGCGGGCCGGATTGAACCACTGCCGGCCTGAATACGTCATCTGCGGTGATAGCCGGCCGAGATCTGGCGGGCTGCGGGCCGGTGACGGGAGGCCGGGGATGTCGGCAGGCAGGCGGAGAGCCGGCAAAGCAGCTGCGGAGCCACTGGCGGCCGGGTTCCGGCACCCGTTGCATCCGGCCCTCGCGCACCTGCCCGTCGGAGCCTGGATCTGCAGCCTGCTGTTCGACATCGGTTCCCGGCTGACCCCCCGGCCGGCCGCCCTCGCCGAGGGCGCGGCCTGGCTGATCGCGATCGGGGTACTCGGCGGCCTGGCCGCGGCGGTGGCCGGGGTGGCGGACTTGCGGTGGATTCGCCCCGGCAGCGCCGCATTCCGGACCGCGACCGTGCACATGGCACTGAACGTCACGCTCATCTTCGGCTACGCCGTGGACTTCGGGTGGCGGTACCGCAGCCACGCGCTCCGCACGCCGGCCAGCTCCGTCGTGCTGGCCTTCTCGGCCGTCTGCGTCATCGTGCTCGCTGTCTCCGGTTTCCTCGGCGGCCGGCTCGCCTACGAGTACGGCGGGCTGGCGGCGGCCGGTCAGCGAGCCGGCCGCGGTGAGTAGTCCGCCGCCACGACGATCGAGAAGTCGTTGAAGCTCGCCTGCCGCACCGGCGTTCCGAAGCAGTCACGGCCGGCCTGGAACTCCGCCCGGCCGTCCAGGATCGCCTCGAAGCCGTCGGCTACCCGCCGCACCAGCTCCGGGTAGGACTGGTAGCGGGCTCCGTGCGCGCTCAGCAGGATGTCGGCGTCGCGCGCCTCCCGGTCGGCGAGCCGGCGGGCCGAGACGGCGAAATCGCCGACGCTGGAGTCCTCGAACTGCGCGTAGATCGGGCCCGTATCCACCGTGTCACCGGAGAACAGGATGCGCTGGCGGTCGTCCAGCAGGCAGATGCAGTCCGGGGTATGACCGGGCGTGTGCGCGACCCGGAGCACGCGGTCGCCCAGGTCGAGCTCGTCGCCATCGCGCAGCAGCCGGGTGGGGACGGTGGCGATCGTGCGCCAGGCGTCACGATCGAAGGCGGGCGGCAACGGGCGCATCTGCATCTCCGGCGCCAGCACCTGGAACCAGTCCTCGTCCAGCGCGCGGAAGGTCCGGTACTGGGCCAGCATGGCCTCGGCGAACTCCAGATAGGCGGGGAACCACTCGGCGGGTGGCTGTTCAGCCAGCCGCTCCGCACCCGCCTCGTGAATGGCGATGTCGTCGAACAGGTGGTTCCCGCCGACGTGGTCGAAATGGTAGTGACTGTTCACGACCAGGACCGGCCGGTCGGTGATGCCCCGCACGCACTCCCGGATGTCTCGGATGCCCATCCCGCTGTCGAGCAGGACGGCCCGCCTGGAACCGATGATGAGATAGCTGTTGACGTGCATCGGCTCGCCGATCAGGTACACGCCGTCGCGCAGCCGCTGGACCGCGAACCATTCCTGGCCGGCCATCCTCACGCCCCCGCCTCGGTGGTGACCTGCTCGGCCGTCGTGCCGACCGCCCGGCCGTCGGGCTGGCGACGGTCGGGGAGCACGCAGAGCAACCAGTAGGCGCCCGCGCCGACCAGCAGGCCGCCGACCGCGCTCAGGTCGCCGCCGGCCAGCAGGTGGCTAGACAGCGGGCCCTTGAAGTAGGGGGTGTCCGAGGTCAGCGCCGCGAAGATCATGCCTGCGAGCAGGGACGCGATGCCGCGCCAGCGGTAGCCCCGGTCGAACCAGAACCGGCCGCCGATCCGGTGCAGCTCGTGACCGTCGTAGTGGCCGCGGGTCAGGGTCAGCTCGGCCATGTAGACCCCGAAGAACGGCGCGTACCAGTAGATCGACCAGAGCAGGAAGTTCTCCAATGTGGTCAGGAAATTCGCCGCGATGAGCACGCCGTAGACGGCGAGCGCGGTCCCGATCACGACGTCGATCCACACCGTGCGTGACCGCGCCAGCGGGACGCCGAGCGCCTGCAGGGAGAGCCCTGACGAGTACACGGACAGGATGCTGTTGCAGATCACGCCGAGGATCACGATCAGCAGGAAGACCGGGTAGAACCAGCCAGGGACGACCGCGCGGATCGAGGTGGTGAAGTCGCTCGCGTTGATCGCGGTCGCGGCGAGGATGCCGATGACGGTCAGCGCGACCGAAGGGATGTAGCCGCCGATGGCCGTGTACCAGACGACCTTGTTCGCGGGCGTGCCGGCCGGCAGGTACCTGGAGTAGTCAGAGCCGATCGGGTAGGACAGCGGACCGCTGAGAACGACACTCACCGCGATCATGATCGCCGCGGTCAGCGCCATGCCATGCAGCGGGGCAGCCGGGTGGTAGGACCACTTGACGTGCGGCAGCAAGAAGGCGAAGAACACCACGGCCGCGATGCCCAGGGCCCAGGCGAAGAACTTCTGGAACGCCAGGATGGTCGCATGGCCGTACAGGCCGATCGCGAACGACACCGCGATGATCACGGCCAGGATGACCGCCTTGATGGCCGTGTTGACGTGCCAGCCCGCGTACGCGGCCAGCGAATAGCAGGCCAGGGCGGCGATCGCGAAGTCCACGCCTTCATACCCGACGTTGGCCAGCCAGCTGAAGAAGCAGGACAGCTTGTTGCCGCGGAAGCCGTACTGGGCCCGGCTGACAACCATCGTGGCGGTGCCGGTGCGCGGTCCTGGCACGGACATGAGCCCGACCAGGATCCACACCATGTTGCCGATGACGGCGATGACGAGCGCCGCGGCGAGCGGCAGGCCGAGCTCGATCAGGATGCCGCCGAAGAGCATGTACGTGAAGATGATGTTCGAGCCGAGCCAGAACGGCAGCAGGCTCAGCGGCTTGCCGTGCCGCTCATCGGCCGGGATCACGTCGATGCCGTGCGCCTCGACCTTTCCCACGGCGTCGACCGGGTGCGCCTCGCCTGAGCGAAACACCGCTTCGTCCGCGTAGGTGCCGCCGCCCGATCCGGCGGCCTGGCTGGAGCTGTCCGGCTGAGTCATGCGCACTCCCCACCGCTCGCAGGCTGGTTCGCCCGGTGCGCAGAATATTACGGTCAGAATGTAAGTTGTCAAGACAGCCTGGAACTTTACCTGGCTCGCCCCTGGCTATGCTGTCGCCATGCGCTACCTGAACGGCCGCCGTTACTACACGATCGGCGAGGTGGCCGAGGCGACCGGCGTCAGCTCGCAGACGGTGCGCGACTGGGAGCGCCTCGGCCGGGTGGCGGCGCTGCGCACGGCTGGCGGGCACCGCTTGTTCAGCGATGATGCGCTGCGCATGGTGAGTGATCAGGCGGCCAGGAGCCGGCGGCGGCGGGTCAGCGGCCGCGAGCCGTCCGCACCGGGATCGGCCGACGTGAACTGGGAGCTGGCCTCGACCGGCGCGCGGCTGCGGGCGGCCCGCGAGGACCATGGCCTGTCCCAGGCCGAGCTGGCCAGCCGGGTCGGCATCTCCCGGTCCGTCCTCTCGGCCCTGGAGCGCGGAATCTACGGAGCGTCGGCCCACGTGTTCAGCAAGATCGCCGAAGTGCTGGGCATACCGATGAGCTCGCTGGCTCCGGCCCGGCCGACCGGCCAGTACCTGATGCGGGCCGGCCAGCGGCCGGAGACGTTGCTCGGCCGGGGGGTCAGGTGGCTCGAACTGGCCGCGCCAGGGCACAGCATGGCGCCCGCGCTGCTGCTCACCGCCCCCGGGGCCGATAGCGGCGGGTTCATGACCCTGACCCGGGAGAACTTCGTGACCGTGCTCGACGGCACCTTCCAGGTCCGTCTTTCCGGCCAGGACGACTGGATCACGCTGGAGCCCGGTGACAGCCTCGTCCTGGCCCCCGGGCAGGCGCACGCCTGGCGCAACCCGAGCCGGGACCAGCCGGCCAAGGCGCTCTGGGTCGAACAGCTGGCCGCGCCGCTCGCCCCCGACGGAGCGGTGGGCCGGCCGGAAGCAGGGGAGACCAGGGGGACCGGCCCCCGGGACTGATGCCGGAACCGGCGGGCGGTAGTGGCCTGGTGGTGCCTGGCCTGGCAGGGCGTCGCCTGGTGGCCGGTCAGGCCGGGCGGGCGATGGACTTGTACTCGAGGTAGCTCATCAGGCCCTCGGGACCGAGTTCTCGCCCGATCCCGCTGGCCTTGTACCCGCCGAACGGGGCGCAGGTCTCGATCATGTACATGTTCACGCCGTAGGTGCCGGTCCTGACCTTCCGCGCGACGTCCATACCGCGCTCGGTGTCGGCCGTCCAAACCGTGCCGGCCAGCCCGTAGTCGCTGTCGTTGGCGATCGCGATCGCATCGGCCTCGTCGGAGTACTCGATCACGCTGAGCACCGGGCCGAAGATCTCCTCGCGGGCGATCCGCATACCCGGGTCGACGTTGGCGAACACGGTCGGCGCGACGTACCAGCCTCGGTCCTGCCCTGAGGCGCGGGCGCCTCCGGTGACGACCTTCGCGCCTTCCTCCTGGCCGGCCGCGATGTAACCCTCGACCCGCTCCTGCTGCCGCTTCGCGACCAGCGGGCCGATCTGGGTCGCCGGGTCGGCCGGATCGCCGACGGTCAGCCCGCCGACCATCCCGGCCAGCGCGTCCACGGTCTCGGCGTACCGGCTGGCGGGCGCCAGAATCCTGGTCTGGGCGACGCAGGCCTGGCCGTTATTCATCAGCGAGGCCATCTCCAGCCAGCCCATCGTGGCGGCCAGGTCGGCGTCGTCCAGGATGATCGCGGCCGACTTGCCGCCCAGTTCCAGGCTGCACCGCTTGAGCTGCTGCCCGCAGATAGAGCCGATGCGCCGGCCGGCCGCGGTCGATCCGGTGAACGCCACCTTGTCAACATCGAGGTGAGACACCAGGTGCTCCCCGGTCTCCCGGCCCGCGGGCACGATGTTGACCACGCCTGGAGGCAGGCCGGCCTGCTCGATCAGCTCGGCCAGCAGGTAGGAATCGAGCGGCGTCTCCGGAGCCGGCTTGATCACGACCGTGCAGCCCGCGACGAGGGCGGCCGGCAGCTTGGTCATGATCGTGAACTGCGGTACGTTCCACGGCACGATCGCGGCCACGACGCCGACCGGCTCGCGCCGGACGGTGACCGGGCCGAACAGCCCTGGCCGCTCGTCCTCCCAGGTGAACGTCTTGCCGAGATCAGCGAAGTAGCTCAGCATCATCTGCGGCTGCGGGGCCTGGGCGAGCTGGGAGAACGTGATCGGCGAGCCCATCTCCGTGGTGATCAGCTCGGCGAAGTCGCCGAGCCTGGCCGCGTACAGCTCGGCCAGCCTGGCCACTGCGTCCGCGCGCTCGGCCGGGGCCATCCGTGGCCACGGGCCGTTGTCGAAGGCGTCCCTGGCCGCCGCGACCGCCCGGTCCATGTCGGCCGGCGTCCCGTCCGGCACGCGGCCGATGACCTGCTCGGTGTGCGGGGAGATGACGTCGATCGTGCCGGAGCCGGCCGGCTCGACCCATTCGCCGCCGATGAAGAACCGGTCGTGCACCAGCATGATGATCTCCTCAGGGTGAGCCGGGGCTGCTCACCGCCGACATTACGCCCGACCGGCCGACTAGAACAGGTTTCAGTTTCGGCCCTGGCTAGCCGCGCCGTTGCTGGTCTGCGGTGGCAATGGATCTGGTAATCCGCTTAAGTCTCCAGGCGTGGCCTGATGGGCACTATGCCGGACCAGTCACCGGCCGGTAGGGTGCCCTAGCGAAAACGCGCCGCTGCGGTATCCGCGCAGTGCCACGAAAGGGGAACGGCGAGATGTGGCAGGGCTTTAAGAAGTTCCTGATGCAGGGCGACCTGATCGTCGTCGCGGTCGGGCTGGTCGTCGCGCTGGCGTTCAGCACGCTGGTCAAGGCGTTCACCGACAGCATCATCACGCCGCTGATCAACGCGCTCGCGGGCGGCGGCGCGGCCGGCAAGGGGCTGGGCTGGACGCTGAACGGGCAGCGGATCGACCTGGGCGCCTTCATCGGGGCGCTGATCTACTTCGTGGTCTTCATGGCGGTCATCTACTACCTGATCGTCATGCCGTACCGCGCCTACATGGCCCGGCGCGGCAAGACCGTCTTCGGAGACCCGGCTCCGACCAAGGCCTGTCCGTACTGTGCGTCTGCGGATCTGCCGGTCGCGGCGACCGCTTGCATGCACTGCACCAGGGACCTGAAGCCAGCCAGCACAACCTGACCAACGTGGCCGGCCGCCGCGCGGCGAGGACGTCGGCCTGAGCCGGGTCCCGCTGACCATCGAACCCGATGACGACGTACCAGAGTCCGGAATCCCGGCCGGGACAGCGACTGGCACCGACGCCAGCGGGAGCAGGCGGCGACGCCGTCGCTGCGGATGGCCGGGCCGGCGCCGCGGGCTAGTAGGTCTGGGAGAGCTGGTGGAGCCGGTCGACCACGTTCTGGGTCGGCGGCCAGGGCCCGGACAGGCCGTTGTTGGCCAGGCCGCGGTCCGGGTTCCAGTAGGTCAGGATCCGGCGGCCGTTGTGGGCGGCCATCCACTGAGCCAGCCAGGTGAACCAGTTCTTGCGGTGCGAGTCGTGCGGGCTGTTGGTCTCGCAGATCCGCAGCGATGGCCGGTGCTGGCCTGACCGCTTCCGCCACGTCTGCAGGTTCGCGTCGAGCCGCGCGTAGATCTTGGCCTGGTTCAGCGTGCCGTCCGGGTTGCGCAGGCGCGGGAAGTCGTACAGGTCATCGCCGTACCAGTCCAGCCCGGGCGCGATCCAGCCAGCCTGCTGGCCGACCGGCCCGCAAGTGATGACGCCGAACCTCACCTTGGTCCCGGAGCACAGGCTCTGGCCGTAGTGCTGCATCAGCAGGGCGGCGCGGGGGTTGTTGACGTAGCTCGGGTAGCCCAGCGGGTTGCCGGTGGTGTTCTCGTGCCAGAAGGTCAGCTCGGAATGCGCCGGGGCGGAGTCGATAATGGCCTTGAGCTGCGAGTCGAGCTTTCCTGCGAGCAGATCGCCCGGGTTCGGGCGGAGCGACAGGGTCATCCAGGCGCCGGGCAGGCGGTTCGGCCAGCCCGCCGGGAACTGGTTTTTCGCGTCGTAGTACACGCGGACCGCGACGCCACGCGGAATGGCGGTGTTGAACGAGGGGAAGGCGCTCCGGTTAGCACCGAACATCAGGCGCGGGGGAGTTGGCGCCGAGGTCAGACCCGCGGCGCCGGCTATCGCGAGGCCGCCCGCGGCGAATGCCTGGCGGCGGCTTGGAGGCGTCAGCAAGTCCGTTGCGATGTCCAGAAACACGATATCCCCCGCTAGATGGTCAATGCCCGGACATCGTAGGTCTGATAGCGGGACATGTGAATATACATGTCGAATTCGTTATGTACTTCGCTGAATACCTCCTGCGGGGGACTCCCGCCGGCCGCCGCATCTTGGTAAGGTCGCTCTGCTCGCGATCGGCCAGAGGAGGTGAGTCCCATTACCCGTACGACAGGCTGGGTGCTCCCTTCCGCCGTCTGGCGACGGCGGCTCGGCTGATCTGACCGCCTCTCAGCGCAGGTCGCCGCCGGAGTGCCCGCATCAGTACTCCGGAAGGCGGACAGCTATGCGGATCATCAGCACGGTGACGCGGGACGACGGCGTCACCGAGACTCACTTCAGCCACGACGACATTCCCGGCGTGCTCTGGTCACCCGCGGGCGCGACCGGGCCGTGCCCGCTCGTGCTGATCGGCCACGGCGGCGGCCAGCACAAGAAGGCACCGGGAGTGGTCGGACACGCCCTGCGGTTCGTGACGGGCTACGGCTTCGCCGCCGCCTCGATCGACGCCCCTCATCACGGCGATCGCGTGCCGTCGCCGGAGTTCGAGGCCATGGTGGCCGGAATCAGGCGGAAGGTGGCGGCAGGCGAGCCGATCGGCCCGCATATGGGCGGCCTCAACGAGCGGCTCGCCACCGAGGCGGTGCCGGAGTGGCAATCCGTGCTCGGCGCGCTGCTGGCACTGGAACTGCCGGGCGGGCCGGTCGGCTATTACGGGGTGTCGATGGGCGGCGGCCTGGGCATCCCGTTTGTCGCGGCCGAGCCCCGGATCGCCGCCGCCGTGTTCGGCCTGGCTGCGTCCGATTCCCTGATGGAGGTGGCCGGGCAGGTCACGGTGCCGGTGCAGTACCTGATGCAGTGGGACGACCAGATGGTGCCGCGCGACGCGGCGCTGGCGCTGTTCGACGCCTTCGGCTCCCCGGAGAAGACGCTGCACGCGAACCCGGGCGGCCACGGCGACGTGCCGCGGTTCGAGGTGGATGAGACGGCGGCGTTCTTCGCCCGGCACCTCGGCGCGCTCTAGCGGCCGAGGCCGGCGCTGGCGGCGCTTGTCGGAGAGGCTGGCGGCCGGTCTAGCCCGGCCCAACCGGAATCGCTGGGTGGACTTGACCGGTCCATAGCCGGATGGCTCCACCCAGTCTTTCCGGTTGGGCTTGCCGGGCTTCCGGTTGAGTGGCGCGGAGATGATCACTGCAAAGAGCGGGTGGAGTTGTTGGCGCTATCACGCTCGAATCCCACCCGCTCATTGCAGTTAGCCGGTGCGGGGCGTCGTGAGCAACTGGCCGGAACCGGCGGGGTCACGTCGCGGTCGCTGGCGTGCGGCCGGGCGCACGCGCGCCGGCCAGTAGGCGAGGGCGAGCAGCGCAAGGAGCGGCGCGCTGTTCGGGTCGGTGCCGTGGCCGGTCAGAATCCCGCCGAAGTCCTGACCCGCTACCCAGATCACGGTCGCGGTCACCAGAGCCAGCCCGATGGCGCTCCGGCTCGTGGCCGGAATCAGGGCACCCACGGCGATCAGCGAGAACAGGACGGCTAGGGCGATCGGGACCCCGGCTCCGGCCGAACTCACCGCATGGGCGGCCAGCCGGTCCAGGCCGGCCAGCCAGCCCGGCTCGCCCGTGACCTGATTCGAGAGCGAGCCTGCCAGCGCGGCCGGAGCGTCGAGGAGCGACCGGATGGTCAGGATCGCGGCGCCGGCCCACACGGAGAGCCAGATCAGCCTGGCCGCGAGCGGGCCGGCCGGGCTCGTAAGCGCGACCGGCCGCCCGGTCATCTGCGCGGCCTGGCCGGCCATGTCAGCAGATCCGCGTCGCGGCGGCCAGGCCAGGATCGCGATGAGGACATAGATCAGGGCGGCTCCCGGGGCCCCGGTGACTGGGCTAGCAGCCGGAGTGAGAACGCCGCCCAGCCCTTCGCCGAGCCACCAGACGAACAGGGCCCAGGCAATCGTGCCGGCCAGCGCGGCCCGGACGGTGCGCCGCCAGAGCAGTCCGGCTCCGAGCGTGAGCTGGATCGCCGCGAAGGCGGCATCGAAGGCTGCCGGGTGGGCCAGCAGGACGTGCCCGACGCCCATGATCGACGACGAGACCGCGGCCGGGTTGCCCATGGTCGCGCCGCCGAGCGTGCCGGTCACGAAGCCCGGCCCGAACATCGACGGCTGAGCCTGCAATACCGCGTCGACCAGCCACAGGACTCCGAGCGCGACCTGGATCAGCCGGCGCGGTCCGGCGGACTCGTGGTCGGCAGCCCAGGCCCGTAGCCCCGAGCCAGGCCGGCTGGCGACCAGGACACGCTGGTCGGATGAAGGCAGGAACAACGTTCCGAAGGCGGCCAATCCGCCCCCGGCCACGATCCACAGGCCAGGGCCGCCCCGGGCAGCCATCATGGAGTCAGTTCCGAGTGACGCTAGCGTGGCCGACAGCCGCATGAGCAGGAAGGCGGAAAAGCCGAGGACAGCGACCCCGGCCACGCCGCCTGCCCACCGGGTGGCGGCACCGCCCCTCAGCAACTGCCACAGCCCGGCCGCCGCGATCACCGCGCCGGCCACGGCCAGCAGCTTGCCGTTGCTGCCGCGGATGCCGGGAATGCCGATCAGCCCGGCGAACACCTCCGCCCAGGGCAGCAGGCATCCGATGACGACGGCGGCCCCGGCTGCGACGAGGCTGACGGCGGCCACGCCACGCCAGCCGCGCAGCGGCGCGAGCCGGCCAAGCCGGCCAGACCGGTCGAGCCGGGCCGCAGTCGCGGTGGCGGTGCTGGTCACGGGGACCTCCTCGCGGTGAGCGGGTCGGAGACGGGGCGGGGCCGTAGTCGGAGAAGTCAGGTTGCGCGGGCCTGCTGCCAGGTGGCCGGCCGGGCCGCCGTGGCGAAGAGCGGCGGCCCGGGCCGGCCTGGCCTAACCTGGCCCGGCCGGGCCGGCGTGCTGCCGGTCAG
This sequence comes from Streptosporangiaceae bacterium, assembly GCA_036391235.1. GTDB lineage: Bacteria > Actinomycetota > Actinomycetes > Streptosporangiales > Streptosporangiaceae > Chersky-822. Next base: position 11,811 of record DASWAH010000370.1, read on the forward strand.
CGGCCCGGCCGGGGCAGCGGCCGGGGACGATCAGCCCCAGGCCTTGAAGTACAGGAACAGGTTGCTGACGATGTTCCCGGTCACGCCGCTGTTCGGCGTGCGCTGCAGCTTCATGAGCTCGGCGTGGCTCTTGGCTGTCACGATCTTGTGCCAGGAGGCCGGGCTCTTGACGCCGACCACGATGACGTTCCACCACTCGGACTGCCCGCCGTTGGCGGTCGCGATGATGTGGCTGTGCGGCGGCAGCGGGAACTTGCCAGTTCCCTTGCCGAGCACGGCCGACAGGTCGATCGTCGACGGGTGGTCGATGCAGCGCCCCGCGTGCGGGCACTGCAGTGTCGAGGTCTTCGGGGTGAAGCCGAGCGGGACGACGACGTACAGCGGGTCGAACGTATTCGCCGGCGTCTGGGTGTAGTCGGCACCCGCCTCGCACCCGGTCCTGGCCTTGCTGGCCGGGGGCCGCATGCACATGAAGTTCTTCGTGTAGGTGAAAGTCACGGTGTGTCCGTCGAACCACCCCTTGGTGGTGCCGACGTGACTGCCGCTCGGCCCGGCCATGGTCATGCTCGTCATGTGGGCGGGCGATGCGCTGGATGACGCGAACGCCGTCCCCGACAGCACCGCCGTGCCGACGGCGAGGACACCGGCGAAGGCCAGCCCCGCCTTCCGCATCGCGGCGAGGCCAGCTGGTTTAGTCCCAGCCATACGGTTCCTCCTCGGATCGTGGACGCACACCGTGTGCGCCGACGTCCTGGGTTCGCGCGCAGCCAGGCGAACGGTTTTACGAGATACCCGAAAACTTCCGCTCGGCTCCTGGCTCAGCTAGGAGGACACCAGGCCGGCCGCGACCGGGCTGGACGGCGAGGCCGGGGCCGTACGGCCGCGTTCCAGACTCACCGCGAACGCCCTGGTCTGCCGGTAGCCGACCGGCAGCGAGCCGATCCGCAGCCGGTGCCCGGCGCTCGCCACGACATCGAACGTGCCGATCGCGACGGCCCGGCGGCCCGTGGTGATCTGCCAGAGCACATAGATCTGGCGGGCCCGGTTGTCGGGCCGCAGCCCGACCGGTACTACCCAGACGGCCCGGCCCCTGACGATCACCCGCGCCGTCGTCGTCGCCGTCCCCGGAGCGGTGAGCGCGATCTGATGGCACGCGCTGGCGGCCGCGCAGGCGGCGGCAGGCCGGCGGCCATGCTCGCCCGCGA
>DASWAH010000371.1:0-11587 GCA_036391235.1 Streptosporangiaceae bacterium
GGACGCGGCGTTCGCCGCGCTGCCGAACGTCGTGATCACTGACGCCATCGGCTCGTCCGAGACCGGGTTCACCGGGCTCGGTTTCGCCAGCGCGGGCGGCCAGCAGCGCGGCGGCCCGACCGTGCAGCCAGGGCCGAGCACGATCGTGATCGACGACCTGGGCCGCCGGGTCGGCCCGGGGGAGACCGGACGGCTGGCCCGTGGCGGGCACATCCCGCTCGGGTACTACAAGGATCCGGTGAAGACCGCCGCGATGTTCGTGCAGGTCGACGGCGAGCGGTACGTGGTCCCCGGCGACTGGGCCAGGGTCGAGCCGGACGGCGCGATCACCTTGCTCGGCCGGGGCAACGTGTCCATCAACACCGGCGGCGAGAAGGTATTCCCCGAAGAGGTCGAGGGCGCCATCAAGGAACACCCCGACGTGTTCGACACGCTGGTGATCGGCATTCCTGACGAGCGCCTCGGCCAGCGCGTGGCCGCGATCGTGCAGCTCAGGCCGGGTGCTCGCCTGGACCTGGAGGACCTGGAGGCCGTGGTCAGGCGGCACGTAGCCGGCTACAAGGTGCCGCGCACGGTCTGGGTCACCGGGGAGATCGGCCGCACGCCGAGCGGCAAGGCCGACTACGCCTGGGCGAAGCGTTTCGCCAGCGAGAAACTGCTGGAGGCTGTGCTGGCCCGCGGGGACGACCCCCCGGAGCCCGCCGATACTCCCACGCCGGCCGGGGGCTGAGCGACGATGCTGCGGACGGCGGTGTGCGAGCGGTTCGGGATCGAGTACCCGGTGTTCGGGTTCACCCCGTCCGAGCAGGTGGCCGCGGCCATCAGCCGGGCCGGCGGCCTCGGGGTGCTCGGCTGCGTGCGGTTCAACGACGCCGCCGGCCTCGAGGCCGCCCTAGCCTGGATGGACGAGAACACCGGCGGCAAGCCCTACGGGGTCGACGTGGTGATGCCGGCCACGATCCCGGCCGAGGGCACCGAGATCGACCTGGCCGCGCTGATACCGGCCGGGCACCGCGATTTCGTCGAGCAGACGCTGCTGAAGCTGGGAGTTCCGCCGCTGGCAGTCGCCGGGGACAAGCGCGAGGGGGTGCTCGGCTGGCTGCACTCGGTGGCCAGGGCGCACGTCGAGGTCGCGCTCGCCCACCCGGTTGCGCTGATCGCCAACGCGCTCGGCTCGCCGCCGGACGACGTGATCGCGGCCGCGCACGAACGCAAGATCGCGGTGGCCGCGCTGGCCGGCAAGGCCGAGCACGCCGCCAGGCACGTGGCCCGCGGGGTCGACGTCGTGGTCGCGCAGGGCTACGAGGCCGGCGGTCACACCGGCGAGATCGCGAGCATGGTGCTGGTGCCCGAGGTCGTCGACGCGGTCGGCGCGCAGGTGCCGGTGCTCGCGGCCGGCGGGATCGGGTCAGGCCGGCAGATCGTGGCCGCGCTCGCACTCGGCGCGGCCGGCGTCTGGATGGGCTCGTACTGGCTGACCACCGCCGAGTACGCGCTCGGCAGCGCGGTCTCCGGGCTGCGGGACGCACTGCTGGCCGCGACGTCCTCGGACACGGTCAGGTCGCGGATCTACAGCGGCAAGCCGGCCAGGCTGCTCAAGAACGAGTGGACGAAGGCCTGGGAGGACCCTGGCGCGCCCGCGCCGCTGCCCATGCCGCTGCAGAACCTGCTGGTCAGCGAGGCCCATCAACGGCTGATGGATTCCGGCAACCCGGCCGTGGTGCCGATGCCGGTCGGCCAGATCGTCGGCCGGATGAATGACGTCAGGCCGGTCGCCGAGGTCATGGAGGGCCTGATCGCCCAGGCCAGGGACGCGATGGCGCGCCTGGACACGCTGCGCTGAGGCCCGTCAGCAGCGGAACTCGGTCAGCGTCCCGGCCCCGGTCGTGCCGACCGCCCAGTACCCGCCGCCCGGCACCTTGGCCACCCCGAACAGCCAGTCGTCGCCGCTGCCCGGGCTCGGGCTGGCCGCCGTGGTCCAGCGGGTACCGTCCCAGTGCTCGGCCAGGGTGCGGAACGCCGCGCCCGGCGTGGCCCGGCGGGTGCCGACCGCCCAGGCGTCGGTGCGGCTGGCCGCCGCGACGGCCTGCAGCCCGTTGTAGTCGGCCGCCGGGCTGGCCGCGGGCACGACCAACCAGCCGTTGCCGGTCCAGCGCTCGGCCAGCGCCCTGGTCTGGTTCCCGGCCAGGTCGCTGCCGACGGCGAGCGCGTACTGAGCGGACGGCGTCGCGACGCCCTGCAGGAACCGGTCACCGTCGCCCGGGTTGGCGGTGGTGCCGGTCGTCCAGGCCTTGCCGTTCCAGCGCAGGGCGAGCGTCCGGCCGAAGGAGACCGAGTCGCTGCCAACCGCCCAGACCGGCCCGCCGGGTGCGGCGGCCGCCCCGAACAGGAAGTTGTCGCCGGTCCCGGTGCTCGGGCTGGGCACGACCGACCACGACGAGCCGTTCCAGCGCTCGGTCAGGGTCCGGCGGCGGCCCGGGTCGTTGTGGTACCCGACCGCCCAGATGTCGGTCGCGTTCCTGGCCGTGGCGGCCAGCAGCGCGTTCTCGCCGGTCCCGGAGTCCGGGCTGGGTACGACCGACCAGGACGAGCCGTTCCAGTGCTCGACGAGCGTGCGGAAGCTCGTCGTCGCCTTCTCGTAGAAACCGAATGCCCAGGCGTTCGTCCGGCTGAGCGCGACCACGGCGGTGAGCGTGTTGGTGGTGTGGGTGCCGCTGGCCGGGTCCTTGCTTGGCGTGATGGTCCAGCGGCTGCCGTTCCAGTGCTCGATCAGCGTCTTGTACGCGCCGCCGGCGTCGTACGAGCCGACCGCCCACACGTCGCTGGCCGAGGTCGCCGCGACGGCGCTGAGGCTGGCCGAGCCGCCCTTGGCCGGGCTCGGCCGGACGGTCCAGGCGCAGGCGCGCGGACTGGCCGGGGCGGCTGCCGTGGTGGCCGCGGACACGGCTGCGGCTGCGGTTGCGGCTGGCCCGGCGGCCAGCAGCGGCACGGTCAGTGCCGCGGTCGCGGTGAGCGTGCGGAGGGTTCCGATGGTGCGCGCCGGCATAGCGGCCTCCTTGGCGGGTGCCCGCTGGCGGGGACCTTGTCCATGTTAGGACGGAATGGCCGCGCTCGCGGCGTTCACAACGACCCGGTTGCGGATGAGGAACGGTCCTGGTGCGGGGTCGGACGGCCTGTAATACTCCGGCGAATGGACGCATCGCGGCGCGGGTTCCTTCGGTCGGCCGGCATCAGCGGACTGGCCGGAATCGGGGCGGGCGCCGTCGCGGGCGGCCTGCTGAACGGCCAGACGGCGGTGGCCGGAACCGCCGCTGACTCGTCGGTGTCGCCGGCGATCCCGTTCCACGGCGCCCATCAGGCGGGCATCGGCACTCCGGCCCAGGAGCACCTGCAGTTCGCCGCGCTCGACATGGTCAGCGCCTCCCGTTCGGACCTGCGCGACCTGCTGCGGACCTGGTCGAACGCGGCTGCCCTGATGACGCTGGGCAGCGCGATCGGCCCGGTCGAGACCGGCGCCAGGCCGGCCGGCGACACCGGCGAGGCGCTCGGGCTGAAGGCGGCCAGGCTCACCGTCACGTTCGGGTTCGGGCCGACGCTGTTCAGGACGGCTAACGGCCGCGACCGGTTCGGCCTGGCCAAGGACCGCCCGGCCCCGCTGGCGGACCTGCCGAAGTTCAGGACCGACCGGCTGCGTTCCTCGATCAGCGGCGGCGACCTGGGCATCCAGGTCTGCGCCGACGATCCGCAGGTCGCCTTTCACGCCGCGCACGAGCTGATCAGGCTGGCCGCTCCGGTCGCCAGGCCGCGGTGGCTGCTGGCCGGCTTCGGCCGGACCGGCAACAGCACCATCCAGCCGACGCCGCGCAACCTGATGGGGTTCTTCGACGGCACGGCCAATATCAAGGTCGAGGACACCGCGGCCATGAACGGATCGGTCTGGGCGGCCGGCCCGGCCTCCCCGGCCTGGATGCGCGGCGGCTCGTATCTGGTTGCCCGGCGGATCGAGATCGCGCTGGCCCGGTGGGACGCCGCCACGGTGGACCGGCAGGAGCGCACGATCGGGCGGAAGAAGGCAGCCGGGAACGTGCTCGGCGACCTGCCGCTGCACGCGCACATCCTGCTCGCCTCGCCGGCCGCGAACCACGGCGCCAAGCTGCTGCGGCGGGGCTACTCCTACACCGGCGGGCTCAGCGAGGGCGCCCCGGCGGCCGGGCTGATGTTCCTGTGCTACCAGCGGGACCCGCGCCGGCAGTTCGTCCCGATTCAGCACACGCTGGCCGGGAGTGACGCGCTGAACAAGTTCACCACGCACATCGGCAGCGCGATCTTCGCCTGCCCGCCCGGCGCCGCCAAGGGCGGCTACGTCGGCGAGATCCTGCTCGGCTGATCGGCCGTCGAGCGGATCGTTAGGCTCGGGCCATGCCGGAACAAGACGATCTCGGCCGCGACGTCCGCCTCCCCGCGGAGATCGGCGCGGTCGTGTCGATCGTGCCGTCGCTGACCGAGGCGGTCGCGGCGAGCAACGCCGGGTTGCTGGCCGGCGTGACGAACTACTGCACCCACCCGGCCGGGCTGACCACGGAGCGGATCGGCGGGACCAAGAACCCGGACACGGAGCGGATCATCGCACTGCGGCCGGAGGTTGTGCTGGCCAACGAGGAGGAGAACCGCGAGTCCGACCTGGCCGCGCTGGCAGCGGCCGGCCTCGCGGTCTGGATCACCCGCATCCGCACGCTGCCCGAGGCGCTGGACTCCCTGCACCGGATGCTCACCGTGGCCTGCCGCCTGGACCGGCCGTCCTGGCTCGACGCCGCCGCGCAGGCCTGGGCCGCGGTACCGGAACCAGTCACGCCGAGGACCGCGATCATCCCGATCTGGCGGCGGCCGTGGATGGTGCTGGGCCGGGACACCTTCGCCGGCGACCTGCTGGCCAGGCTCGGCGTCGCGAACCTGTACGCCGGCCACGCTGAGCGTTACCCGCGGATCGAGCTGGCCGAGCTGGCCGGCAGCGGCGCCGATCTGGTCGTGCTACCCGACGAGCCGTACGCGTTCAGCGCCGGCGACGGCCCAGAGGCCTTTCCCGCCATCCCGGCCGCCCTGGTCAGCGGCCGTCACCTGACCTGGTACGGTCCCTCACTGACCGAAGCCCCGGCCCTCCTGACCGCCCAGCTCGGCGCCGCGAGACGGAGTCCAGGGCGCTAGTCGGTGTCGCGCTTCCAGTGCGGGCGGCCGAACAAGCGGCGGACGATGTCGTGCATGCTGTGCCCGGTGTCGGCGAGCGCGTCGACGCTGTAGACGGGCGGCCCGGACGGCGGCGGAAGCTGGGACGCCTGCTCGTCGGTCAGGGTCGACCGGATGTGCGTGGTCGTGAACTCGGGCAGGTGATCGGCGTCGATAAAGCGCAGGCCGTGATGCGTCGCCACCACGATGCCTTCGAAGATGTCCAGGTCCGAGACCTCGAGCACGTGCTCCAGGGTGCCGATCGTGGCGCCCGAGCTGCTCAGCACCGGAGTGCCCCTGGCCGCGGCCTCGTAGGAGATCGGAGTCCCGTCCGTCATGTCGCCCGCCGCCTCCCGCCGGACCCGATGCGCCGTGACCCGGCGCATCAGCGACCGTATCAGGTAGCGCGAGGCCCCGGGTCAGGTCGCCCGGGCGGTCTCGGCTAGCAGCGCACCCAGCCGGCGCAGCTGGTCGGTCGCGCCGCCGAGAGCGAACTCGCTGGCCTTCGCCGCCGTGAAGTAGCGGTGCAGCGGGTGGCTGATGTCGATGCCCATGCCGCCGTGGACGTGCACCGCGGTGTGGGCGACCCGGTGCCCGCCGTCGGCGGCCCAGAACTTCGCGGTCGCGATCTCCTGGCCGGCCGGACGGCCTTCCTCCAGCCGCCAGGCGGCCTGCCACAGGGTGAGCCGGATCGCCTCGACGTCGATGTAGGCGTCGGCCAGCCGCTGGGCGACCGCCTGGAACGCCCCGATCGGCCGGCCGAACTGCTCCCTCGTGCGCGCGTGCTCGGCGGTCAGCTCCAGCGCCCGCTCGGTCACGCCGAGCTGCAGCGCGCATCGCCCGACAGTGGCCCGGTCGGCCAGCCAACGCGGCAGCGCGGAACCCGGTTGCCCGATCATCTGGTCCTGACTGGCCTGCGCTCCGGCCAGGTCGAGCTGGACCGTGCCCGCCCCGCCGGTCGTCCGCTGGGTGCTGACCGTCAGCCCGGGCCCGGAGCGCCCGATCGCGAACACCGCCGTCCCGCCGCCGGTCGCCGCCGGCACCAGGAAAAGTCCCGCCTCGTCCCCGGCCGGCACCGTGGTCTTGACGCCGGTCAGCCGCCAGCTGCCGTCGTCGGCGCGCTCGGCCCGGGTGGCCGGCCGTTCTGGCCCCGCGCCGCCCGGCTCGGCCAGGGCAACCGCGATGATCAGGTCGCCGGCCACGGCCGGGGCCGCCCACCGGCTCACCTGTCCGGCCGACCCGAATCCGGCGATCGCGCCGGCCCCGAGCACGATCGTGTCCAGGTAAGGCACGGGAGCGACGGCCCGGCCGAGTTCGGTCAGCACGCTGCACTGGCCGGTCAGGCCGAGGTCATCACCGCCCGCCTCGCCCGGTGCGGCCGCGGCCAGCACGCCGGCCGAGGCCATGGCCTTCCACAGATCGGGGTCGAACTCCAGGTTCTCCGACTCGAGCCGGGCCAGCCGGTCCGGCCCTGCCTTGTCGGCGAGGATCCTCCGCAGTAGCGCGGACAGTTCGGCGTGCGTGGCGTTCTGAGAAAAATCCACGAGTGCTCCGGTGGTCGGTCAGCGCCGGTAGGGCAGGCCAAGCGCGAGCATGGCGATCATGTCGCGCTGAATCTCGTTGGTCCCGCCGCCAAAGGTCAGGATCAGCGCCGAACGGTGCATCCGCTCGATCCGGCCGGCCAGCAGCGCGCCCGGCGAGCCGGCCTGGACCGTGGCGTTCGGGCCGAGGATCTCCATGAGCAGGCGGCACGCCTCGATCGTGAGCTCGGTGCCGTAGATCTTGGTCGCCGAGGCGGCGGCCGGCCCGAGCTGCTGGCCGGCGTCCGACTGGGCGGCAATCCGCCAGTTCAGCAGCTTCAGGACCTCGGTTTTGGCGTGCACCCTGGCCAGGTGCACCTGCACCCACTCGGCGTCGATGACCGCGGTTCCCTCGCTGGTCGTGGTCGCCGCGGCCCACTGGATGACCTCGGCCAGGGCGTGCTGCAGCGGCGCGGCCGAGGTCAGCGCGACCCGCTCGTGGTTGAGCTGGTTGGTGATCAGCGGCCATCCGCCGCCGGGCTCGCCGACCAGGTTCCCGGCCGGGACCCGGACGCCGTCGTAATAGGTGGCGCTGGTCGACACGCCGGCCATGGTCGGCACCGGCGTCCACGAGAACCCTGCGCTGTCGGTGGGCACGATGATGATCGACAGGCCCTTGTGCCGGGGCGCGTCGGGGTCGGTGCGACAGGCCAGCCAGACGTAGTCGGCGTAGCCGATCAGCGAGGTCCACATCTTCTGGCCGTCGATCACGTACTCGTCGCCGTCGCGGGTCGCCCTGGTCCGCAGTCCGGCCAGGTCGGTCCCGGCCCCGGGCTCGGAGTAGCCGATCGAGAAGTGCAACTCCCCGGCGGCGATCTTCGGCAGGTAGAACTGCTTCTGCTGTTCGGTGCCGAACCGCATGATGGTCGGGCCGACCGTGTTGATGGTCAGGAACGGCACCGGGACCCCGGCCACGGCCGCCTCGTCGGTGAAGATGAGCTGGTCGGTGACGCTGGCGTCGCGGCCGCCGTACTCGGCGGGCCAGCTCAGCGTGAGCCAGCCGTCGGCCCCGAGCTGGCGCACGGTCTCCTTGTAGGCGGTCCCGTCCCCGTAGTCGCCGCCCGCGGCCAGGCTGGCCCGGCGCTGCGGTGTCATCAGCGCGCCGAAGTACTCGCGCAGCTCAGCCCGCAGCTTGTCCTGCTCCGGCGTGTAGCTCAGCCGCACGATGCCGCCTCCGATGCTGCCTCACTAGAACACGTTCTACTCTACCGGGGCAGCGGCGGGAGGAGGAGGCAGCTGTCGCCGAACTCGTGGCCGAGGTAGCCGGCCGCGTCGGCGTCGGCGTAGGCCGCCTTGACCAGGGCCTGACCGGCAACGGCCTCGAGCAGGGCCAGATGCGATGCCTCGGGGTCGTGCCAGCCGGTGATAAGACCGGTCACGACCGCGGCCGGGTTCTGCTCACCGAGCACGAGACCGGTCCAGCCGTGCCCGGCGCTGACCGCGCCGTCCGGTCCGGCCACGCTCTCCAGCGCCCTGGTCACGGTCGTGCCGACCGCGACCACCCGGCGCCCGGCCGACCTGGTCAGGTTGACCAGGCGGGCGGTCGGCGCGGGGACGCGGAACCGTTCGGGCAGTGGCGGTTCGCGGGTCTCGAGTGAGGCGACCCCGGCGTGCAGTGTAATCGGCGCGATCACGACGCCGGCCGCGATCAGGTCGAGCACCAGCCGCTCGGTGAACGGCCGGCCGGCGCTCGGCATCTCGGCGCTGCCCGGTTCGCGGGAGAACACGGTCTGGTACGCGGCCAGCGGCCACGGCTTCGGAACATAGGAGTACCGGATCGGCCGGCCGTATCGGTCCAGGTAATCCTGGACCGGATCGCGGTCCTCGGCAGCCCGGTCTCCGGCGAGGTGGCGGTCGCCGGCCGGCCTGCGGCTATGGGCGGCTGGTTCGCGCGCGCGGGTCTCGCCGGGTGCGTGCAGCGCGACGATCCAGAGGCGGTCTGAGTCCGGTTCCGGGTATCGCCGCAGCAGCGTCAGGGTCGCCCGGCCGGCCAGGCTGATCTGCTCGCCGGGGCGGGCGCCAGTGACCCGGCCGCGGCCTGGCCCGGCTTCGCGCAGCTCGGCGACCCAGGTGCCGTCGTCCAGCGGGGTCGAGAAATGCACCGTCACCGCGCTCGGGCCGCGCTCGCCGTCCACCGCGGCGGGCAGCGTGGCCGTGGTGTTGACGACCAGCAAGTCGCCGGGGGCGAGGAATCTGGGCAGGTCGGCGAACCTGGCGTGCGCCAGGCCGTCGGTCGTGGCGACCAGCATCCGGACGCCGTCGCGGGTCAGGCCGCGCTCCTCGGCTGGCTTGCTGGCCACGTTTTTCATGAGGTCACCCCGGCGGGGGTCGTGGTGAGGTCCGCGGCCCGGTAACGGCCGTCCGGCGGGCGCTGGTCGAGCAGGCGGAGCAGAGCCGGCACGGCGGTCTCCGGTTCCGGCCGGTCGGAGATGTCCTCGCCGGGGAACGCGGCCTGGTGCATCTGCGTGCGCATGTCGCCCGGGTCGAACGCGTAGCAGGCGATGGCACGTTCTTCCTCGCCGAGCACGCTGGTCAGCTGGTCGAGGGCGGCCTTGGCCGAGCCGTAGCCGCCCCAGCCCTGGTAGCTCTCGACGGCGGCGTCCGAGCTCACGTTGACGATCACGCCGCGCGCGGCGGCGAGCCGGCCGGCCAGCAACTGGACCAGCGCGAGCGGCGCGACGACATTGGTCTCGAACACCTCGCGCAGCGCGCCGAGCGGGTACTCGCGCAGGCGGGGCAGCGGGCTCGGCCCGAGCGCGCTCGCATTGTTGATCAGGACGTCGAGCCGGCCGAGGCGCTCGGCAACGGCGGCGAGCTCGGCCCGGTGGGCCTGGTCGGTCACGTCGCCGGGTACGCCGATCGCGCCGGGCAGGCCATCCAGCGCTTCGGCCAGCGCGGCTGCGTGCCTGGCGTCGGCGACCACGATCCAGCCCCGGCCGGCCAGCGCGCGGGCGACGGCGCGGCCGAGTCCCTGGGACGCACCGGTAACCAGCGCGACAGGTGGTTCGTGGTCAGTCGGGGTCACACCCATCTGATGCTCCTTCGTTTCTGGTGAGTGCCATACTGGTAGTTGAAGTCAACTTCAAGTCAAGGCGCGGGCTCAGGAAACCGGCCAGGAGGACTGATGCATACAACCGACCTGCTGCCTGTCGGGGAGATCGCGCGGCGGAGCGGGTTCGCCGAGTCGGCGGTGCGGTATTACGAGCGGCTCGGGCTGCTGTCGGCGTCCAGGACTTCTGGCGGACAGCGCCGGTTCGAGCGCAGCACGCTGCGCCGTCTCGCGTTCATCAGGGCGGCCAGGAACATCGGGCTCAGCCTGGAAGAAGTCGCAGCGGCGCTGAACTCGCTGCCGGCCGGGCGGACGCCGACCAGAACGGACTGGTCACGGCTGTCCCGCGGCTGGCGGCGCCGGCTCGACGACGAGATCGAGGCGCTGGTCGCGCTGCGGGACGGGCTCGACTCGTGCATCGGCTGCGGCTGCCTGTCGCTGGACCGGTGCGCGATCTCGAACCCGGCGGACGCCGCCCGCACCGACGGACCGGGGGCTGCCTACCTGCCGTCCCGGCTGCGCCGCGAGACCGGCCGCCCCGCGGAGCGCTAGCCGCCTGCCGTCCGCGGACGCGTGTGTATGAATCCCCGTATTCATGATGGAATTTGTGTCTGGATTCCCGGATTCATGCAACAGGCTGCCCGGGCGAACGGGAGCCGGCGAAGGAGGCACGGCCGATGGGCGAGGCGTTCATCGTGGACGCGGTCCGCACGCCGGTCGGACGGCGGGGTGGCGCCCTCGCGGGAGTGCACCCGGCCGACCTCGGCGCGCACGTGCTGACCGCGCTGGTCCGGCGGACCGGGATCGACCCGGCCGCGGTGGACGACGTGATCTTCGGCTGCGTCGACACGATCGGGCCGCAGGCCGGCGACATCGCCAGGACGGCCTGGCTCGCGGCCGGGCTGCCGGAACACGTGCCCGGGGTCACCGTGGACCGGCAGTGCGGTTCGTCCCAGCAGGCCGTCCACTTCGCCGCCCAGGCGGTACTGAGCGGCACGGCCGGCCTGGTCGTGGCGGGCGGGGTGCAGAGCATGAGCCAGATCCCGATCGCGGCCGCGATGACGGCTGGCCAGGCGTACGGGCACGACGACCCGTTCTCCGGCTCGGCCGGCTGGCGGGCGCGGTACGGCACCGAGGAGATCTCGCAGTTCAGGGCGGCCGACCTGATCGCGGCCACGTGGGGAATCGGCCGGGCCGAGATGGAACGCTTCGCGCTGGCCAGTCACCAGCGGGCGGTCGCCGCGACCGGTCAGGGGCACTTCGGCGCCGAGATCGAGCCGTACGGCGACCTGACCGCCGACGAATGCCCGCGCCGGGACACCTCGCTGGCGAAGATGGCCGGTCTGGCCCCGCTGCGGCCGGAAGCCGACGGCGGGGTGGTCACGGCCGCGCTGTCGAGCCAGATCGCCGACGGTGCGGCGGCCCTGCTGGTCGCTTCGGAGCGGGCCCTGGACGAGCACGGCCTGCGGCCGCGGGCCCGGATCGTGCACCTGTCGGCGCGGGGCGACGACCCGGTGCTCATGCTGACCGCGCCGATCCCGGCGACGGCGCACGCGCTCCGGCTGGCCGGGCTGACGCTGGCCGACATCGACCTGATCGAGATCAACGAGGCGTTCGCGTCCGTGGTGCTGGCCTGGGAGCGGGAGACCGGCGCCGACCTGGCCCGGGTCAACGTCAGCGGGGGCGCGATCGCGCTCGGCCACCCGCTCGGCGCGACCGGGGCCCGGCTGATGACGAC
>DASWAH010000372.1:0-9340 GCA_036391235.1 Streptosporangiaceae bacterium
TGGGAGCCGGCGTCCTGATCATCGAGAACCTCTCCGGTCTGGAGCGGCTGGATCCCGGGCTGTGCTGGTTCTGCGCGGCACCGCTGCTGATCGGCGGCGGGGACGGCGGGTTCTGCCGGGCGTTCGCGGTCGCCCAGGACGACAGCGCGCCCCCCGGCGAGTCAGCCGCACCGGTCTGGAGCCGATCCGCATGACGCAGACTGGTCCCGGTGGCGGCCGGCCACCCGTCGATCCTGAGCTCATCCCCGCGCTCGAGGAGTGCTACCGGCAGGCCCCCGTCACCCTGACGGCCCAGAACCTAGCCGAGAGCCGCCAGGCCGAACTAGACGGGACGCCCAGCCTGGCGGCACTGGCCGCGGGCGGAGCCGAGCTGCACGAACTGACGATCCCCGGCCCGGCCGGGGCACCGGAGATCTCCCTGCTCGTCGCCAGGCCGCCTGGCAATGAGATCCTGCCTGCCCTGTTCCACACTCACGGCGGCGGGATGGTGATGGGCAACAACCGGACGGGGCTGGACACCATGATCGGCTGGGTGACCGATCCCGGGCTGGTCATCGTGTCGGTCGAGTACCGGCTGGCTCCCGAGCATCCGTACCCGGCTGGGCTTCAGGACTGCTACGCGGGCCTGGTCTGGACGGCCGAGCACGCCGCGGAGCTTGGGATCGACCCCGAGCGGCTGATCATCGGCGGCGGGAGCGCGGGCGGCGGCCTGGCCGCTGCCTGCGCGCTCATGGCCAGGGACCGCGGCACCCCGGCGCTGCTGGCCCAGATGCTGATCTATCCGATGCTCGACGACCGGCTGGCGACGGGTTCGAGCCAGGAGCTGCATGGCGAGGGCGTCTGGGACAGCGGGTCCAATCTGACGGCGTGGACCATGCTGCTCGGAGCCCGGCGCGGCGGGGAGGATGTGCCTGCCTACGCGGCTCCGGCGCGGGCGGCCGACCTGTCCGGACTGCCGCCGGCGTACCTGGAGCTCGGCAGCGTGGAGACGCTCCGCGATGAAGACCTGGAATACGCCAGGCGGATCTGGGCGGCGGGCGGGATCGCCGAGCTGCACGTCTGGCCCGGCGCCTTCCATGCCTTCGACCTGATCGCCCCGGGCACCGGACTGGCCCGCGCCGCCGCGGATGTCCGGCTGGGCTGGCTCAGGCGCGTCTTGCGCGGCTAGCCTCCCGCTCAGGCATCCGCAGCTAGCTCGGCCGCCACGATCGCGCCCAGTTCCCAGCACGCGTCCAGGTCGGCCCGGCTGGGCGGGCCGGTCACGCAGACCGGCGGCCTGACCGGCTGCCAGCCCAGGCCCGTGGTGATGGCCTCGACCGCGCGGACGGCGCCGGTCGTGTCACTGGCCCCGTGTACGTACAGGCCGTACGGCCGCCGCTGGGTGGCCTCCAGGCACGGGTAGTAGATCGCGTCGAAGAAGTGCTTGAGGGCGCCCGACATGTACCCGATGTTCGCGGGCGTGCCGAGCAGGTAGCCGTCCGCCTCGAGCGCGTGCACAGGCCCCGCGGTCAGCGCGGGCACGACCATCACCTCGACGTCCTCGATCTCGTCGGTGCGTGCGCCGCTGAGGACGGATTCGAACATTTCCTGCATCGCCGGCGAGGGCGTGTGGTGCACGAACAGCAGCCGCCGCATGCGGCAGGAGCATAGCGCCAGCACGGGCGAGGGACCCGTGCATGCCGTTCCGCAGCCGGCCCGGTTCTTGCCCCGTTGCCGCGGAGATTTTAGACTGAACATTCAGTCAACTCCGTTAGGGGACCAGTCATGGCCGACAAACAGGCCGCGTACGCCGAAAGAACCGACGTCCAGACCACCCCCCAGGCTGAGCCGGCGGGCAGGCCACGCTCCGCCTCCTCCTCGGCCCAGGCGCCCTCCATCGCCCACGACGACGACACCGGCGCGAACGCCCGGCTCACCGAGGTCATCGCTGAGCAGGAGCGCATCTTCATCGAGCGGCAGCCCGGGTCGGCCCGGCTGGCCGCCGAAGCCGGCGAGGTACTGGCCGGCGGCGTCACCTCGAGCTGGCAGGTCACCAGGCCGCAGCCGGTCTGGCTGAGCCACGGGTCCGGCTCCAAGCTCTACGACGTGGATGGCAATGATTACGTCGACATGGCCGGCGGCTACGGCGTCTCCCTGGCCGGCCATGGTCACCCGGCAATCGTCGAGGCGGTCCAGCGCCAGGTGACCAGGGGAACCCACTTTGCCCAGCCCACCCGGGATGCCATCGCCGTGGCCGCCGAGCTGTCCAGGCGGTTCGGCCAGCCGCAGTGGCGGTTCGCGAACTCGGGCACCGAGGCGACCATGGACGCGGTCCACCTGATGCGCGCGATCAAGGACCGCGACCTGGTCATCAAGGTCGAAGGCTGCTACCACGGTCACCACGACTCTGTGCAGGTATCGGTCTACCCGGGCGCCGACGACATGGGCCCGGCCGACCGACCGGCCAGCGTGCCGGCCAGCAGCGGCATCCCCAAGGTGCTGACCGACCTGACCGTCATCGTGGGGTTCAACGACCTCGACGCGGTGCGCCGGGTGCTGGAGGCCTATCCGGGCCAGGTGGCCGGCATGATCCTCGAGCCGATCATGATGAACGCGGGCATCATCCTGCCCGGGGACGGCTATCTGGCCGGGCTGAAGGACCTGCTGCACGCCCACGACGCGCTGCTGGCCTTCGACGAGGTCAAGACCGGGCTGACGGCGGGACCGGCCGGCGCCACCGGCATCACCGGCGTCAGTCCGGACATCGTCTGCCTGGCCAAGGCGATCGGCGGAGGCATCCCGGTCGCGGCGATCGGCGGCAGCCACGAGGTGATGGACCATGTCGCCGACGGGACCTACGAGATGGTCGGCACCTTCAACGGCAACCCGCTGGCCATGGCGGCGGCCCGGGCCATGCTGACCGAGGTCGTCACGCCCGAGGCCTACGAGCGGATCGAGCGGCTGCGGCAGCAGACGGTGCACGGCGTCAACGACGCCATCAGCCGGTACGGGCTGGCCGCTCACATCGTCTCGGTCGGAGCCAAGGGCTGCATCGTGTTCAGCCCGGAGCCGGTCAGGGATTTCCGCGGCTTCCTGTCGATCAACGACTCCTACAGTCACGCCCACTGGCTGTTCCAGCACAACGGCGGCGTGTTCCTGCCGCCGTGGGGCAAGGCCGAGCAGTGGCTGATCTCCGTCCAGCACGACGAAGCCGATATAGACCGATTTAATCGTAATGTTATGAGGTTCGCTTCCCACCTCGCCTGATCGGGAAAGGTGCTAGATTCCGCTGGGTGAATCCCGCCGCCCCCCGGCCTGATCAGCCTGCGCAGATCGCGCCCGGCCAGGTCACGCGCGCCCACGACGGCACCAGCCGGCGCGCCTTCCTGGGCGGGGCGGGCAGGCTGGCTGGCCTCGCCGGCCTAACCGGGACTGGCCTGGCCGCGGGCGGTCTCGGTTCGCTGCTGGCCGGGTGCGGCGGCACCAGCGCGGCCGCCGTACCACCCATGCTCAAGCTGCCCGATCCGCAGCACCCGGTGCTGTGGCCGGTCACCCCGGACAACCAGGCGATTCCCTCCGGGCAGCCGCCGGAGCACAACGGCACGCTGCGGGTGCTCAGCTGGCCAGGCCGGGTCAGCCAGCGCTGCGTGAGCGACTTCGCCAAGGCGTTCCAGTGCGCGGTCGAGGTCAGCACGTTCACCACCATCACGCAGGGCATCAGCCTGCTCGCCCGCGGCCACGGCCAGTACGACCTGCTCGCCGGAGCGCCGACCGACGTGCTCGGGACCCTGATCACGCGGTCCCTGGTCCAGCCGGTGAACCACAGCTACATCCCGTATATCCGCCAGGCCTGGCCGGTCTTCACCGACCCCTGGTACGACAGTCACTGGCAGTACACGGTGCCGTTCGGCATCTACACGACCGGTATCGCCTGGCGCCGGGACAAGATCGATATCGACCCGTACACGTTGCGCAATGCCTGGCAGTTCCCCTGGATCGCCAAGGCGGCGGGCCGGACCGGGGTCCTGGACGACTACCGCCAGTCGCTCGGCCTGGCCCTGATGACCTCGGACCCGAGGGACATCGACACCGCCGACCCGTACCTGGTCAACCTGGCCAGGCGGCGGCTGCTGAACCTGAGCCGCCTCACCGGGGGCCTGCGGATCGACAACAACGCGGCCAAGCAGCTCGCCACTACCCAGTCGTGGGTTCACCTGGCCTGGTCAGGGCAGGCGGTCGCCGCGGCCAGGGCGCTGCCGCCCGGAGTGCCGATCGAGGTGATCGGATACTGGTTCCCGCCGACCGGTATCGGACCGGTCACCACCGACACGTTCACCGTGGCCCGCGGCGCCCGCAACCCGGTGCTCGCCCACCTGTTCTGCAACTTCATGCTCGCCCACCGCAATGCGATGCAGAACATCGCCGCGACCGGGTTCATGCAGCCGCTCACCTACGCCGCCCCGCACCGCCTGATCGACCTCGGCATCCTGCCGGCCAGCCTGACCTCGGCCGCGGTGTCGTCGACCTACTTCGATCACGGCCTGAAGATGACCGAGCTCGAGCCGTCCGCCGATGAACTCTGGCAGCAGGCGTGGACCGACATCACCAGGCAATCCAGGAAAAGATGAAACTCCCCCGCGCACGACGCCCTGAGGTTCCGCGCGAACTTCTCCCGGCCCTGGCGGGCGAGATTCGCACGGGTTGGGAGGATACGGGGGGCGCGGTTCGTCAGGCCGTGTCCGGGGTTTCCGACTTATCGGCTTAGCGCCATGTGATGCTCCTGTAACCTCTGACACCTTGTCACAGAGCATGATCAGGAGTAATCAAGAGTAGTTGAAGGGCCGTTCAGTCCATTCGCTGTCCTCCTGGGCTGGCCCGCGCAGCACGCTCTCCGAGCGGAACCTCCAGGGAAGGTGAGCCACCATGCATCCACGAGAAGGCTGGCGCGCTGACGGCACCCCGCCTGTCCCCGGCGTATCCCGCCGCGGTTTCCTGCGTCAGGGCGCGGCCGGCGGTCTGCTCCTGGGGGCAGGCGGCCTTGGGCCGCTCCTCGCGGCTTGCAGTTCTGGCGGTAACGCTGGCCAGGCAACCGGAGGGGTCAGCGCCGTGCCACTGCCCAGGCCGGACCGTCCGGTGACCTGGCCGCTGTATTCCGACAACGCTGCGATCAAGAGCGGCCTGCAGCCCGAGAAGAACGCGACGCTGAAGATCTTCAACTGGGTCGCCTATATCAATGAGAAGGTCGTCAAGGACTTCTGCAAGAAGTACAACTGCAAATATCAGATCTCGACGTTCGAGAACATGGACGTCGCGATGGCCAAGCTCCGCTCGGGCCAGGAGAACTTCGACATCTTCTTCCCGACCATCGACGTCATGGGCGAACTGGTCGAGGGCAAGATGATCCAGCCGCTGAACCACAGCTACGTGCCGAACATCCGGCAGGCGTGGCCGGACTTCTCCAACCCGTTCTACGACGGCAAGTGGCGGTACACCGTTCCTTACACGATCTACACCACGGGCATCGCCTGGCGGAAGGACTTCGTGCCGGAGAACCCGTACAAGATGGCCAATCCCTGGGCCATGCCGTGGCAGGGCAAGTACAAGAACAAGGTGGCCATCCTCGACGACGCCCGCGAGGGGATCAGCCTGGCACTGATGAAGCACGGGATCTACGACCTGAATACGACCAACGCCAGCCAGATCGCCGCGGCCAGCCAGGACCTGCAGAAGCTGGCCAAGCTCACCAACGTGCACATCGACAACAACGACTACACCGAGGTCCCTGGCGGTTCCATCTGGATTCATCAAGCCTGGTCCGGCGACATGGCGTCCAGCAGCTATTACATGAAGGGCGGCGCGAAGGTCGACGTCGTCGGGTACTGGTTCCCGCCCGACGGCCGCGGACCGGTCGGCAACGACCTGATCGCCATCTTGAAGGGCGCCCAGAATCCGGTGCTTGCGCACCTGTTCCAGAACTACCTGCTCGACCAGCACAACGCGCTAGAGAACTACAGCTACACCGGCTACATGCAGCCCCTCCAGGGGATCACGCCGCAGCGGCTGGTCAGCGAGAAGCTGCTGCCCAAGACCCTGATGTCGACAACGGTCCTGCCGTCCTACTTCCGCAAGGGCGTGATGGAACTGCAGATCCCGGTCGCGGCCAACGCGCTGTGGGAACAGGCCTGGCTGCAGGCGAAGAGCGCATAGGGCGGCGATGCGATGACGTGGTCGGCGCTCACCAGGATCACGCGGTCGCCCAAGGCCAGAGAACCGCACCGGCTGTTCTGGGCGGCCGTCGCGACCCCGGGCATTGCGTGGCTGATCGTGCTTTTCATCGTGCCGTTCTACGCGATCATGGCGGTCGCCTTCGGCACCATCAACCAGATCTTCGGTTACCCGGTAGCGGTCTGGAACCCGCTGCACTGGACTTCGGCCAACTTCTCGTCGGCGATGCGCGACGTGACCGGAGTCGGAGCCTTCGTCGGGCCGATCATCTTGCGGACGCTCGTCTACGTGGCCATCGCCTCCGCGCTGTCGCTGCTCATCGCCTACCCGGCGGCGTACTTCGTGGCCCGGTTCGCCGGCCGGCGCAAGGGCGTGTTCCTGGTGCTGCTGATCGCGCCGTTCTGGATCAGCTACATGATGCGGATGCTGGCCTGGATCGGCCTGCTGCAAAGCGACGGCTACGTGAACAAGGTGCTGACCTCGCTGCACCTGATCAGCCAGCCCGTCGACTGGCTCGGCGGGCTGGGCTTCACGGTCGTGCTCGGCCTGGTCTACGGCTACATCCCCTACCTGATCCTGGTCCTGTATGCGGGCCTGGACAGGATCGACCCTGCCCTCATCGAGGCAGGGCGCGATCTCGGCCTCGGCCGGGTCAGGACCTTCGTCAAGGTGACCCTTCCGCTGTCGCGGCAGAGCATCATGACCGGCTTGCTCATCACGGTGCTGCCGATGCTCGGCGACTACTTCACCAACCAGCTGCTGTCCGGCACGGCCGGCACTTCCATGATCGGCAACGTGATCGACCAGCAGCTCAACACCTCGGTACAGCAAGGCGAGGGAGCCGTCTTCTCGCTGCTGTTCCTGCTGGCGCTGGTGATCCCCATGGCGTACTACGTGATCGCCACGAACCGGGCAGCCAGGGAGGCCATATGACCGCCGCGACGACCGAACGGCCAGCCGCCGCGGGCACCGCGGCCCGGGAGGGGCTGGGGCGGATTCTGCCCTGGCGCCCCAACCCATGGCGCCATCCCTGGTTCCTCGAGGGATTCACCTGGCTGTACCTGATCTGGTCACTGGTCCCGGTCGCGCTGGCCGTGCTGTTCTCGTTCAACAACGGCCGGTCACAAAGCTACTGGCAGGGATTCTCCTGGCAGTGGTACTTCGGCAACTCGGTCAACTCGGTCTGGGGAAATCCTGACCTGCACGCAGCCGTGCTGCAGACCTTGTGGCTGTCCATCTACACGACGGTGATCTGCGTGCCGCTCGGGGTGGCGTTCGCGCTGGGCATCAACCGGTGGCGGAGCAAGACCGCGGCAACGTTCAACTTCGTCATGATCTTGTCGTACGTGATTCCCGAGCTGATCTTCGGCGTCGCGATGTTCTTCGTCTTCACCCAGCTGTTCCACGTGCACCTCGGCACGATCGCCGAGACCCTCGCCCTGGTGACCTGGAACGTCAGCTGGCCGGCGATCATCGTGCAGGCGAGGCTGGTGACGATCGGCCGGCAGTACGAGGAAGCCGCGGCCGACCTGGGCTGCAGTCCCTGGCAGACCACGTACCGGGTGATGATGCCACTGCTGACGCCGGCCATCTTCGCCAGCGCCGCGCTGGTGTTTTCCAGCGTCGTGGATGACTTCGTGCTCGTCGACCTGCTGAACAACGGGGGCAGTACGACGCCCATGTCGGTCTACATCTACAGCCAGCAGCACGGTGGCAACGGCGCCCCGGCACTCAACGCGCTCGGCACGATCATGCTGGTGATGTCGTTCGTCATCGTGACCATCGGGTACCTCGGGTACCGCTTCATGACCAGGGGCGAACGCGCCGACAAGCAGAATGCCCTCACGACCATGGCAGGCATGTGATGGCAGGCACCCTGCCCGACCGGGCCAGGGTGGTCATCATCGGGGGCGGCGTCACCGGCTGCAGCATCGCTTATCACCTGGCCCACCTGGGCTGGACCGACATCGTCCTGCTCGAGCAGAACCGGCTCACGGCCGGCACCACCTGGCACGCGGCTGGCCTGATCACCTCGGCCGGGATGACCGACGAGACCGCCCTGTTCTTCAGCCGGTACTCGCGTGACCTGTACGCCAGGCTGGAGGCCGAGACCGGGCACTCCACCGGGTTCCGCCCGGTCGGGCACGTCTCGCTGGCGACCAGCAAGGAGCGGCAGGCCGCGTTGCGCCGGGAGGCGGCCTGGATGCACGGCTTCGGCGTCACCGACACCGAGATCTCGCCCCGCGAGCTGGCCGACATGTGGCCGCTGGCTCGGACCGACGACGTGCTGTCGGCGTTCTACGTAGCCGACGAGGGCCGGGCCGACCCGGTCGGCGTGGCCACCTCGCTGGCCAAGGGAGCCAGGCAGCTTGGCGCGACCGTGATCGAGGGCATCGCCGCGACCGGGGTCCGCACCGCCCGCGGCCGGGTCACCGCGGTGCTGACCGAGCAGGGCGAGATCGAGACCGAGGTCGTGGTCAACGCGGCCGGCATGTGGGCCCGCCAGTTCGGCGCCCTGGCCGGGGTCAGCGTCCCGCTGCAGGCGGCCGAGCATTATTACCTGCTCACCGACACGGTGCCAGGCATGGACCCCGACCTGGCCGTGATCGAGGACCCCGACAGCTACGGCTACTACCGGCCAGAGGGCGACGGGATGCTGGTCGGCCTGTTCGAGCCGGTGGGCGCGCCCTGGTCGCTGGACGGGGTCGCCCGCGACTTCGCGTTCGGCAAGCTGCCGCCGGACTGGGAGCGGATGGAGCCATACCTGGGCAAGGCGATGGACCGGATCCCCTCGCTGGCCGAAACCGGAGTCCGGACGTTCTTCTGCGGACCCGAGTCGTTCACCTCCGATATCCGCCCGCTGCTCGGCCCGGCCCCTGAACTGGACGGCTACTTCGTCGCGGCCGGGCTGAACTCGCTCGGCATCCTGTCCGGCGGCGGCGTCGGCAACATGCTCGCCCACTGGATCGTCGACGGGGTGCCGCCGGTCGACGCGACCGCGGTCGCGATCGATCGGACCGCGAGCTACGAGAGCTCGCGCAAGTTCCGCTCGCAGCGCACCGTCGAGCAGCTCGGCGTGCTGTTCGGTGACGCGGTCTGGCCGGCCTGGCAGCCGAAGACCGGCCGCAACGTGCGC
>DASWAH010000373.1:0-2457 GCA_036391235.1 Streptosporangiaceae bacterium
GAGCGCGCAGCGCCGCCCCGGCCGCCTCGTCGTGCAGGTCGCCCAGCGGCACCGCGGCGATCCCGATGTCGGCCGCGTCGGCCGCCCCGAGCAGCCCGGTCTTGATCACCGTGGCCGCCAGGGCCAGGCTGGCGTCGTCGCCCGCGATGTTCAGCGCCGACACCGTGAACAGGTCCCAGAGCAGCCGCCTGGCCCGTTCGCGCTGGCCCCTGGCCGCGAGCCAGTCGCCGAGGGCCTGGGCGTCGGTGGCCGGATCGGCCGGGTCGATACCCCGCATGGCCAGCGCGGCCCGGCCGACCATCAGCCGGTCGGCCAGCGGCAGCAGCCGGTAGCCGAGCAGCGCCCGGCTCAGGTGCAGCGGACCCGGCAGGCCCGACCGGCGCAGCCTGGCCTGGCCGCGCGGCGACAACACGGTCACGTCGAACCTGTCCTGCAGGCTCACCTGGCCGCTGACTCCCAGCCGGGCCAGCAGCTGCTGGTAGCTGGTGCAGCAGCGCAGGAAGACGTGCTGGCCGTTGTCAATGGTCATCCCGGCCCGGCGGAAGGAGGTCGCCGCCCCGCCGAGGCGCGGGCGCGCCTCGAGCAGGGTGACGTCCGCCCCCGCGTCGGCCAGGCCGAGGGCCGCGGTAAGGCCGGCCAGGCCCCCGCCGACCACGACGACCGCCCGGCCGCTCATGAGCCGCGCCTGGTCAGGCCGAGCAGCGCTGCCGCCGCGACCCTGGCCTTCTCGCGGCCCGGCAGCGACATCCGGTGCGCCAGCGCGTCCTCCGGGGCCGCGCTGATGTGCTCGAGCAGCCGCCGGTAGATGCCCGCCATGGCGCCGGTGCAGGCCGCGCTCCGCCGGTCGAGCAGCGGCATCAGCCGCATCCCGGTGGCGTACCAGGTCCTGGCCCGGTCAGCCTCGAACCGGATAAGCCCGGCAAGGTCGCCGGTCAGGATGCCGCGGCCATCCGGGCCGCCCGGCTCGATCACGCACCCGAACCGCTCGATGTCCTCGGCCGGCAGGTACACGCGTCCGGTCCCCAGGTCTTCGGAGATATCGCGCAGGATGTTGGTGACCTGGAGGGCGACGCCGAGCGAATCGGCCAGCGACTCGGCCCGGCCTGGATCGGAGCTGCCGAACACCCCGAGCGAGAGCCGCCCGATCGATCCGGCCACGCACCGGCAGTAGTGCTCGAGCTCGGCGAAGGTGGCGTAGCTGGTACCGCGCACGTCGGCCTCGCAGCCGTCGATCAGTTCGCCGAACGCCGCCAGCGGAATCGGGTACCGGCTGCTGGCGTCGGCCAGGGCCGCCAGCACCGGGTCGCCCTCGCCCGTCCCGCCGGCCGCCACGGCAGCCACTTCGGCCCTGGCCTGCTCGAGCGCGGTCAGCTTGTCCGGCGCGGGCAGCGTGCCGTCGCCGATGTCGTCGACCCGGCGGGCGAACGCGTAGACCGCCGACAGCGCGCGCCGCTTGCCCGCGGGCAGCAGCGCGATGCCGTAGGAGAAGTTCTTCGCCTGCTGGCGGGTGATCTGCTCGCACTGCCGGTAGGCATCGCGCACGTCCGGGCTCGCGGTGGCGTGCACCGTCACCCGCTCACCTGCCTCTCGCGTAGGCCGCCAGCAGTTCCGCGGCGGTCCGGGCGCGACCCGGACGGCGGGTAGCCGACAGCACGTCGTAGTCGGCCGCGGCGATCGCGGCCAGGGCGGCCCGGCCGCCCGCCACGTACCCCGCGACCGCAGCCCTGGCCGCGCCGCGCAGGGAGCCGACCAGTGGCGCCCCGGCGTCGATCAGCCCGCGGGCCCTGGTTACCTCGGCCGCCATCAGCCGCCGGACGGCCGGCCCAGCCGTCGCCTCGGCCAGGTCGGTCTCGGTGCAGCCGTGTGCGGCCAGGTCGTCAAGCGGCAGGTAAATCCGGCCGGCCCGCAGGTCCTCGGCGACGTCCTGCCAGTGCTCGGCGAGCTGCAGCCCGGTGCAGATCTGGTCGGACTGCCCGGCCCTGGCGTCGGTGTAGCAGCCGAAGATGCGCAGCACGATCCGCCCGACCGGGTTGGCCGACAGTTCGCAGTAGCCGGCCAGGTCCGCATACGTCTGGTACCTGGTCACGACCTGGTCCTGCTGGTTCGCCCTGATCAGGTCGATCAGCGGTTCCGGCGGAATGTCGCAGTCACGCACGGTGCGGGCGAGCCCGCGGACTGCGGCCAGCCTCGGCGGCTCGCCGCCAGTACCCAGGCCGGCGTACAAACGCCCGACGTCGCGTTCGAGTTCGGCCAGCAACCGAGGCCGGTCAGCCGCCGGGGCCCGGTCTCCGACGTCGTCGACGGTCCTGGCATAGACGTATACCGCCATCAGGGACTGCCGATACCGGCGCGGGACCATCCGCAGGGCGACCGGGAAGTTCTCGTGCGCGGCCTTCGCGGTCACAGCGGCCACGGACTCCAGCGACACCGGCTCGGCCGGCTCGCAGGCCGGTCCGC
>DASWAH010000374.1:0-1907 GCA_036391235.1 Streptosporangiaceae bacterium
GCCCGGCCGCGGATCGCGGTCATGGCCGAGCCGCCCGGCGGCAGCACCCATCCCGGCGTCGCCGCGGCCGTCCGCCGGGCCGCCGACGCCCTGGCCGACGACGGATTCGAGGTCACCGAGGCCGTCCCGCCCGACTACGAGGAGGCGATCGAGCTGTGGAACGCGATCCTGTCGCCTGACCTCCGGGTGATGAAACCGCAGCTCGACGAGCTCATGGGGGAGGGCGGCCGCCAGTTCCTCGGTTACGCGTTCGCCAGCCTGCCCGCCCCTGACCTGGCCGGCTGGGCGATCGCGCACACGGCCAGGCACGGCCTGGCCCGGCGGTGGAACCTGTGGCACCAGGAGTTCGGCGCCCTGCTCAGCCCGGTGTGGTCGCAGCCGGCCTTCCCGGTCGACTTCGATATCTCCAGCGCGGAGGGAGCGGTGGCCACGTTCGAGCTGATGCGGCCGGTGATGCCGGCCAACCTGCTCGGCACCCCGGCCGCGGTCGTGCCCGCCGGGATGGCCGACGGCGTCCCGGTCGGCGTCCAGGTGATGGGACCCAGGTACACCGAGCTGCGCTGCCTGGCCGTCGCCGAGGCGATCGAGAACCGCCTCGGCATCCTTACCCCCATCGACCCCGTCACGGCGTGATGCGCGAGGGCCGGTCTGCGCGGGCTCCGGTCCGGGAATCGCGGTGAGGCCGGGAGTGGTGAGACGGGGAGTTCTAGATCAAGGACGGAACGTGCGCCTACGCTACAGATGACCGGATGCAGGGAGTAGCAGGTGATGACGGCGAGCACGGGACCCGCGGGCGCGCCGGCGGGCGGGCCGTCGGTCGGGCTGTACCTGACCGAGCCGGCCAGGGGACTGGCCTCGCTCGCGCACCTGCCGCTAGCCGCGCCGTGGCTGGCGTCGGCCCCGCGCGGCGACGGGCACGGGGTGCTGGTGCTGCCGGGGTTCATGGCCTCGGACCACAGCACGGCCGTGCTCCGGCGGTTCGTCCGGCGGCTCGGTTACCAGGTCACGGGGTGGAACCTGGGCCGCAACCGCGGTCCCACCCCCGAGGTCATCGCCGGGCTGCCGGTGCAGCTCGCGGACCTGGCCGGGCGCTCGGGAGGCCCGGTCTCGCTGATCGGCTGGAGCCTGGGCGGCATCTTCGCCCGGCAGCTCGCCCGCCGGCGTCCGGACCAGGTGCGCCAGGTGATCACGCTCGGCAGCCCGTTCGCGCTCACGGACGCGCGGCAGACCAGGGCGGGCGCGGCGTACCGCAGGCGCGAGCACTTGCACGCTCCAGGCACAGAAAGAAGGAGGGAACTCCTGGCCGAGCCGCTCCCGGTTCCCTCGACGGCGCTGTTCTCGCGTCATGACGGGATCGTGGCCTGGCAGGCGTGCGTCGCCCCGGAGTCGGACTCGGCGTCGGAGCCGGCGTTGAAGCCGCACGAGAACATCGAGGTCCGGTGCGCGCACCTCGGCTTCGGGACCGATCCGGCGACGCTGTGGGCGGTCGCCGACCGGCTGGCTGTTCCGCCGGCCGAGTGGCGGCCGTTCCAGCCGCCGCCCGCCCTGCGTTCGCTGTACCCCGGCCGCTAACCAATCCCGCAGCAGGAAGGGAGCCCTCCCCCGTGCAGCAGCTCACCGGCCTTGACGCCGCGTTCCTGGCCCTGGAGACGCCGACCACGACGGGTCATGTCGGCGGGGTGTGCGTGCTCGACCCGAAGACCGCGCCCGAGCCACTGACCCTGGCCCGGCTCACCGACGTGCTCGAACAGCGCCTGCCGCTGGTTCCCGTGCTGCGCCAGAAGCTGCTCGAGGTGCCGCTCGGCCTCGACCAGCCGTACTGGGTCGACGACCCCGACTTCGACATCGAGTACCACATCAGGGAGCTGGCGCTGCCCAGGCCGGGTTCTGATGCCCAACTCACCGAG
>DASWAH010000375.1:0-10583 GCA_036391235.1 Streptosporangiaceae bacterium
GGTCCGCTCTCGCCAGGTTCCCCGTGGCCGCCCGGCACGTCCTAGCCCGGACTGGCCCGGCCCGGCCTCCCCCTGGCCGGACTGACCCTGCCCGGACTGGTCCAGCCTGGCCTGGGCTGACCGGGCCGCGATGGCGGTCCCCGGCTCGTGCCGCGGCGAGCCGTTGGCGAGCCCGCCCCCGCCAGGCACGGCGCGCAGCGCGGCCGCACCAGGACGGCCTGACCCCCTGGATACCTGGCCGGACCGGCGCAGCGCCAGCGCATACCGGACGCCGTGGCCGGCCGCGGCGATCCGCAGCACCGGCGTGCCGAGCCCGGTCGCGATCACCCTGGCCGTGCCGGCCACTGCCGACACCTGCTCGGACAGCTCGGACATGCTGGCGGCGACCTCGTCCACCCCGTCGGCCAGCGCGCCGGTCCTGGCCAGCTGTGCGTCGGCCCGGTCGACCGTCGCCCGGCTCCTAGCCAGCAAGTCGTCGGCGCCGGCCTGATAGCTGGTCACCAGCTTCGTGGCCGCGCCGATCAGGCCGCCCAGCCTGGCCAGTACGTATACCGCCGCACACATGGCGACGGCGAAGAAAGCCGCCGCGATCAGGGCCGCGAGCTGCCCGGCGTCCATTCGGCTATCGCTCCCTTCCAGCTTCCGCCTTCCGGCGTCGCCGGCTGATCAGGCCGTCCGGCGGATCCGCGGCCGATGACCTGCCGGGTCCGCGGCCAGGCCGCATTCTTCGCCGACCCTACCGTCTGAGCCGCTATCGCTTGCCCCGCTGCCGGGTTTCAACCATCGCCCGCTCCGGCCGTTCCGCTCGGCCCGGCAGCACCGTCGGCCCTGTCGGCCCCGTCCGTCCCGCGAGCACCGCCGGCCTCGCCTGCATGGCCAGCATCGCTGGCACCGCGGCTCCCCGCGAGAGCGACCCTGATCCGCTCGGCCCGGTCGGCATACCTGGCCTCGGCGCCGTGGCGGCTGGGCTCGTAATAGCGGCGTCCGGCCGCGGCGTCCGGCAGGTACTGCTGCGCCACGATGCCCTCGTCGGAGTCATGCGGGTACAGATAGCCCTGGCCGTGCCCGAGCCGGGCCGCTCCCCGGTAGCTGGCATCCCGCAGGTGCACGGGGACGGGCCCGGTCCGGCCCGACCTGACGTCGTCCTGGGCCGCGCCGATCGCCCGCACCACCGCGTTCGACTTCGGTGCCAGGGCCAGGTGAATGACCGCCTGGGCGAGATTGATCCTGGCCTCGGGCAGCCCCACGAATTCGACCGCCTGCGCCGCTGCGATCGCCACCGGCAGCGCGGTCGGGTCGGCCATGCCCACGTCCTCGCTGGCATGCACGATGATCCGCCGCGCGATGAACCGCGGGTCCTCCCCCGCCTCGATCATCAGGGCCAGGTAATGCAGTGCCGCATCCGCATCGCTGCCCCTGATGCTCTTGATGAACGCGCTGATCACGTCGTAATGCTGGTCACCGGCCCGGTCGTAGCGGACGGCCAGCCGGTCCACCGCGCGGGCCAGCACGGCGGCGTCGATCACGCCGCCCTCGGCCACCCCGAGGGCGGCGGCCTCGAGGTAGGTGAGCGCCCGCCGGGCGTCGCCGCCGGCCATCCGCATCAGCTCGTCGGCCGCCTCCGCGGTCAGCGTCACCGACCCGGCCAGGCCGCGTTCGTCGGTCACCGCCTGATCGAGCAGCGCCCGCATGTCCTCGTCGGGCAGCGGCCGCAGCGTGAACAGCAACGACCTGGACAGCAGCGGCCCCACCACCGAGAACGACGGATTCTCGGTGGTCGCGCCGACAAACGAGACCCAGCGGTTCTCCACGGCCGGCAGCAGCGCGTCCTGCTGCGCCTTGTTGAACCGGTGCACCTCGTCGATGAACAGCAGCGTCTGAGCACCGGTCAGCCCGAGTTCGGCCCGGGCCGCATCGATGGCCGCCCTGACCTGGCTGACCCCGGCCGACACGGCCGACAGCTCGATGAACCGCCGGCTTGTGACCTGGCTGAGCACGTACGCGAGCGTGGTCTTGCCGGTGCCGGGCGGCCCCCACAGCAGCACCGACATTGGTGCCGCCCGCTCGACCAGCGTGCGCAGCGGCGAACCGGGCCCGGTCAGGTGCGGCTGGCCGCGAACCTCGTCCAGGTTCCGCGGCCGCATCCGGACGGCCAGCGGCGCGACCGCCAGGGCTGCCTCCTCGCCGGCGGCGTCGAACAAGCTCGCCCCCTGCGCTCCGCTGGAGCGTGGTGCACGAGAATCCCTGGCTGCCACGACCTGACCTTACTGCGCGGCCGTGCCCCTCAGTTCGAGTCGGAGGCGACCCGGATCGGCCCGGGCCCGGCGTTCTGCCCCGGCTTGGCCAGCACGTCGACGCCGGCCTCCTTGCGCTGAGCGGCCGTGATCGGGGTTGGCGCCCCGGTCAGCGGGTCGCTGCCGGAGGCAGCCTTGGGGAACGCGATGACGTCCCTGATCGTCTCCCGGCCGGTCAGCAGCATGAGCAGCCGGTCCCAGCCGAACGCGATCCCGCCATGCGGCGGCGGCCCGAACCGCAGCGCGTCGAGCAGGAACCCGAACTGCGATTCCGCCTCGTTCCTGGACAGCCCGATCACGTCGAACACCTGCTGCTGCATGGCCGGCCGGTGGATGCGGATCGAGCCGCCGCCGATCTCGGTGCCGTTGCAGACCAGGTCGTAGGCGTCGGCGAGAGCGCCAGCCGGCTCGGCCGCGAACTTGTCGGCCCAGTCGGGCAGCGGGGCGGTGAACGGATGGTGCACCGCCGTCCACCCGCCCTCGGTGTCCTCCTCAAACATCGGCGCGTCCACAACCCAGGTGAACGCCCAGGCGCCGGGATCGACCAGGCCGCACCGGGTCCCGATCTCCAGCCGGGCCGCCCCGAGCAGGGCCCGGGCCGCGGCGGGCGGGCCAGCCGCGAAGAACACGCAGTCCCCGGGCGAAGCGCCGGCCGCTTCTGGCAGCCCCGCCCGCTCGGACTCGGACAGGTGCTTGGCCACCGGGCCGGCGTCCGACATCGCGCCGTCCGGACCGATCAGCACGTAAGCCAGCCCGCGGGCACCGCGCGCCTTCGCCCAGTCCTGCCAGCCGTCGAGCTCCTTGCGGGTCTGGGCGGCTCCGCCCGGCATCACCACCGCCCCGACGTGCTGGGCCTGGAATACCCGGAAACTGCTGCCGGCGAAGTACGCGGTCAGGTCGGTGAGCTCGCAGCCGAACCGCAAGTCCGGCTTGTCGGACCCGAACCTGGCCATCGCGTCGGCGTATGTGATCTGCGGGATCGGCCGCCTGAGCTCGTACCCGGCGATCTCCCGCCAGAGCCGCTGCACCAGGTCCTCGGCTACCTCGACCACGTCTTCCCTGGTGACGAACGACATCTCCAGGTCGATCTGGGTGAACTCGGGCTGCCGGTCGGCCCTGAAGTCCTCGTCGCGGAAGCAGCGCACGAGCTGGTAGTAACGCTCCAGGCCCGACACCATCAGCAGTTGCTTGAACAGCTGCGGCGACTGCGGCAGCGCGTACCAGGAGCCAGGCTGCAGCCGGACCGGTACCAGGAAGTCGCGCGCGCCCTCCGGGGTCGACCTGGTCAGGAACGGCGTCTCCACGTTGACGAAACCGTGGTCCCGCATCACGTCACTGACCAG
Organism: Streptosporangiaceae bacterium; assembly: GCA_036391235.1. Classification (GTDB taxonomy): domain Bacteria; phylum Actinomycetota; class Actinomycetes; order Streptosporangiales; family Streptosporangiaceae; genus Chersky-822. The sequence goes on from DASWAH010000375.1 coordinate 3,638, forward strand.
GTACGCGGCCGTGGATCGGGCCCGCAGCGCGGCCGCCATCTCCGGCCGCCTGATGTCCAGGTAGCGGTACTTGAGCCGGACCTCCTCGTTGAGGTCGGCGTGGCCGTCGAGCGGGAAGGGCAGCGGATCGGCCTCGGCCAGCACTTCGGTCCGCTCGGCGACGACCTCGACCGCACCGGTCGGCAGGTCGGGGTTCTCGTTGCCGGCCGGGCGCTGGCGCACCTCACCGGTGACCAGTACGCAGAATTCGGCCCGCAGCTCGTGCGCGATGTCCTCGTGCCGCAGCACCACCTGCACGATGCCGCTGGCGTCGCGCAGGTCGATGAACGCCACGCCGCCATGGTCCCGGCGCCGTGCGACCCACCCGGCCAGCGTGACCTGCTGGCCGACCTGGGCGGCGCGCAGGCTGCCGGCCTCGTGCGTGCGGATCATGTCGGGTTCAGCCTTCCTATGACGTAGTCGCCGCGCTTACAGCCCGCGGCGCGGCCCCGCGGCCGGCGCGAGCCCGGCCAGGAACGGGTTGGCCGTCCGCTCCGCGCCGATGGTCGTCTGCGGGCCATGGCCCGATAGCACGACGGTCTCGTCCGGCAGCGGAAGGCAGACCCTGGCCAGGCTATCGAGGATCGTCTGGTAATCGCCGCCCGGCAGGTCGGTACGCCCGATCGAGCCGGCGAACAGGAGGTCGCCGGTGAAGATGGTTTCCGGCAGCGAGAACGTCACCGATCCGGGCGTGTGTCCGGGCGCGTGCCGCACGGTCAGCGTCACCCCCGCCAGCTCCAGCGTCATCCCGTCGGTCAGTTCCCGCACATCGTCGGGCTCGGTGAAGGTCAGGCCGCCGAAGAGCTGCTGGCCGGCCTGCAGCGACAGGCCCTTGGCCGGGTCGCTGAGCAGCGCCCGGTCAGCCGGATGCACGTAGGCGGGAATGCCGCGGGCCCCGCAGACCGGAGTAATCGACCAGATGTGGTCGATGTGCCCGTGCGTGGCCAGCGCGGCGGCCGGGCGCAGCCGGTACCGCCCGGTGATCTCCTCGATTCCGGCCTCGCAGTCCTGGCCAGGATCGATGATCAGGCACTCCTGCGCTGGCCCGGATGCCACGATGTAGCAGTTCGCAGCGAAAGAACCGGCGGGGAATCCGGCGATCAGCACGGCGGCCTCCTGGCGTCTGGCTGCTGCCCAGGCTACCGGCCGGGCCTGGCCTGGCTCGCGGCCGCGACGGCGCGGGTGGCGGACAGACGGATCGGGCGCCAGCTAACAAGACGGCGCGGTTGGTGCGTCGAACCGATAACACCAGGCGTCGGCACTTGCCTGGCCCAGATACCATGCGCGAAGTTTTGGAATGGACCACTAGCGTCGATAACGGGAGGGTTGGACGGGTGGCGGGTAAGCAGGAGCGGCAGCGCAAGCTGGCCAGGGAGCGGTACGAGCGCCGCCAGGCCCGCGAGGCAGAACGCCAGCGTCGCACGCGCCGGACCACGCAGTGGGTCTCGGCGGGGCTGGTCGTGCTGGTCCTAGCGGGCGTGGTGGCCTTCGCCATCGTCAACCTGACCAGTGCGAGCGCCAAGCCGTCGGCGGCCGGATCCTCGCCCTCGGCCAGCCCGTCGCTGTCCGTGAGCCCGTCAGCGTCGCCCAGCCCGACGCCGACCGGGCCGGTGACCTCGTGCACCTATACCAAGAGCCCGCCTGCCTCGCGCAATGTCGGCCTCCCGCCGTCCAAGCCCGACTTCAAGGCCACCTACCAGGCCACGATCAAGACCAACCGCGGCAACATCGTGATCGACCTGCTCAACTCCAAGGCGCCGTGCACGGTCAACTCGTTCGTCTTCCTGGCCGGCAAGAACTACTTCAGCAACACCCACTGCCATCGGCTCACCACCAGCGGCATATTCGTGCTGCAGTGCGGCGACCCGACCGGCACCGGCTCGGGCGGCCCCGGTTACAAGTTCAACGACGAGAACCTTACTGGCGCGACGTACCCGCAGGGCACGGTCGCGATGGCCAACGCCGGGGCGAACACCAACGGCAGTCAGTTCTTCCTCGTCTACAAGAACACGACACTCGCGCCGAGCTACACCCCGTTCGGCCGGATCGTGAGCGGCCTGGGCGTGATCCAGAAGGTCGCCGCCGCGGGCACTGACAACAACACAGGTGACGGTCATCCTAAGGAGAAGGTCGTCATCGAGAGCGTGACCATCAAGAAGACCTGACCGCCGGTCCTGCCCGGCCCGGGCAGGACGGATCAGGTACCAAGCCGGAGGTAAGCGGTGAGCACCGAAAGCCATCCATGGGGCCGGGTTGCCGACGACGGGACCGTCTACGTCCGCACCGCTGAGGGCGAGCGCGTGGTCGGCATCTGGCAGGCCGGAAGCCCGGACGAGGCGCTCGCCTTCTTCACCCGCCGCTACGACTCGCTGGCCACCGAGGTCACGCTCCTCGAGCGCCGGATCACGACCACCGATCTCGCGGCCGGCCAGGCCAGGACCACGATCACCCGGCTGCGGGCCACGATCGAGGAGGCCAAGGCCGTCGGTGACCTGGACGGCCTCAAGCGCAGGCTCGACGCGCTATCCGAGAAGGCGGACTCCCGCCAGGCCGAGCACAAGGCGGCCAGGGAGCGGGCCAAGGTCGAGGCGGTCGAGATCAAGGAGCGGATCGTCACCGAGGCTGAGAAGCTCGCCGTCGAGGCCACCCACTGGAAGTCCAGCGGCGAGCGCCTCAAGGAGCTGCTCGAGGAGTGGAAGGCCGCCCCGCACGGCGACCGCCAGGCCGAGGCCGCCCTGTGGAAGCGGCTCTCCGCGGCCAGGAGCGCGTTCAGCAAGCGCCGCAAGGGCTACTTCGCCGCCCTCGAGGAAGAGCGCGAGGGCGTCCGCGAGCGCAAGCAGGAGCTGGTCACCCAGGCCGAGGCGCTGTCCGGCTCCACCGACTGGGCCGCCACCGCGGCCGCGTACCGCGACCTGATGGCCTCCTGGAAGGAGGCCGGCCGGGCCGACCGCGCGTCCGAGGATGAGCTGTGGAAGCGGTTCAGGGCGGCCCAGAGCACGTTCTTCGACGCCCGCTCGGCCGCCATGTCGGCCAAGGACAACCAGCTGCGCGAACGGGCCACGGCCAAGGAGCAGCTGCTCACCGAGGCCGAGAAGCTGCTCCCGGTCACTGACCCCAAGACTGCCAGGTCAGCGCTCCGCTCGATTCACCAGCGCTGGGACAAGATCGGCTCGGTGCCGAGGGACTCCCAGGACCGGCTCGAGGGCGGCCTGAAGAAGGTCGACGACGCCGTCCGCAAGGCCGAGGATGTGCAGTGGCGCCGGACCAACCCCGAGGCCCTGTCCAGGGCCAGAGACACGGTCGCCCAGATCCGCACCACCGTCGAGAAGCTCGAAGGCCAGCTCAAGCAGGCCGACGAGCGCGGCGACGAAGCAGCCAAGGCCCGCGCGTCCTCAGCCCTGGAAACCCGCCGGGCCTGGCTCGCCGAGGCCGAGAAGACCCTCACCGACCTCACCAGCTAACCCCGCCCCCGAAGCCGTCGCGGCGCGCACCTGCAAAGACTGGGTGGGTTTTGCGCGTGATAGCGCCATAAACTCCACCCATACTTTGCAGTTGGCCCGGCGGCGGGCTATGGGGCAGTTGGCCGGCGGCGGGCTATGGGGCAGTTGGCCGGCGGCGGACGGGCCGGCACCCAGGGTCAGCCCCAGCCCGGAGCGGAGCGCGTCAGCTGGTGACGCGGCGGGCGTCGTAGACGCCGTCGATGGCGCGGACCGCGCGCAGCACGTGCCGGAGGTGCTCGGGGTTGGCCATCTCGAAGGTGAACTTGCTCAGCGCGACCTGGTCCCGCCGGGTGGACACCGAGGCCGACAGGATGTTCACGTGCTGCTCGGAGATCGAGCGGGTGATGTCGGACAGCAGGCCGGTCCGGTCCAGCGCCTCGACCTGGATCGCGGCCAGGAACCGCGAGCTCTCCCGCGGCGCCCAGTGCACGTTGACCATGCGCTCCGGCTCGTGCTGCAGCAGGTGCTGCACGTTGACGCAGTCGGCCCGGTGCACGGAGACGCCGTTCCCCCTGGTCACAAAGCCGAGGATGTCGTCGCCGGGCACCGGGGTGCAGCACTTGGAGAGCCGGGCCCAGACGTCGGCCGACCCCTCGACCGAGACTCCCGAGTCGCCGGTGACGGTCCGCGGACTCGGCGCCCTGGTCGGGACGGCCGCCTCGGCCAGGTCTTCCTGGGCTCCGGCCAGCCCGCCGGCCGAGCGGACCAGCTTGTCGACCACCGATTGCGCGCTGACGTGGCCGTCGCCGATGGCCGCGTAGAGCCCGGCCAGGTCCGGGTACCGCAGCTCCATCGCGATGTCCTGGAGCGCGGACGCGGTGGCCAGTCGCTGCAGCGGCAGGCCCTGTTTGCGCATGGACCTGGCGATCATGGTCTTGCCGGTGTCGGCCGAGGCCTCGCGCCGTTCCTTGGAGAACCAGTGCTTGATCTTGTTCCTGGCCCTGGCGCTCTTGACGAAGGTCAGCCAGTCCTGGCTGGGTCCGGCGTCGGGCGCCTTGGAAGTGAGGATCTCCACCGTCTCGCCGTTGGACAGCGGCGACTCCAGCGGCACCAGGCGCCCGTTCACCTTGGCCCCGACGGTGCGGTGGCCGACCTCGGTGTGGATCGCGTAGGCGAAGTCGATCGGGGTGGAATCCTGCGGCAGCGCGATCACCTCGCCGCGCGGGGTGAATACGTACACCTCAGCGCTGCCGACCTCGAACCGCAGCGACTCGAGGAACTCGGCCGGGTCGGTCGTCTCCCGCTGCCAGTCGACCAGCTGGCGGATCCAGGCCAGGTCGGACGGGCTGTGCCCGGTGTTCATCTCTTCCTTGTACTTCCAGTGCGCCGCGACCCCGTACTCGGACCTGCGGTGCATGCCCCAGGTCCTGATCTGCAGCTCCACCGGCTTGCCGCCCGGGCCGATCACCGTCGTGTGCAGCGACTGGTACATGTTGAACTTCGGCATCGCGATGTAATCCTTGAACCGGCCGGGCACCGGGTTCCATCGCGCGTGCACGGCGCCGAGCACCGCGTAGCAGTCCCGCACCGTGTCGACCAGGACCCGGATGCCGACCAGGTCATAGATCTCATCGAAGCCGACATTCCGGGCGATCATCTTCTGGTACACCGAATACAGGTGCTTCGGCCTGCCGGTGACCTTCGCCTTGATCTTGGCCTCGCGCAGGTCCGCGGTGACCTCCTCGATCACCTCAGAGATAAAAGCCTCACGGCGCGGCGCCCGCTCCGACACCAGGCGGGCAATCTCGTCGTACCGCTTAGGGAACAAAGTGGCGAACGCCAGGTCTTCGAGCTCCCACTTCACGGTGTTCATGCCCAGCCGGTGAGCCAGCGGGGCGTAGATTTCCAGCGTCTCGCGGGCCTTCTGCTCTTGCTTGCGCCTGGGCAGGTAACGCAGCGTCCGCATGTTGTGCAGACGGTCGGCCAGCTTGATGACCAGCACCCGGATGTCGCGCGACATCGCGACGACCATCTTGCGCACGGTCTCGGCCTGGGCCGCATCGCCGTACTTGACCTTGTCCAGCTTGGTCACGCCGTCGACCAGGGCGGCGATGTCGTCGCCGAAGTCGCGCCGGAGTTCTTCCAGCGTGTAGTCGGTGTCCTCGATCGTGTCGTGCAGCAGCGCGGCGCTGAGCGTCTCGTGGTTCATGCCCAGCTCGGCCAGGATGGTGGCGACCGCGAGCGGGTGCGTGATGTACGGGTCGCCGCTGTCGCGTGACTGCCCGGCGTGGCACCGCGCGGCTACGTCGTAAGCCCGTTCGATCAGCCGGATGTCGGCCTTCGGATGGGTTGTGCGGACGGTCCTGATCAGCGGCTCGAGGACCGGGTTGACCCCGCCGCGGGACGGGCTGAACCGGCTGAGCCGCCGCCTGACCCCCGCGCTCCCGGCCGGGCCGCCGGAACCGGACCCGAATCCCTCGGGAACGGACAGGTCCCTGGGCATCGACCGGGTCGCCGAGTTGCTCTTGTCGCTGGTAACCGGGTCCTCGGTGACCGTCGCCGCCAGGCCGTTGGGGCCGGGCGCGCGAACGGACGGCGCCACCCCATTAGCCTCCACGGGCCGATCCTGATCGTTCTGGCCATGCCCCGTGGCCTCCTGGGTGACTCCGCCTCCGGCCGCTCCGGCCGTCGCTACGTCACCTGCCACTGCCGCTCCTCGCGTCAGTTGAAGCAACAAGTCTATCCGGGGCGATGTTCCTGGACAGCCAGCCCGCGGACAAGGTGGCTACAGGCCGAGCAGGGCGCGGATCTCCAGGCCGGGCAGGCTGGCCCGGCCGCCCAGAAATCCGAGCTCGAGCAGCACGGCCAGGGAGACGACCTCGGCTCCGGCCCGGCGGATCAGCGCAGCCGTCGCCCCGGCGGTGCCGCCGGTGGCCAGCACGTCGTCGATCATCAGCACCCGCTCGCCGGGCGCGAACGCGTCGGTGTGCACCTCGACGGTGGCGGTGCCGTATTCCAGCTGGTAGGTCTCCGCATGCGTGGGACCGGGCAGCTTGCCGACCTTGCGGACGGGAACGAAACCGACGCCGAGCTCGCGGGCGACCGGGGCCGCGAGGATGAAACCGCGGGCCTCGATCCCGGCGACCTTATCGATCCGCTCGTGCCCGTCCGCCAGGGCCCGCACGGCGGCCGCGAATCCGGCCGGGTCGGCCAGCAGCGGCGTGATGTCCTTGAAGATCACGCCCGGCTGCGGATAGTCGGGCACGTCCCTGATCAGCCGCCGCAGCACCGCGGCGATGTCCTCACCCCGGTCGGCCAGCGCCGCAGAGTCCGATTCGGGCACCGAACGCCTACCGGCGCTTCTTCTTGCCGGCCGGGCGCCGCTGGGCGGCGCTCGGCCGCCGTGGCTGCTGCCGCGGCCCCGACACCGTCCGCCCGCCGGCCCCGCCGGCCGGCCGGCCAGCGGT
>DASWAH010000376.1:0-9881 GCA_036391235.1 Streptosporangiaceae bacterium
TGGCGGTGAACCCGACGCCGGACGGCATCTGCTGTCCTGGGCCAGGACGGCCGGCCTGACCGGCATCGAGGCGTCGGCGAGTGCCTGGTGTTACGCGGGGCCGCTGGACCGGCCATGGTGGGGGGCGCTCTGGGCCGAGCGGGTCACCAGCTCCGCGTTCGCCGGCCGCGCGCTCGAGCACGGCCTGGCCACGACCGCCGATCTGGAACGCCTGGCCAGTGCCTGGCGGCGCTGGGCGGAGAGCGAGGACGGCTGGTTCCTGATACCGCACGGCGAGATCATCGGCCGGCCAGGCCAAACCTGATCGGCTGTTTTAGCAGGTCAGAGGATTTAACTGTGGGGCAGAGCAGCCGATCCGGCACTCCCTGCGCGAACCGCCGGTTAGGATTCGCGTGAGTAGATAGTCACGGTCTTCGGCCAGCTTGACCCGATCTCTCGTCTGCCGCCGCCGGTGTCTGGTGCGCTCTGGGCATTGCCGATGGTGTGGCTATCGTCCCGTGCAGTGTCATGCGGGACGGTACACAAGTACCGCCGGGAGGGCCCCTATGCGTCGACGCAAGGCCCGCGGGGAGCCCGATCAGCCCGCGGAGCAGCAACCAGAACCTGGCCAGCAGCCAGCCGCCGGTCAGCGGGCCGGTGCGGATCAGCGGCCTGAGGTGCCCGGCTGGCCGGGCGCCCTGCCTCGGCCGGAGGCCGGCCAGGACCTGGGTGAGGCTCGGTGGGCTGGTCCTGGTCCTGGTCAGGGCGTGCGCCAGCCGGAAGGCCAGCCGCGGACGCCGCCGCAGCAGTACCCCGAGCCCCAGCAGCACGGCTGGTGGCAGCAGGATCAGCGATATGGCGATCCGCTAGACAGCGGGAACGGCCCGGCCGGGACCGGTCAGGCCCGGTCATCGCCGCCGGCACCGCCGGGCGGCCGCCCCTACCTGCCCGCCGGACCGGAACTTGGCGGGCGGGCGTACCAGGACCGGGCCGCGCCGCCCCAGCCGTTCGGAAGCTCCGGCCGTTATCCAAGCCCGCCCGGGCAATGGCCGCCTGGCCAGGCCGACGCGGAAGACCCGGGGGCCGCGGCCTGGCCGGCGGGCTGGACCCAGGCCGGTGGCAGCCCGGCGCAGGCGTCCGGTCCGGCGCACGGGTCTGGCGCGGCGCACGCGGCTGGCGCGCCGCACGCGTCCGGCCCGGCGATTCCGGTGACCGGAGCGGCGGGGCCGGCCGGGGCCGGCCAGGAGCCGCCGCGGAAGCGCGGGCGCAGGCGCCGCACATTCGTGGTGGTCTCGATCGTGGTCGTGCTGATCGCCGCGGCCGCGGCGGCGGGCGGCGGGTACCTGCTGCTGCGCTCCAAGGGCAGTCCTCAGCAGACCGCGGCCGAGTTCTTGCGCGGCTGGCAGCGGCAGAACTACCGGGCGATGAACCAGGTCAGCGTCGGCCGGCCGGCCGGCGGCGTGGCCGGGCCGATCACCGCGGCCGACCAGCAGCTCGGCGTCCGCGGCAGGACGTTGCGGCTGGGCGCGGTGACCTCGAACGGCGGGACCGCCCTGGCCAGGTTCACGGTCACCGACCAGCTGAACGGCGGCCACACCTGGCGGTACCGCGGAATCGTGCACCTGGTGAACAAGAACCGGCGCTGGTGGGTCCGCTGGAGTCCTTCGGTGATCTACCCGCGGCTGAGGGCGGGGGAGCGGTTCACGCTGTCCAGCGCCTGGCCGTCCCGGGCGCCGATCCTGACCTCGGACGGCACCGCGCTCAGCTCGCCGGCCACGCTCGCCCAGTCTGGTTCGCTCGCGCTGATCGCGGGCTACGTCGGGCCGGCCACGAAGGCTCAGGCCAAGCGGCTCGGCGCGCCCTACAAGGCGGGCGACCCGGTCGGCCAGAGCGGCATCGAGCAGACCTATCAGTCCCGGCTGGCCGGCAGCCCTTCGCTGACCATCCACCTGACCGGCCCGGGCAAACAGGACGACGGTGTCGTGCACAAGTTCGCTGCGATACCTGGCAAACCGGTCAGGACCAGCATCCGGATGTCGGTGCAGCTCGCCGCGTCCCAGGCGGTGCTGGCCGCATCGACCAGCAAGCCCATCGACATGGTGGTGATCCAGCCGTCCACCGGCCGGGTGCTCGCGATGGTCGAACGCCCGGGCAGCTGGGACCGGGCACTGTACGGGCTGTACCCGCCGGGATCGACGTTCAAGATCGTGACTGCCTCGGCCCTGGCCAAGGAGGGCATGACGCCCTCGAGCCCGGTGGACTGCCCGAGCAAGGTCGACATCGGCGGTTACACCATCCACAACGACCAGAACGAGCAGCTCGGGTCGACCACGCTGCTCAAGGCGTTCGCGATCTCCTGCAACACGACCTTCGCCGAGCTGGCCGCCCAGCGGCTGACCGGGGCCAAGCTGGAGGCGATGGCCAAGCTGTACGGCTACGACGCCACCCCCGCCCTCGGCATACCGGCCCGGCTCGGCTCGTTCCAGCGGCCGCCGGACTCGACCGCCCTGGCCGCCCAGGCCTTCGGGCAGGGCACCGACCTGGCCAGCCCGCTGAGCCAGGCGTCCGAGGCGGCGGCCACCCAGAGCGGCACCTGGCGGCCCCCGCTCCTGGTCGTGAACCCGATGCCCAAGCAGAAGGCGCACCCGCATACGATCAGCCCGTCGATCATCGCCACGCTGCGTCCGATGATGCACGCCGTCGTGACCATCGGCACCGCGGCCGGAGTCGGCTTCCCGCCAGGTGTCTACGGCAAGACCGGGACGGCCGAGTACGGGACCGGCAAGAACCTCCAGTCGCACGGCTGGTTCATCGGCTACGACGGCGACCTGGCCTTCGCCGTGCTGGTGGAGGGCGGCGGGTTCGGCGCGACCAGCGCGGGCCCGATCGCGAACACGTTCCTGAGGAAGGTCTACGGCGGTTAGCCAGGCGCCGTCCTGGTCACCTCGCGGCCGGCCTGTACGGCCAGCCGGGCGAACGCGGCCGAGTCGGCGACGGCCGCGCCGTGCTGGTCGTTGTTGAAGTAGACGTACACGGGTTCCCGGCCGGGCCAGCACCGCCCGATCCGGTCCAGCCAGGTTCGCAGGGCCTGGCGGCCGTAGCGCGGCCACGGGCTGGCCGCTCCCTCGTGCAGCCGCAGGTAGCCCCAGTTCGCGGTGCGCCAGAGCGGCGTCACCGGCCGGCCGCGCCGGTCGGCCCAGCACAGGGCGGCGTCGTGACCGGCCAGCACGTCCTTGATCTCGTCGGTCCACCAGGACGCATGGCGCGGTTCGACCGCCACCTTGACCCGGCCCCCGTGATCCTGGTGGCCGTCATGGCTGTCGTGGCCGTCGCGGCCGTACTTGCCGAACTCGGCCAGGCAGGCATCGAGCCTGGCCGCGTCGGCCTGGAGATTGGGCGGCAGCTGCAGCAGGACGGGGCCGAGCCGCGGGCCGAGGCCCGCGGCCGCGTGCATCAGCCGTTCGACCGGCTCGGCCGGGTCACGCAGCCGCTTGACATGGGTCAGGAACCGGCTCGCCTTGATGGCCATGACGAAATCGTCAGGCACCGCCGCCCGCCAGCTCTCGAAGGTCTCACGAGCGGGCAGCCGGTAGAAACTGCCGTCGTTCTCCACGGTCGCGTAGCGCTCGGCGTAGTACCCGAGCCAGCGCCGTTGCGGCACGTCAGACGGGTACAGGACGTCACGCCAGGCACGGTACTGCCAGCCTGAAGTCCCGACGGAAATGGGCACGGTCCTCATCCTGCCGCACGCGCGGCCGGTCCATCCGCCCGGCCGCGGCTAGCGGGTCAGGGCGGCCGGCAGCAGCGGGGCGTGGGCCGCGAGCAGGTCGTCGCACATGGCCACCACCTGGTCGGTCGTCAGCGAGGCGGCGGTGTTCGGGTCGAGCAGGGCGGCCTGGTACACGTGATCGCGGCGCCCGGTCAGCACCGCCTGCACCGTCAGCTCGACCACGTTGAGGAACGTCCGGTTCAGGGCGGCGAGCTGCACGGGCAGCGCGCCGACGGCCTGCGGGCGCGGTCCGGCCGGCCCGAGCTGGCACGGCACCTCGACGCAGGCGTCGGCGGGCAGGTTCTCGATCAGGCCGCCGTTGCGGACATTGACGTAGATCTCCTGCTCGGCCCCGGTCAGCGCGGAGTAGATGAACTGCGAGGCCAGCTCCTGGGTCGGCTCCAGGTCCAGGTCCTGGCCGGCCTCGAGCTGGGCGCTCCACTCCTCCAGCTCGCGCAGATTCTCCTCCGACCTGGCCAGGTAGTCACCGACGAAGACGCGGAACCGGTCGACCTGCGAATCGTGCCGCATGAACCACGGCACGTATTCGGCCGAGTGCTCGCTCGACTCGGTCGGGAAGTAGCCGAACCGGCGGAAGATCTCGACCCTGACCCGGCGCTGCAGCTCGGGGTCGGCCTCGATCACCTTGGCCAGCTTCGGGTACAGCGACTGGCCCTGATGCTCGAACGCGAGCACGAAAGCCTGGTGGTTGAAGCCGGCGGTGACGAACCGGATCTCGGCCTCGGGCACGCCGACCAGGCTGGCCAGGAACCCGTGGGTGTCCCGCACCGAGTGGCAGAGTCCGTACACCCGCTCCAGGCCGGTACCCGCGTAGACGCCCCACGGCACCATCGCCATCGGGTTGGTGTAGTTCAGCAGGCAGGCGTCCGGGCAGTGCCGCAGCATGTCCTGGGCCAGCGCGACCGCGACCGGGATCGTGCGCAGCCCGCGGAAGATGCCGCCGATGCCGAGGGTGTCGGCGATTGTCTGACGGACTCCGTACCGGGCCGGGATGTCAAAGTCCAGCCGGGTCGAGGCGTAGCCGCCGACCTGGATCTCGTTGATCACGTAGGCGGCTCCGCTGACCGCCCGGGCGCGGTCATCGGTCGCCGTGACCGTCGCCTGGGCGCCGGTCTGGGCCACGATCTGGCGGACCAGCCGCTGTGCGAACGCCAGCCGGTCCGCGCTGATGTCGTACAGAGCCAGCTCAAGTTGTTCGCCCAGGCCGGTGAAGCCGCACAGGTCGGTAGCGACGTTCCTGGTGAACTCGATGCTGCCCGCGCCGATGAACGCAATCTTGATCACAGCTCGAAAGTGTTCCATTGCGCGCCGATTCGTGCAAGATAACGCAGCATCTTCCGAGTTACGCGCAACCGACCTGCGATGAGACTGCACATCGGTGTTCTCGCCCGGTTGACACGACCGCCCTGGATGCCCAAGATTAGGGGCCAACCGCCGCATCTCGTGACACCCCCGCGCAAGCCGGCGCGACCCGGGTGAGCACGCCGCGGGGTGAACAAAGGACGTCTGATGAGATCTCCTCGCCTGCGGACCCTGACCACCCTGACCGCCTGCGCGCTGGCCGCCGCCGGGCTGGCCGCGTGCGGCACCGGCAGCGGCGGCGGGGGGTCTGGCAAGTCGATCTCGATCTGGGAGGGTTACACCGGCGCCGAGCAGACCGAGTTCACCAAGCTGGTCGCGCAGTACGAGAAGAAATCCGGTGTGAACGTCAATGTGCTGCAGGTCAACAACGACAACACGCTGCAGAAGGTACTGACCGCGGTGCGGGGCGGCACGCCGCCGGACATCGCCTACCTCTACGGCTCCTGGGCCCCCAACATCGCCAAGATCCCGCAGGTCGTGGACCTCACCAAGGTGGTCGCCAAGCCGTCGGTGAACTGGAACGACTTCTGGGTCGGGGAGCGGGCCGTGGCGACCGTCAACGGCAAGGTCATCGGGGTGCCCGCCCTGGTCGACAACCTGGCCGTGGTGTACAACAAGACGCTGTTCGCGCAGGCCGGCCTCAAGCCGCCCACGGCTGGCTGGACCTGGACGCAGTTCCAGGCCGACGCTAAGGCACTGACCAAGCCGGCGATCAAGCAGTACGGCACCGCCTACGTCACGCCGGGAACCGAGGACACGGTCTGGCACTGGGAACCCCTGCTCTGGGAGGCGGGCGGCGCGATCCTGAACGCCTCCAACACGAAGGCGGCGTTCGACTCGCCCGCCGGGCTGACCTCGCTGAACACGCTGCGGACGATGGCCGTGACCGATCACTCGGTATACCTCGACCCAGCCGATCAGCCCTACGCCACGCTGTTCAACTCGGGCAAGATCGGGATGCTGGTCACCGGCCCGTGGGACTTGTCCGGCTTCGGCAACGTGAAGTACGGCGTGCAGATCATGCCGGCCTTCCCCGGTGCCTCCGGCGGCCATCAGACGATCTCAGGTCCTGACAACTGGGTGCTCTTCAACAACGGAGCCGCGCAGGTCAGCGCGGCGGAGAAGTTCATCCTGTGGCTCACCGCCCCCGCCCAGGCCAAGGCCTTCTCGCTGGCCACCGGCGACCTGCCGATCCGTCAGTCGATCGCCACCCCGGCGTTCGACGCCGCCATGAACGCGGCGCTGCCCGGGGTCGACACGTTCATCACCAACCTCGGCAACGTGAAGCAGGCCAGGCCGCAGATCGCGGTCTACCCGCAGATCTCGCAGGTGCTCGGGACCATGATCGTGTCGGTGCTGCTCGGCAAGACGGAACCGAAAGCGGCCCTGGACGCGGCCGCGGCCAAGGTGAACTCGATCCTGGCCGGCTCCGGCGGCTGAGGTGGCGGCCAGCACGGTAGCCGGCCGCCGGGTGGGCCGACCGGAGTCCGCGGTCGGGTGGGCGTTCGTCACGCCCGCGTCGGTCATCATCCTGCTCTTCGGCGCGGTGCCGATCGTCTGGTCGCTGGTGATGTCGTTCCAGCAGAACAACCTGCTCACGCCGCACACTCCGTTCGTCGGGCTGCGCAACTACCGCCAGGCGATCGGTGATCCGGCCGTGCTCTCGGCCGCCTCGCACACGGTCATCTACACCGCGCTGTTCGTGCCGGGCACGATGATCGTCGGCCTGTTCCTGGCGGTCGCGATGAACCGGGAGATCAAATTCATCTGGCTGTACCGAACGGCTGCCTACCTGACCATGGCGATCTCGACGATCAGCGAGGCGCTGGTCTTCATCTGGCTGTTCGACCCGTCCTTCGGCATCGTCAATTACTTCTTCAGCCTGGCCGGCCTGCCACAGCAGCAGTTCCTCAACAACCCGTCGCAGGCGCTCGGGGTCATCGTCGTGATGACGATCTGGGGCTGGACCGGATTCGCGGTGGTCATCTACCTGGCCGCCCTGCAGGGCGTTCCGAAAGAGCTGACCGAAGCGGCGGCCATCGACGGGGCCGGCCGGTGGACGACGTTCCGGCGGGTGACGCTGCCGCTGCTCAGCCCGGCCACGCTCTTCCTGGCCGTCTGGCTGACGATCAACGCGCTGCAGCTGTTCGACGAGGTCTACCTGTCCACCCAGGGCGGCCCGCTCGGCGCGACCACGGTCCTCGTCTACTACCTGTACCAGCAGGCCTTCCAGAACTTCAGCTTCGGCTACGCCTCGGCCATCGCTTACCTGCTGTTCATCGTGATCCTCGTGGCGACGGCGATCCAGTTCAGGGTCGGCCGCCGGTTCACGTACTACCGGTCATGAGCGCGCGCCGGCGGCTGCCGTTCAGCCCGTGGCACCTGGTCCTGGTGCCGGCCACGTTCATCTTGATCTTCCCGTTCTTCTGGATGATCGTGACGTCGGTCGAGACCACGTCGGAGGCGCTCCGGTTCCCGCCCGACCTGACCCCGCACGTGCTGCGGTTCGCCAACTACTCCGACGCGCTGCACGCCGCACCGTTCGGCCGGTTCTTCTGGAACAGCTCGGTCGTCGCCCTCAGCACGGTGCTGAGCAACCTGGTCCTGTGCTCGGCCGCCGGGTACGCGTTCGCGCGGTTCCGCTTCCTCGGCCGCGGGCTGCTGTTCGCGGCGATCATGACCACGCTGATGGTCCCGTTCCAGGTAACGATGATCCCGCAGTTCCTGATCACCAAGTGGATCGGGATCAACCTGCTGGCCGGGGCCGGGATCGGCCACATCGGTTCGCTGATAGTGCCGAACGCGGCGACCGCGTTCGGCGTCTTCTTCCTGCGCCAGTTCTTCCGCACGCTGCCGATCGAGTACGAGGAAGCGGCCAGGGTCGACGGCGCGAGCAGGCTGACCGTGCTGCTCAGGATCGTGCTGCCGCTGTCGGCGCCGGCGCTCGCGACCCTGGCCGCGCTGACCTTCCTGGATTCCTGGAACAACTTCCTGTGGCCGCTGATCGCCATCAGCAACCCGAACGAGATGACCCTGCCCCTGGGCCTGGCCACGTTCCAGGGCGCCCATCAGACGGAATGGACGATGCTCATGGCCGGCAACATGATGAGCCTGATCCCCATGCTGGCCGTATTCCTGCTGGCCCAGCGGTACTTCGTCCGGTCGGTTGCCGCGACCGGCCTCGCCGGAACCTGACCGACAGGGGGACCTTGATGCGAACCGAGACCGAGATCGCCTCACAGCCTGAGTGCTGGCGCCGGGCGGTGCGGCTGCTGCCCGAAGTGGCCGGGCTGCTGCCCGAGCCCGGGGAGCGGGTGGCCGTGGCCGGCTGCGGCACGTCCTGGTTCATCGCCCAGTCCTATGCGGCGGCCAGGGAAGCGGCCGGCCAGGGCGAGACCGACGCCTTCGCGGCCTCGGAGATGCCGGCCGGCCGCCGCTACGACCGGCTGATGGTGCTGAGCAGGTCGGGTACCACGACCGAGGTGCTCAGGCTGCTCGGCCAGATCGGCGCGGCCCAGCCGACGGTGGCGATCACGGCCGACCCGGCCACGCCGATCGCGACCGCAGCCGGCGCCCTGATCACGCTGGACTTCGCCGACGAGCAGTCGGTGGTGCAGACCAGGTTCGCCACGACCGAACTGGCGCTGCTGCTCGCGCACCTGGGTACCGACATCGAGCCGGCTGCCCGGGCGGCCGAGCGCGTGCTCGCCGCGCCGCTGCCTGGCGCGCTGACCAGGGCCAGGCAGTTCACCTTCCTCGGCACCGGCTGGACGACCGGGCTGGCCAGCGAGGCGGCACTGAAGCTGCGCGAAGCGGCCGGCCTGTGGAGCGAGAGTTACCCGGCGATGGAGTTCCGGCACGGCCCTATCGCGGTAACCGGACCCGGCAGTCTGGTCTGGATGCTCGGCCCGGCGCCCGCGGGCCTCGCGGGTGACGTCGCCGCGGCCGGCGGCCAGATATGGCAGTCGGACGAGCCGCCGCTAGCCGAGCTCGTGCGGGTGCACCGGGTCGCGGTCGCGCTGGCCCGGGCGGCGGGCCTGGATCCTGACCGGCCGCGCAACCTGACCAGGTCGGTGATCCTGGACGGGGCCGGGCCGCCCGCGCCAGGGCGATGATCGTCGTCGTCACGCTGAACCCGGCGCTGGACGTCACCCACTACGTCGACGAGGCCGACTGGGGCGGGGTCAACCGCCCGCACCAGGTGCACGTCAGGGCCGGCGGCAAAGGGCTGAACGTGGCCCGGACGCTGCGCGCGCTGGGCCAGCCGGTCACGCTCGCCGGGCTGTGCGGCGGCTGTACAGGCAGGTCGGTCAGAGCCGGGCTGGCCGGGACCGGGATCACCGCCGCCCTGACCACGATCGCGGGGGAGACGAGGCGGACGTTCGTGGTCGCGGACGACTCGCGCGGGCAGACGGCGCTGTTCAACGAGCCGGGGCCGCAAGTGACGCCGGCCGAGTACGCCGATTTCACCGCCGCCTACCGCGCCTCGGCCGGCCGGGCCGCCGCGGTGGTGCTATCCGGGAGCCTGCCGCCCGGAGTGCCCGAGGATGCCTATGCCGGCCTGATCGCGATCGCCGACCGGGCCGGCGTGCCGGTGATCCTGGACGCCAGCGGCCCGGCCCTGCGGCTGGGCGCGGCGGCCGGGCCCGCGGTGGTGAAGCCGAACCTGGCCGAGCTCGAGGCGGCCTCCGGCCGCGAGCTGCGCATCGGCGGCCAGCCCGACCTGCCCGCGATCGAGCGGGCGGCGCGG
>DASWAH010000377.1:0-3763 GCA_036391235.1 Streptosporangiaceae bacterium
GGGACGGACCGCCGCGGCTGGCTGATCCCCAGGGCCAGCCGGAACTCCAGGCCGCGGTACTGCCGCGGGCCGGTTCCCCTTGGCCAGGGCGGCCGCCCGGGCCGTGGCCAGGGCCTGGGCCGCGAGGGCGGTGCGGCCTTCGTCCTCGGGCAGTGCAGCCCGCGGCTCCTGGGTCCGCGGCTCGTGATCCCGGCGCTCACCCGGCATGGTTCACCACCCCGTTCGTGACCGCGTAGGCCGCTCCGGCCAGCCGGGCCGGGACGTCCGCGGCGACCGCCGCGGTCACCAGCACCTGCTCGGCCTCGGCGGCCAGTTCGGCGAGCCGGTCCCGGCGCCCGGCGTCGAGCTCGGCGAAAACGTCGTCCAGCATCAGCACCGGATCCTCGCCGTCCGCCCGCAGCAGCCAGAACGCGGCCAGCCTGAGCGCGAGCGCCAGCGACCAGGACTCGCCGTGGCTTGCGTAGCCGCGCGCGGGCAGGTCTCCGATCCGCAGGTCGAGCTCGTCCCGGTGCGGGCCGACCAGGCAGACGCCCCGTTCCAGCTCGGCCCGGCGGAGCCGGTCCAGCGATTCGCGCATGGCCTGGGCCAGCTTGACCGGCTCGGCGTCCGGGTCGAACACGCCCGACCGCTCCGAGCCCATCCGGTAGGAGATCGCGGCGCCTCGCGCGCCGCCTGACACGTCCGCGTACCGGCCGGTGACCAGCGGCCGAAGCGCGGCGACTAGCCGCAGCCGGGCCGCGGTCAGCTCGGTGCCGTGCGCGATCAGCTGGTCGTCCCACACCTCCAGGCCGGCCGGAACGCCCCGCCCGGCCGCCCGGGCCGACTTCAGCAGCGCGCTGCGCTGCCGGACGACCCGCTCGTAGTCCGAGCGGACGGCCGCGTACCTGGGCCGGCTCGCGACCAGCAGGTCGTCCAGGTACCGGCGCCGCTCGGCCGGATCGCCCTTGACGATGGCCAGGTCCTCGGGGGCGAACAGCACGCACCGCAGCGTGCCGAGCGCTTCGCGTGGCCGGGGGAGCGGGGCCCGGTTCAGCCGGACCCGGTTGGCCCGGCCCGGGTTGAGCTCGATCTCGACCAGCGCATCCCGGGCGGCCGACCTGACCGAGCACCGGATGATCGCGCGGTCGGCACCCGCCCTGATCATCGCCGCGTCGGCCGCGACCCGGTGGCTGCCGAAGGTGGCCACGTAGTTCACGGCCTCGACGAGGTTGGTCTTGCCGGCGCCGTTCTGGCCGGTGAACGTCGTGACGCCGGCCTCGAACGTGACGTCCGCGGCCTCGTAGCAGCGGAAGTCGGTCAGGGCGAGCCGGGCGACGTGCACGCCAGGCAGACTAGCCGTGAGTCAGCTGTTCAGGCGGAACGGCATGAGCAGGTACTGGTAGTCCGGCGTCCCGTCGGGACCTGGCTTGCCGGTCAGCAGCGCGGGCTTGCCCGGCTCGGTGAACGCCAGCCTGGTGGTGTCACTGTCCATCGCGGTCAGCCCGTCGAGCAGGTAGGTCGGGTTGAACGCGATGGTCAGGTCGTCCCCGTCCAGACTCGCCTCGATGACCTCGTCGGCCTGGGCCTCGTCGGAGGTGCCCGCCTCCAGGGTGACCTGACCCTGGGCGAAGCTCAGCCGGACGGCGGTGTTGCGCTCGGCGACCAGAGCGACCCGGCGGACGGCCTCGGCCAGCAGGCTGGTGGACACCTCGGCGGTCGCGTTGACGGTCGACGGCAGCAGCGCCCGGTACCGCGGGAACTCCCCGCTGAGCAGCCTGGTCGTGGTGCGGCGGCCGCCGGCCTCGAAGCCGATCATCCCGTCTCCTCCGGCGTGCGGCCCGATGCCGGACTCCTCACCGGGCAGGGCCAGGGCGATGGCGACCTCGGCCGCCGAGGTCAGCGACCTGGCGGTGTCGGTCAGGGCCCGGGCCGGGACCAGCACGGCGGCCGCGAGGTCGGGCCTGGCCGGGCTCCAGCGCAACTCGCGGACGGCCAGCCGGTACCGGTCGGTCGAGATCAGGGTGAGCGTCTCGCCCTCGATCTCGATCCGCACGCCGGTCAGCGAGGGCAGGGTGTCGTCACGGCCCGCGGCGATCGCGGTCTGGCTGACGGCGGTCGCGAAGGCGTCGCTGCCGACGGCGCCCGCAGCGGGCGGCATCTCCGGCAGGGCCGGGTACTCGTCTTCCGGCATGGTCAGCAGGTTGAAGGTGGCGCTGCCGCAGGTGAGAACGGCCCGACCGCCCTCGGAGACGATCTGCACCGGCCGGCCGGGCAGGCTCCGGCTGATCTCGGCCAGCAGCCGGCCGGACACCAGCGCGCTCCCGGCCGCCTGGGTGTCGACCGGCAGCTTGGCGAGCGCCGAGACGTCGTAGTCGAAGCTCGACAGGGTCAGCTCATCGTCGCTGGCATGGAGCCGCATGCCCGCCAGGACCGGCACGGTCGGCCGGGCCGGAAGGGCACGCGCGGTCCAGGCCACAGCGTCGGCGAAGACGTCACGTTCGACCACGATCTGCACGGCAAGCCGCCTTTCGTTCACACGTGCTGGCGGAGCAGGCGCGCTCGGGGGTGGTCTGGCGAGCACCGCTGGCAAGCGGGGACGGGGTTGTGCTCAGGAAAGCCTAGCCTGCCTGGACGCTGGCGTACCTGGCCTTGGCGGACTGGGCCCGGCCGGGCCGGCGCGACGCGATCCGAGGCCTGGACGCTACTTGGCTCTTGGATCGCGATAGATAGATAGCTCGTAGTCATAGTAGGTGGGGTGGATATTGGGGATAGCCGCGAACGAGCAGGTCAGGCCCGCTTTTTCGTGCACAGCGCAGGTGGACAGCGGGTCGGCCGGCCGGCCCCCGGCTGTGCACGGGCGGCGATTGCCGGCCAGCCAGCGGAGGTTGTCCCCGGTTCGTCCCCGGCCTGAGGCGTCTGTCCGCAGGGTCATCCACACAGTTATCCACAGCCTGTGTGTGCGGATAGTGATGACTGACCGCCTTGAGTGAGAGAGCGGTCACGGTGCGTGGAGTAGGTCCGTGTAGCCCGATACCAGCCGTGCTGTCCCAGACCTGACGGCGCGATCGCCGGTCAGCTGGGCAGGGCCTGCTGCTTGATCCGGTTGGTCAGCTCGGTCACCTGGTTGTAGATCGACCGGCGCTCGGCCATCAGCGAGCGGATCTTCCGGTCGGCGTGCATCACGGTCGTGTGGTCGCGGCCGCCGAAGTGCTGCCCGATCTTGGGCAGGGACAAGTCGGTCAGCTCCCGGCACAGGTACATGGCGATCTGCCGGGCGGTCACCAGCACCCGCGAGCGGGATGTGCCGCACAGGTCGTCGATCGAGAGCCCGAAGTAGGACGCGGTCTGGCCCATGATCGTCGCGGCGGTGATCTCCGGGCCCTGGGCCTCGGGGATCAGGTCCTTGAGCACGAACTCGGCCAGCTGCAGGTCAACCTGCTGCCGGTTCAGGCTGGCGAACGCGCTGACCCTGATCAGCGCGCCCTCCAGCTCCCTGATGTTGGTGGAGATCCGGCTCGCGATGTACTCCAGCGCCTCGGGCGGGGCGTTCAGCCGGTCCTGGACCGCCTTCTTGCGCAAGATCGCGATCCTGGTCTCCAGTTCGGGCGGCTGGATGTCGGTCAGCAGCCCCCACTCGAACCGGCTGCGCAGCCGGTCTTCCAGCGTGACCAGCCGCGTGGGCGCGCGGTCGCTGGAGATCACGATCTGCTTGGTCGCGTTGTGCAGGGTGTTGAACGTGTGGAAGAACTCCTCCTGGGTGCCTTCCTTGTTCTCCAGGAACTGG
>DASWAH010000378.1:0-5177 GCA_036391235.1 Streptosporangiaceae bacterium
TTCGCGGCGGGCAACTGGGTAGGGCGCTGACCGACCCCAGCACGGCTGACAGGGCACCGCGGAGGCGCAGCGGCTACGTCGCGGCGAGCAGGTCGCGCTTGTTCCGGCCCGTTCGGTGCGGGACTCGCGAGCGCAACTCGGCCGGGCCCTGGAGAAGGAGCGCGAGCTGTTGCCGGTCGAGGTCGTCGTCTTCGGCGACGTCGATCCGCCCCGCCGGGACCTGCGGGACTGGGCCGACATCCGCGCCTGGGCCGTCCGGCTCACCCGCCGACCCCGCGCTCGCACGGCCAGCCCCAACCGGAATCGCTGGGTAGAGTCCTCCGGTCTATGACGCGATGACTCCACCCAGCGATCCCGGTGGCGCGGGGCTGGGCCACTGGGCCGCCAGGACCAGGGGACGGCCGGGACGGCCGGTGCCGGAGGCCTGACAAGTTCGCTTGACAAAAACCCGCGCGTCAAGTTCACTTGCTAGTGACAAGCGAACTTGACAAACGGGAAGGAAGCAAGCCCATGACTAGGCGGACACGGATCCTGTACGGAGCGGCCACGTTGGTCGCCCTCGTCGTCGTCGCCAGCGCGGCGGTGCAGGCGGCCCGGCAGGGCAGCTGGGGACCGCTGGAGTCGGTGGCGTGGGCGCCGGCCGTGCTGATCGCGGTCTGGCCGATCCGCGGCACCCGCTGCATGCCAGCCCGCCGGCAGCCCAGGTAAGCCGGTCGCGGCAGGCCGGACGACGAGTCCATCATGAAGAACACGGTGCGCGCGCTGCGCACGAAGCGGAGCCTGGCCCAGGGACAGCTGGCCGAGGCGATGGGGGTGTCACGCCAGACGATCAACTCGATCGAGAACGAGCGGTACACCCCGTCGCTGCCGCTCGCGCTCGCCCTGGCCCGCTATTTCGGCGTGACCGTCGAGGAGATGTTCGATGACACCGAACCCTAGCCAGCAGTTCACCAAGTCCAAGTGGTTCCTGCCCGCCTTCTGCCTCGCGCTCGGGCTGGTGTTCCTGGCCGCATGCTGGATCGGGGGCCACCCCGGCGAGGGCGCCTACTCGCTCGGGGTCATGGTCGTGGCCGGGCTCGCCGTGCTGCTCGGCGGCCGGAGCGAGACCATCCGCGGCTTGCGCGGCGACGGCCGGGACGAGCGGTTCGCCCAGATCGACCTGCGGGCGACGGCCCTGGCCGGACTCGCGGTGCTGGTCGCGCTCATCGTCGTCGTGATGATCAGGCTGGCCCGCGGCGAGGATCCCGGCGGCTATGGCTGGCTGCTCGCGCTGAGCGGGGTGAGTTACGTGCTGGCCGTCCTGCTCCTCCGCTGGCGCGGCTGAGCCGGCGGCCTGGGTACCCTGGGCCGACGCGGACAGCACCAGTGAAACCGGAGGGTAATGGCGGACGACGAGCAGGACCTGGACGCGGCGGCCGGACGGGCCGCCGTCAGCCTGGTTCAGCGATCGCATCTGCTGCCTCCCGGCGACGTCGCCAGGACACTGGCCGAGGCGGCCGCCCCGCTCGGGGTGACCGGGGCCGCCGTGCACATGGCCGACCTGCAGCAGCGCTACCTGTGGGTCGTGCCCGGCGGCATCACCCAGGACGAGCAGCCGCTGGACATCGAGTCCTCGCTGGCCGGCCTGGCCTTCCGCACGCTCGACGCCCAGGTCGTGCCGGCCGGCGGCGGCACCAGCCGGGTCTGGCTGCCGCTGCTCGACGGCACCGAGCGGCTCGGGGTCATCGAACTCCTGTGCACCGACGTCGGCCAGCGGATGCTGCCCAGGCTGACCATGCTGGCGTCGCTGGCCGGCCTGCTGGTGGCGGGCAAGAGCACGTACAGCGACACCTACGCCAGGGCCAAGCGCAGCCACGAGATGGCCGTCCAGGGCGAGCTGGTCTGGGCGATGCTGGCCCCCAGAACCTTCGCGACCACGCGGGTGCTGGTCGCCGCCTCGATCGAGCCGGCCTACGAGGTCGGCGGCGATGCCTTCGACTACTCGCTGGCCGGCGACCTGCTGCACGTGTCGCTGTTTGACGCGTCCGGCCACGACCTGGCCGCCGGGCTGGTGGCCAGCGTGGCGATGGCGTCGGCGCGCAGCACCCGCCGGGCCGGCGGCAGCCTGGCCGAGGCCGTGACCAACGCTGACCAGGCCGTGGGCAGCCACTTCGCCCAGGACCGGTTCGCGACCGCATTGCTGTGTGACCTCGATCTGTCGTCCGGCCAGTTCCGGTGGATCCCGTGCGGCCACCCGCCGCCCCTGCTGATCCGCGGCTCGGATATCAGGGAGCTGTATGCCCGTCCGCACCTGCCGCTCGGCCTATCCGAGATCGACCGGATCGTCCGGGCTCAGCGCGGCCTGCCGGCCCCGTCAGGTCCGCCGCCGGTCTACAGCGAGCAACTGCGGCCCGGTGACCGGCTGCTGCTCTACACCGACGGCGTGACCGAGGGCCGGTCCAAGGACGGGCTGTCGTTCGGCCTCCGGCGGCTCAGCGAGTTCATCGTCGGCCTGGGCGCGGCCGGCACTCCGGCCCCCGAGGCGCTCCGTCTTCTGAGCAACCATGTGCTAGAACACCAGGCCGGCCGGCTGTCCGACGATGCCACCGTGGTGGTCGTGGAGTGGCTGCCGGGCGAGCCCGTCGTCACGCTCGCGCCCTGACCGCCAGGCGACCGCGAGGCAAGCAGGCCGCCGTGTCGCCTGCCCGGCCTGGCCCGGCGGGCGTATCGTGCGCGTGTGCGCGAACACTCCGGCGAGCTTCGCCGGGCCCTGCGGAGCGACCTGGACGACCGCCAGCGAGCCGCGCTGGTGAGCTGGCTGGCCTTCACCGGCACATTCGGCGGCGTCCGTAGTATCACCTACAGCATCAGGGCCGGCCGCGGGCCATTCCGTAACCTGTCGGCCGGCGGCGAGCACCTGCATCACTACCTGTGGGGCATCGGGCTGCTCACCGGGGTGGGCGCGGTCGCCGTGCGCGGGACCGACCGGCAGCGCCGGCATCCGGTCGTCGCGCTCAGCTATGGCAGCGGGCTGGCCTTGATCGTCGACGAGTTCGCGCTGCTGCTCGATCTCAAGGACGTGTACTGGGCCAGGCAGGGCCGGATCTCGGTCGACCTCGCCGTCGGTGCGATCGCGCTGGCCGGAACCTACTTCGCGGCCCAGCCCGCGCTCCGCGCGCTGCGCCGGGAACTGGGCCGCGGCGCGAGTTGACCTTCCTGTAGCGGGAATGCGTACGGTCGGGCCATGGAACGCCAGGACCCGGACGACAGCGGCGAGTTGCTGACCATCGGCCAGTTCGCCGGCGCGTCCGGCCTGAGCGCCAAGGCCCTGCGGCATTACGACGCCGTCGGCCTGCTGACCCCGGCCCTCGTCGAGCCGGGCAGCGGCTACCGCCGGTATCACCCCGACCAGCTGCCGACGGCCCGGCTGGTGCGGCGGCTGCGCGGACTCGACTTGCCGGTCGCCGAGGTCTGCAGGCTCATCGGCCTGCGTGACCGTGACCCGGCCGCGATGAACGAAGCGCTGGCCGGGCACCGGCGGCGGCTGGAGACGCGGCTGGTGCGCATGCAGCGGCAGATGCACGACCTGGATCACCTGATGACCGACAAGGAATGGAAGGCCATGCGGGACAATGACGAGCCGGCACTGGACCAGGCGGCCCAGCGTAAGGTCGCGGCGGCACTGTTCAACCATGTCTGGACGTTGCTGGAGACCGAGGACAGGACCGAGGCGGAGGACGCCGAGATGCTGCACGCCGCACACGCGTCGGTCTACCACTGGATGATGTGCGGCCAGCCGGTCAACCGGGCCAGGGGCGAATGGCAGTGCTCGCGGGTGTACGCGGTGCTCGGCCGAGCCGAGCCCGCCCTGTTCCACGCTCGCAAGGTGCTGATGATCTGCGAACGCGAGGGCATCGGCGATTTCGACCTGGCCTTCGCCTACGAGGCCCTGGCCAGGGCGACCGCGCTGGCCGGTGACGGCGCCGAGGCCGCCCGCTGGGCCGAGCTGGCCAGGGGCGCTTGCGCCGCGATCACCGAAGACGAGGACAGGGAACTCGTGCTCACCGACCTGGAGACGATCCCGGCAGCGGGCTGAACCTACCGGCTGAACCTTCCGGCTGAGCCAGCCCGCCAGGCGGGCTGGGTAGAGTCGTGCGGTGCCTGAACTGCAGCTGCTGCGAGCCGACCACGCGGACGCGGTCCTGGCCTTCGAGCGGGCGAACCGGTCCTACTTCACCGCCTTCATCTCCGACCGCGGCGATGACTACTTCGACCAGTTCGCCAGCCGTCACGCTGCCTTGCTGGCCGGGCAAGATGCCGGGGCCGGCGCGTACTACCTGCTCATCGACGACGACGGCGCGGTCCTGGGCCGGTTCAACCTGAATTTCACCGGGAACCGCACCGCCGAGGTCGGCTACCGGGTCGCGGAGCACGCCGCCGGCCGCGGCGTCGCGACCGCGGCCGTGCGGGAACTGTGTGAGCTGGCGGTCAGGCGGCACGGGCTCCGCACCCTGCGGGCCGCCACCAGCTGGCAGAACGCCGCGTCCCAGAAGGTACTGACCAAAGCCGGGTTCCGGCCGGCCGGCCCGGCCGACCCAGCTCACCTCGGCGGCAAGCCGGGCGGCTGGTATCGGCGCGAGCTCGGCTGCTGATCACTTGCTGGGGTGCGGGCAATGCGCCTTCGGGTTCGCGCCGAAGTAATTCAGCGGCCCGGCCAGGATCGTGACGACGATCGTGCTCGTCTTCGCGCAATTGGGGTCTGAACTGTAGTAATGCCGCTGCGCACCGGCGATCGCGCCGATGACCAGCCAGATCACGACGACGATTCCAAGGATCCGCATCGAAAAACCTCCGATCAACCGGACGATCGCCGTGATCGCCCGGGGCGGCGAACGTCAGGGGTGTCCGCTCGCCGTGAGCGCCGTGGCAGCTACCTCCGGATCCGCTACATAAACCCCGATACCGCTCGGACCGGGCGGCCGCCTCCCGCGAACCTGGTGTCCGTGCAGGATGTTTAATCGCACCGGAGCGGGCAGTGTCAAGTTCCCCACGAACAACAGCAGAAAGCAGCACTGCAATGGCCGTCGTCTTCGCGGTATTCCTGGTCGCTCTGCTCGCGGTCTTCCTCAAGCCGGAAGGGCGGGCTGACCGTTTTGCCCGGACGGCCGAACTGTTCAGAAGCGGCGCCGCGACCGGCC
>DASWAH010000379.1:0-7344 GCA_036391235.1 Streptosporangiaceae bacterium
CCTGGCGGCCCGCCGAGCTGACCGCCGTCCTGACCGCGATAGAGCGGCTGGGCGCCACCTTGACGCCTTCGCCGGTCGCGCTCACCAGCCTGGCCGAGCAGTTCGGCGAGGACTTCAGCGGCTGGCAGAAACTGGCCGGCGACCCGGGCCGGGCCGCGGACCGCGACCGGCTCGACCCGTGGTCGCGTGACCGCCTGGACCAGCTGGCCGAACTAGAGCGGACCTGGCCCGGCTACGCCGCGGGCGACACCCTGGTGCATGCCGACATCCGGGCCGACAACGTCCTGCTCACCCGCGACGGTCCGGTCATCCTGGACTGGCCGCACGCCTGTGTCGGGGCGGCCATCTCCGACCTGGTGTTCCTGGCCCCCAGCGTGTCCATGCAAGGCGGCCCGGAACCGGCCGAACTGCTGACGATGACCGCAGCCGGCCGGGCGGCCGACCACGACGCGGTGACTGCGACGGTGTGCGCGCTCGCGGGGTTCTTCATCGAGCACTCGCTGCGGCCGCATCCGCCGGGCATCCCGACCGTACGGGAGTTCCAGGCCGCCCAGGGCGTCGTCGCCCGCCGCTGGCTCGCCACCCTCCTCTGACCAGCCCCGCCACATCCATCCTCTGACCAGCCCGCCCCGCCCATCCCCGCCGCCGCCGCACCGCCGCCGCCGCAACGCCGCCGCACCCGACCGCGCCGCCCGCCCCACCCCAGCCGCACCCAGCCCCGCCGCGCACCCACCTGAAGTTGAAGTCAACTTAATCTGGGGACTTGTGGCCAGCATGCGGCGAAAAGTCTCCAGATTGAATGAATCTCCGAACTAATCGGACACCCCAACCGTGCTGGTGTGCCCCCCGTGACGAAAGCGCCTGACGAGGCTGAAGTTGCGCCCAGCCTGTGCGCTTAGCCTGTGCGCCCAGCGCCGCGCTGCACTGCACTGTCGCCCGCCGCCGCTACCCGGCGGCGGGCGACATCACCAGCTTCTAGTGCCGGTGCTGGTCGGCTACAACGCCGAACCAGGTCACGGCCGGTTCCGGCATTCCGGCCAGGGCCGGCCCGAGCCGGGACGCCATGAAATCACCCTGGGCCTGCCGTGATTCCCAGATCTCGGTGACGACCCAGCCGCTGTCTGAGGCTCCGGCCGCGTGGTGCAGCAGGCCGGCCGGCCAGTTGCCCTCACCGGTCCTGGGATTGAAGTCGAGCCTGGAGTTCACCGCGTCATAGTCGGCTTCGCCGATGCCCGCGAACTGCAGCACGAGACCTTCTGCCATGTCGTCCTCCCCTTGATGATCATGGCTGTGACTACCTGCCCTAACCAGTACCAAGGCCGGACGCAAACCGCAATGCACGCGCCGGCCGGGTCGGGCGCAGCCGGAGTCCGGGCCCCACGAGCGGGCGAGACGGGACGAGACCGGATGAGGCAGGCGCTCCGCCCAGGTCAGGACCCCGGCACACCGCCAGTCCCGATAGCGTGGGCTGCGTCATGTCCCGACCGCACACCACTTTGCTCGTGACGCTGACCGGCCGCGACCGGCCGGGAGTCACCTCGAGACTGTTCTCCGGGCTGTCCGCCCACGACCTGACCGTGCTCGACGTCGAGCAGGTCGTGATCCGCGGTCACCTCGTGCTCGGCGTGCTGCTCGCCTGCGGGCCCGCACCCGACCTGACCGCGATTCACCGCCAGATCTCCTCGCTTGCCGACGACCTGGGCATGAACGCCGAGATCACGCTGGGTTCCGGCGAGGAGTCCGGGCGCCGAGGCCGGCTGCACGTCACCGTGCTCGGCAACCCGCTGACCCCGGCCGTGATCGCGGCGATCGCGGGGCGGATCGCGGCCTCGGGCGCGAACATCGACAAGATCGGCCGGCTGGCCCGGCGGCCGGTGACGTGCATCGAGTTCGAGGTATCCGGGGCCGACCCGGGGGCGCTGCGGGCGGCACTGGCACGCGACTCCGTCGAACTCGGCGCCGACATCGCCGTTCAGCGCGGCGGCCTGCACCGGCGGGCCACCCGGCTGATCGTGATGGACGTCGACTCGACCCTGCTCCAGGACGAGGCCATCGACCTGCTGGCCGACCGCGCGGGCTGTGCCGCCGAGGTCTCGGCGATCACCGCGGCGGCCATGCGCGGCGAGCTCGACTACGCCTCCGCACTGCATCAGAGGGTGAAACTCCTGGCCGGGCTCGATGCCGGCGTCCTGACTGAGCTGACCGGCAGACTGCGGCTGACGCCCGGCGCCCGGACCCTGGTCCGTACGCTCAGGCGCCTCGGGTACCACTGCGGCGTCGTCAGCGGAGGCTTCACCCAGGTCACCGACTGGCTGACGGCCGAGCTGGGACTGGACTTCGCGGCCGCGAACACGCTGGAGATCGCCGGCGGCAAGCTGACCGGCCAGGTCACCGGGGACCTAATCGACCGGCCGGGCAAGGAGCGGATGCTGCGTCAGTTCGCCGCGCAAGCTGGCGTTCCGCTCAGCCAGACGGTCGCGGTCGGCGACGGCGCGAACGACCTCGACATGATCGCCGCGGCCGGCCTGGGCATCGCGTTCAACGCCAAGCCCGCGGTCCGGAGCGCGGCCGATACCTCGCTCAGCGTCCCGCACCTGGACGCGATCTTGTACCTGCTCGGCATCTCCCGCGACGACGTCGAAGCCGCCGACGCTGCCGACGCCGTCGATCACCCGGCGACGGACGGCTTGTTGCGGTAGCGGGCCGGACGCCGGCCCGGCAGAATGGCTAGGCCGAAACGACCCGAATGCCCGGAAGTGATCGCCATGCCTGAGCCGTCCGCTGCGCGCACCATCAGCCTGGTCAAGGACCCGACCGGGGCGCCGGCGGTGAACCTGACCAAGGTCCGCGAGGCCGGCCACGTCGACCTGGTCAAGCGGGCCGAGAAGGCCGGAATCAGCCTGTCTAAGCGCAGCCTGTCCGGACTGCGGGGCGCGGTCCGGCTGTATGTGGATCACTCCCGCTCGATGGAACTCGGTGAGAACCGGGACTACTCCAACGGGAACGTCCAGCGCCTGGTCGAGCGGGCCCTCGGCTACGCGTTCCAGCTCGACTCCGACGGCCAGATCCCGGTGATCGCCTTCGACTCCGAACTGTGGCCCGAGGTCGTGGTGGACCAGTCCAACTACCAGGGCATCGTGGAATCGCGGATCTGGCATCCGCGCCAGATGCGGGCGACCAGGTACGTGCCGGTGCTGGAGGACCTCCTCGCCCAGGCCAAGGTCACCGACGAGCCGATCTTCGCGATCATCGTGACCGATGGCTCGCCGAACGACCGGTCGGCCGCGACCAAGCTGGTCATCGAGCTGGCCAGGTATCCGGTCCAGCTCAAGTTCCTCGCCATCCGCGAGGTCGACTACCTGCAGGAACTCGACGATCTCGAGGAAGCGCACCCGGGTGCCCGGCTGCTCGACAACGTCGACGCCAAGTTCTTCGACGGCACCGACTGCCCGCCGCTGACCGAGATCACCGACCTGCAGTTCGCCGACGCGATGGCCGACGAAATCGACACCTGGGTGGCTGACGCCACCGCCAAGGGCGTGCTGTCCGGCTGAGCCTGCTCCGGCTGAATACATGTCTGGCCGACTCCGCGGCGTCTGATATCAAGGATGACGGGCCGGCGCACCGCGATCATCGCTGATCTGGCCGGCCCGCGGGCCCCCGGGCGTCGCGGCGACATCCGCGTCACCACCGGTTTGCCGGCACCGGACCCGGGTACCTGAGCGCCCCGTTGACCGAGGGACGCACCCCGCAGGCACCCCCTGACCTCCGACAACGGAACCCCATCACACATGCTGAACGTCACGACCTTGCACGGCCTCGCCCACTGGGCTCGCGGCAGCGGGCTCGAGATCGTCCTGCTTATCGTCGGCGCCATCTTGCTGACCAGGCTGGCCACCTGGCTGCGGGGCCGGATCACCCGGCACATCGACGCGCACGCGCAGACGGGCGACGCGCTGGTCAGGTCCGAGGAGTCCAAGCACCGGCACGCGCTGGCCCACGTCATCACCTGGGTCATCCTGGTGTTCGTCTACTGCGCGACCGCGCTGGCGGTGGCCAGCCGGCTGGGCATCCCGGTCACCGGGCTGGTCGCGCCGGCCGCCGTGCTGGCGGTCGCGCTCGGCTTCGGCGCCCAGCGGATCGTCCAGGACCTGCTGGCCGGGTTCTTCATCATCGCCGAGCGCCAGTACGGCTTCGGCGACCTGATCAGGCTGACGGTGCCGAACGCGACCGCCCCGGCGATCGGCACGGTCGAGGACGTCACCCTCAGGGTGACCTCGGTTCGCACCGCC
Source organism: Streptosporangiaceae bacterium (assembly GCA_036391235.1). Classification (GTDB taxonomy): domain Bacteria; phylum Actinomycetota; class Actinomycetes; order Streptosporangiales; family Streptosporangiaceae; genus Chersky-822. The sequence continues at coordinate 4,293 of DASWAH010000379.1, forward strand.
GACGGCGAGCTGGTGATCACCCCGAACGGCCAGATCACGCAGGTCACCAACCTGTCCAGGGATTGGGCCAGGGCCGTCGTGGACGTTCCGGTACCGGCCGCGATGGACGTCAACCAGGTCACCGATGCCCTCCGGGTCATCGGCGACCAGGCCTACCAGGACCCCGATCTGCGCAAGCTGCTGCTCGACCCGCCCGCGGTGATGGGCGTGCAGAGCATCGACGTGGACGAGTTCCAGGTCCGGCTGGTGGCCAGGACGCTGCCGGGCAAGCAGTTCGACGTCGGGCGGGTCCTGCGGGCCAGGATCGCCGCGGTGTTCCGCAACGAGGGCATCCACCTGCCCACGGTGGAAGCCGCCGAGCCGACCGGGAGCAGCACCTGATGCGCCGTATCCGACTCTCGACCTGGATCCTGACCGCCATCTTCGTGATCACGCTGGTGGCCTACGTCGCGGTCAAGCCGGCTTCCTCGTCGGCGATCATCCCGAGCCAGACGCCGAGTCAGACGCCGAGCCCGGCTCCGTCCACCCACCGGGTGACGCCGGCGCCGGTCCCGACTAGGACGCCCATCCGCAGCGCCACGCCGCGACCATCGCCCAGCGCGACGAGCCCGGCCGGCTCGCCGAGCCCGTCGCCCTCTGGCACCTCCGGTTCGCCAGGCTCGTCGGGAGCGGGTACCCCGGCCCCGTCGGGCTCGCCGTCGCCCGCGAAGTCCCCGACGGGCTAGCTGCCCCGCCGACCTGGGTCGCCGGCACGGTGTTCGGCCTAGGCGGCCGGGTCGAGCCGGCCGTAGGAGACCAGCGTCCGCAGGGCCGACAGCGTCACGATCCCGCGCCACTCCAGCCGGGCCGCGTCGCTTGGCGGGTCCCACGTGATCGGCCAGCCGCCGTCGGGCTGCTGGTCCCGCAGCATCCGGTCCAGGTGACCATCGATCATTTCGGCGCCGAACAGGCCACGCCACCGGCTGCCGGCCTGCGGGGCGATGCTGAGCGGGGTCAGGCCATACCCGGTCGCTTCCGGGTCGGCCAGGAACATGTCGGCCTTCGACAGCTGCTCGAGGGCACGGGCCGCGGCCTTCGCGGCCCGGTCCCGGTCCGCCGCCTGCTCGAGGAAGGCGAAGATCTCGCTGAGCGAGTGCACCTCGCCCGGCAGCTCGCCCGCCTCGATCTGCTCCCAGCACCAGCCGGTGGCCTGGTCAAGCCACCGGTGCCGGGCGCCGAGCCGGTGCAGTACGGCGACCAGCCCGGCGGTCGGGTTGACCGACGGCTGGTAGGTCCAGTCGGTCCAGTGCGCCGCTCGAGGGTAGGACTCGATGATGCTGGAGGCCGGGGGCACCGCGCCGCCGGCGCCAGCCTGCGCGGCCACTCCGGCCAGGTACTCGCAGGCTCCGTTGACGAGGTCCTGGCCGGCGGCACCCGCCGTCGCCAGCGACTGCAGCGCCACTTCGGTGTAGATCGGCAAGCTGGCCGGGCAGCGGGTGTCCGGCTCGAGGGCGTGCCCGAATCCCCCGTCCGGGTTGCGGTAGCCGCGGACGGCATCGGCGACGCCGGCCGGACCGGCGCCCTCGAAGCAGGCGGCGAAGAGACGGCGCTCCAGTAGGCGCCCGTTACGAAGCAGAAAGCCGCGTGCGGCGGCGAAGCGATTGTCCATGCCGCGAGACTAGGCGGCGGCCGGCCCGGCCGTCTTGAACAGATCGGACGGTGTGCGGCCGGCCAGCCGGCGGCACTCCCTGGTCAGGTGGGCCTGGTCGGCGTAGCCAGCCACGGCCGCCAGCAGCCCGAGCGAGTCACAGCGCGGGGCCAGCCTGATCGCCCGCTGGAAGCGGAGCACGCGGTCCAGGGTCTTGGGCCCGTAGCCGACGGCGGCAGAGCAACGCCGCAGCAGCCGCCGCTCGCCGACCGCGAGTTCCTCGCTGGCCACGCCGACCGCGCGGCGGGAATCCCGCTCCCGGCGCAGCAACTCCACCAGGCCGTCGACGACCGGATCGGCTGGCCGGGCATTGCCGGCTCTGGCCGCGATGGTGTCATCGTGTAGCAGCGCGGCCGCGGCCGGGCTGGGGGCGGCGGCGAGCTCGTCCGCGAGCCGGGCGGCGTCCGGCCGGCCCCACAGCTCCGCCAGCGGCACCCGGCGGTCGAGCATCTCGCTGGCCGGCACGCCGAGGAAGCCTGGTGCCCGGCCCGGCCTGAACCGCACGCCCGCGAAGATCAGGCCGTTCTGGTGCGGTACCGGCACCGGGCCGGTGTCCGGGCCGGCCACGAACAGGTCGGCCCCGTCCCAGATCACGTCGATGCAGGCGTCCGGCAGGACCAGCCCGGGTGAGGCTGCCGTCGGCCTAGCCGCCCACACGCAGGCCACAGAGTCGGCCGGAGCCCGGCGGGCTGGCCACTCGGCATAGGTCCGGCGTGCTGACATGCCTCCATTGTCGGTGACCGCTCGGTCAGAGCGAGCGGAGGCCGTCGAGCACCTTGCGCAGGATCGTCTCGTCCCTGGTACTCGGCTGCGGTTTGACCACGGTCACCAATCCGCTCTGGTGCAGGTCGCTGAGCAGGATCTGCACCACGCCGAGCGGCAGCCCCGAGTCCGACGCGAGGTCGGCCACCGCGATCGGGGCGATGCACATCGCCAGCACGCGCCGGTGCTCGGGCGGCAACCACGGCGCGTTCAGGGCCGACACCTGCGCGACCTCCACGAGGTCGACGACGTCAAGGACCGGGCCGGCCGGCCTGGCCCGGCCGCGGGTCAGTGCGTACAGCCGGACAACCGGCCCGGCATCCTGGTCGAACCACCTCTCGCCGCGGGGACTCATCGCTGCTCGCCGCGCGCTCAGGAGTCGGCCGGCTGGCCGGCCTCAGTGCGGCCGTTCAGCCAGCCTTGCTGCAGTGCCGAGGCCAGGGAGCCGCGCTCTTCCGGGCTAGGGCCGGCCGGCTCATCCTGACCCCCCTGGCCGTCGGGATCCGGCTCCGGCATACGCGGCACCGGGAGTATGCCCCGCCGCAGCGGGCGGTCCCGCCGGGGTATGCCCTCGCGCTCGGCCATGCTCTGACGCTGCGGCAG
>DASWAH010000380.1:0-12113 GCA_036391235.1 Streptosporangiaceae bacterium
GCAGCGCCAGCGCGGTGAGCTGACCTGACCCGGCGCCCCTGGCCCGCATCAGCGCGAACTCGCCGGCCCGCCGTTCGGCCAGCAGCCGGCAGCCGAGCAGCAACACGACCGCGCCGGAAATCACCAGGCTGACTTCCAGCAGGGCGAGCAAGGTGCCGATCCGGCCCTCGGCCGCGATGAACTGACTGAGGGCGCCGGTCAGCCCGCAGGACAGGCTGACCGAGATGATCACCTGCACGCTGGTGGTGAGCAGGCCGCCGTTGGTCAGCGCGTTGCCCAAGTGGTCATTCAGCGCCGCGGCCTGGCCGGCCCCGACGCCGCCGAGGGCGAGCGGATACTGCCACTGCACGGTCATCTGGCTGGTGTCCAGCACGGCCTGCAGCTCCCCGAATTCGCCGCTGCCGACGAACACCGCGCCGCGCCAGTACGACCCGCTGCGACTGGCGTTGAAGGTCGCGCCGGCCGCGCCCGGATCGGCCTGCCAGAAGGCTGCGTCCGGGGCGACCGGGCGGACAATCCCTGACACCTTCAGGACCGCTGAGCCGGGAATGGCCAGCTCCGATCCCACCCGCAGCCGGAAGCGCGACGCCGTGGCCGTGGTGACCGCGATCGGCAGCACCGGACCGCCTGCGGACAGCGTCGCCAGGCCGGGCAGCTGGCCGGCGACCAGCCTGGCGTACCTGGAGAGCTGCGGGCGGTACAGCACCTCCACCCGGGGCGGGGCGCTGCCGAAGTAGGCATGCCGGGACGCACCGGGGATGACCGAATAGCCGGTGGTCAGTCCCCACCACTGGTGGTTGCGCGATTGCAGCGGCACCTGCCGCCAGGCGAGATTGCGCGCGACCTCCTGGCCGACCTTGGCCAGCTGGCTCGGGGCCACCTCGCCTTGCGGGCCCGGCTGGACCCCGACCGCGTTCGCGATCGAGACGAAGTCGCTGGTCGCGATCACCGACCGGCCGAGCGGCGGCGTCGCGGCGAAAATCTGCTGCAGCGCCCTGCTACGGAACGCGACGCTCGAGCGCGGCGTGACGACCGCTACGAACACAGTGGCCAGCACTAGCAGGGCAAGCACCGCGCTGGCACCGGCCGCGGTGCCGGTGGTCAGCGCGACCGCCGACCGGAGCCTGCCGCTCATGCTGTCTCACCCGCGCGCAGCTCAGGGGCCGGTTCCGGGCGGCGCAGGGCGGCGGCCGCGGCCGTCGCCACCGGTATCGCCGTCACGGCGGCGGCCAGGATGACCGCGGCCGGCCACGGGACCTCGACCACGACCGGCGGCACCGGCGCGGCCGCGGCCGCGGTCAGCGTGACTGCGGGCACCAGCAAGCGGGCCAGCGCGACCCCGAGCAGCAAGCCGGTGACGGCGGCCGGGGCGCTGAGAGCCAGGGCCTCGGCCGCAAGCTGCCGCACCTGGGCCCCGTCGCCGACGCCGAGCGCGCTGAGCAGGGCGGCCTGGCTCCGGCGCTCGCGCACGCGGCCGGCCAGGCTGACCGAGAACCCGACGATGGCCAGCAGCGCGGCCGCCACCGCGACGGCCAGCACGGCCTGCTGCGGGATAACGGACATCGGATCGGACAGCAGGGCCCCGGCGACCCGGGCCCTGATCGTCAGCACGGCGCCGTGCGGCAGCCCGCGAGGCACCGCATCGCCGGCCGTAGCCAGCCACCACTGCGTGACCAGCAGCGGCGGCGCGCTCTGGGCGATGGCGACGTCCTGCGCGGCTGCCTCGTCCACGATCAGCGCGCCGGCCGGCTCGGTCACCGTCGGGAAGCTCGGCACCGCGGCTACCACCCGGACGGTCATAGTGGCCGGGCCGGGCGCGGTCACCTGGTACAGGCTCCCGACGCCGATGTGGTTGCTGGCCAGGAACGCGCGCGTCGCGATCGCGGGTATCACCCGGGGGCCCGGCGCGGACAGGGCGAGCTGTCCGAGCACCGGGAACAGCGGCGGGATCAGCGGCGGCGCGTACAAGCTGGTCTGGCCGTATCCGGGCCGGAACGTGACCGTGCCCGGCCCGGCCCGCTTGGCGACCAGGCCAGGCGGGATGCCGACCCCGGCCAGGCTCAGGCCGGGGGCTGAGACGGCTGGTGCCCAGCCCGCCAGGGCCGCTCCCGTCGCGAACGGCGCGGGGAACAGGCCCGACGGGGCTGGCGACACTGCCAGGCCGCGCACCGCGAACCGGGCGACGCGGGCGGCCGCGGCCCCGCTGTGCCGGTTCTCCGGAACCGGCGGCAGCGTGAAACCGGCAGTGACCGCGAGCAGCCGGAGCGGATAACTGACCTGCTTGCTGGCCGACAGCGTGGCGGTCAGCCGGTGCATCCGGCCGTCGTCGGCCAGCCTGCCTGCGGGAACCGTGTAAGCGATGCCCGCGCTGTCCTGCACGGTGACCGAGACGCGCACGGGCTGAAGGCCGGGGCCCCGATCCTGGCCGATACTCGCGATGAGCTCCAGCCGCTCTGGCCGGCCGGGCAGCGGCACGGCCCGGGTGGCGGCCGGCCGGAGAAGCCCGAACAGCGCGGCCGGGGAACCGCCTGCTTCGTCGGCTCGCAGCAGCGCCGTGCCGGGCCCGCGGCTCGCGTCCAGGGCCAGCACCTGGCCGCCATTGGCCGTGGTAAGGCCGGTAGTGACAGCCATGGCGGCGCGGACACCCCGAGTCCTGGCGATCGCCGCCGACCGGCTGAGCGGCAGCGGCCTGATCAGGTCGGCCCGGACGTCGGCGCCGGCCGCGAAAGCCGCCTGATCGGCCGCGGACCGGCGCCAGCTCTGATGCTGCGCCAAGGCCAGGGTTCCGGCCCCGACCGCCAGCACGACCAGCAGCATCGGCGCGCTCTGCCGGGTCGCCCTTCGGCTGAGCTGCCAGCTGGTCATGGCCAGGCCGAGCCGGGACGTACGTGCGGCCAGCCGGTCGGCCAGGCGGGCCAGGGCGGGCAGCACCCGCAGCGGCAGCACCGTCACCGCCGCCAGCGCGATGGCCGGCGCGAGGGCAAGCACCGGGTCGACGCTCAGCGGGCCGGCCACCCGTCCGGTCACCGAGTACTGCCGCAGCTGCCAGACGGCCAGGCCGGCCAGGACGAGCAGCGCGATGTCGCCGCCGGCTCTGGTCGCCGCCAGGGCGGCGCCCCGGCGGCCCTGGCCGGCCTTGGCCTGCCCGGGAGGGACCGGGCGGATCGCCGGCCAGACCAGCATGGCCGAGCCGAGCGCGAGCACCAGGGCCATGGTCCACCAGACCTGCGCGGGAATGCCGCCCGCCAGCACCGGGCCGGCGGCCAGGCCACCGGGCCCTGACTCCCGTAGCGAAGCGCCGGCAGTGGCCTCGACCGCCATGGCCAGCCGTCCGCCCGCCAGCACCCCTATCGCCGTGCCCGCCGTGGCCAGCAGCACGGCCTCGGTCAGGGCAAGCCGGCCGAGCTGCCACCGGCCGGCCCCGCGGGCCGTCAGCAGCGCTGTCTCCTCCTCGCGCTGGCCGGTCAGTGTCCTGGCCGTGAGGGCCAGCGCCGCCCCGGCCAGCAGCAGCAGCTCGATGATGCCGACCAATAGCAGTGACCTGGCCACGACCAGCTGGACGGCGACGCCCGCGAACGCAGCCGGCAGCCCGCTGGCGACCTGCAGCCCGCCTAGAGCGGGCGAGCGGGCCAGCGCGCCCAGGACTCGCCTGACCCGTACGGCCAGCTCGCTCAGGTGGCCCATGCCGACCGACCGGACCGACGGCGTCACCCGCCAGGTCACGCCGCCGGTCGGCAGCCCGCGGCGGAACGCGGCCGGCGCGACGATCAGCGGGCCGTAGGTGACGAACCCCTTCTGCACGAGGACACCGGACGGCCCGATCTGGTCGACCTCCCAGTACGGTGCGGCCGCGTTCACCGGGCGGTACAGGCCGGTCAGCCGCACGCGTACCCGCCCGCCGGTCTGCCGGTCGCGCAGCGCGACCGTCTTGCCGAGCCCGATGTGCAGGTCGGCGGCCACGCTGGCGGGAGCGACGGCCTCGGCCACCCGGCCGGCCGCCTGGCTGGCCGGCCAGTGCCCGCGGACCAGCCTGACCCGGCTCCGTATCCCGGTCAGGACCGCCGCCTGGGTCAGGGCGACGGGCTGACCGCCGCCGGCGCCCGGGCCCGGCGAACCTGGCAAGGCCAGCGGGTCCGACCAGACTGCCTGGTCGGTGCGGAACCGCACGGTCCCGAAGGCCTGGCGGAGCGCGGCCCGCACCCGTGGCTCGTCGATCCTGACCTGTCCGGCCGGGAAAGCGCCCTGGATCAGGACCGTGATCCTGGGTGACCCGCTCAGCTCGCGGCTGACCGCGTCCGGCAGCGACCGCGCCGCGAACCCGGCCAGGGCGGCGACCAGGCTCGCAGCGATCACGGTGCTCACCAGGACGCTCAGCACGAGCAGCCGGGCCGAATTCAGGCGGGGCGGCAGCAGCCAGTCCCGACCCGTCATGGGCCGAATCGTATGTTTCCGATTCTTTCTGCTTCAGCGGCCGGAACCGTACTGTTAGTCAATCGATGCTGGTTAGAGGTTCGCACGTCCGGCCGGCATCCTCGGCAAACCGGGCACGGAGCCGGTATCCGCCGGTTATCGTATGGAATGCCGTCGCTGACGCCTTTCACGCGGATAACCCGGATCAGCCGGATAACCGGTTACCGCCGCAGTGTCGCCGTGGCGCTGAGCGTGACCCTGGCCGCGCTGGCGATCGCGGGCGGTGCCAGCGCGCTCCGGCACTCCCCCGGCTTCACCTGGCGGGTACGCATCGCGTCCGGCAGCTACGCGCAGCGGGCCAGGCTGGCCGTCGCCGCCCTCGAGCACACGTTCTACAACGGCACCGGCCTGTGGCATATGTGCACGGGCTTGACCTGCAACACCAAGAACCGGGACTGGGGCTCCGACACCCTCACCTACGACCTGTACCTGCGCTGGCGGCTGACCGGCGACCCGACCGTCCCGCCGATCATGTCGGAGCTGGCCGGTACCGCCCTGACCTGGTCGGCCGGGCAGCAGGGCAGCAGCGACACCGTGATGTGGGACGCGATCGCCGATGCCCGCGAGTTTCAGGTCACCGGCAACGCCGTCGCACTGGCCAAGGCCAAGGCGGCGTTCGCCTGGGTGGACTCGGTGCACGCGGCCGCTTTCGGTGCCGGCGCCTGCCCGGATGTCGACTACCAGTGGCCGGACGGCAAGGGGGGTTACCTCAAGACGCTGGAGACGGCAACCAACTACATCAAGGCCGCGCTGCTGCTGCGCCAGCTCACCGGGTCGGCCCGCTACCTGGTCAAGGCCGAAAACGAGTACCGGCAGGTCCGCCGGTACTTCCTGGCCCGGCGAGCGCAGCTGTACACCGTGTACGTGTTCGACGACGGCACCGACTGCCAGGCCCTGCCCGGCCGGTACTTCGCCTCGGTGAACGGCAACATGATCTGGGCCGGCACGGCCCTGGCCGCCGCGACCGGCCGGACCGCCTACCTGCGGCAGGCGGTCGCGACCGCCCGCGGAGTCAGCGCCCACCTCGGCGACGGCGCGGGGGTCTACGCCGACCTGCAGGCCGACAACGATGTTTCCGAGCCGCTGATCGAGGCCATGTACGTGCTGGCCAGCCGGGACCACCAGGCCTTCGCGGCCCGCTGGCTGCTGCGGGCGGCCTCCGCCGCCGGGGCCGACCAGAACTCGGCGGGCGAGTTCGGCCGGTTCTTCGACGGCCCGCCCCCGACCGCCGAAGCCACGGCCTGGCAGGTCAACGGGGGCGCGGCACTCATCGAGACGGCGGCCGCGCTCGATCCGGGCGGCCGCCCGGCCGACCCCGGCTTCTGGCAGCGGGCCAGGTTCGTCGCTGACCCCCGCGGATTGCACGGCTCCGCGCTGCGGATCAGCGTGACCGGGCGGGCCATCGCGATCATGGGGTCGATCGGCGCGGTGTGCTGCGTCACCGGTCACGCCCGGGTCTACGTCGACGGCAAGCAGACCTTTGACCGCACCGGGATCTGGCAGAACATGACGAGCCCGTCGATCAGGCAGCCCGATCAGGTGCTGTTCGCCTGGCGCTGGCGGTCCCCGGGGCCGCACACGATCACGATCAGGCCGGGGGCGCCCGACGCCGAGGAGGGCGGCTCGTTCTTCCAGATGACCGGTTACCTGATCGTCCGCTGAGACTCGGCCTGCTCCGCGGCCAGTCCGGCCTGCGGGCGCACGGCCTGGTGTGCGGGCGCCGACTGCGCCTGCGGCGCCTGCCGGTGGCCGAGCGCAACCGCGCTGAGCACCAGGCAGGCGAACGCCGCAAGCTGCAGGCCGGCCCGGGCCCCGTGCGGCAGCACCTCGCCGAACAGCACGAAGCCGGCCGCGATCGGCACGGCATTGGTGACCAGGGTGGCCGTGCCCGCCGCGGTCAGCGCGTCACCGCGCTGGTAGGCGGACTGGAGCACGCTCGTGCCGACGCCGTAGGCGGCGATCAGCGTCAGCAGGGCAAGCAGCCACCAGCCGCCGTATCCGATCAGCTTGGCCGACATGTCGCCGTCGGCGAACAGCAGCCCGGCGGCCAGGCCGAGTGCGGCCGCGCGGGCCACCGGCACCCGGCTGACGATCAGGAACACGGCGCCCCCGGCGCACGCGGCCAGCCAGACGACTGCCCCGATGACCGGCGGATGGCGATCGGAGGATGTGTGCCCGACCAGTGAGAGGGACAGCATCACCAGCCCGGCCAGGGCCAGCAACACCGCGACTCGCTCGCCCCTGGTCAGGCGGCCGAGATGGCCGCGCGCGGTCACGAAGGCCAGCACGGCGACCCCGGAGGCGGTGACCGCTTGCACCAGGGCCAGCGGGGCCAGCCGGAGCGCGGCCACGTACATGAGCCAGCCCGCGGTCTCGGCGCCGAAGGCGACCATCCAGCGCCGGTTGCGCACCAGCAACTGGGCCGAGCGGAACGGACGGCGGGGCGACAGCGGCGGCATCGCGGCCGCGGCGTCGTGCTCCAGGGAGTAGGCCGTGTTCGTCACCAGCGCCGAGGCGAACGCCAGGCTGAGCCCGATCCACTGCAGCTGCATCAGTCGCGACGCTATCACCGCAGCCTGGCGGCCCTGCCTAGCGGGCTAGCACCTGGCCGGCGGCGGCGAATTCGGCCCCGAACTGCAGCACCGCGGTCCACCGGGCCGGGATCGCGGCGGCGCCGTCGCGCGCGCCGAGCAGGCCGCCGGCGATCGCGGCGTTGGTGTCGGCGTCGTGACCCAGCCTGGCGATATCGACCAGCACGGCGGCCAGCGGCCGGGGGTCGGTCACGGCCGCGACGGCCAGCGTGAGCGAGTCGAGCACGTAGCCGGACGCCTGGCCAGGGAAGGGAAGCTCCCCGGTGGCGGCCAGCACGGCCGGCTCCAGGCCGCGGCCGGCCTCGATCGCCGCGGCGACCTGGTCGCTGCCGAGCGCGCGGGCCGTGACCAGGCCTGCCGCCACCGCGGTGGCCGGGCCGGCCCCGCCGATCAGCGCGGCGACGATCTCGTTGTAGGCGGCGCAGGCGGTGACGGCGCGTTCGTCGTCGTGCGTGATCGCCGATATCTCGATGGACTCGCTGATCCGGCGGCTCGGCTCGGCGACCGCCAGCCCGGTCGGCAGGCAGCGCATCAGCGAGCCGTTTCCCGCCCGCCCTGGTCCGGCCCCGGCTGACCGCGGATCGCGGGACTGCCGGTACGCCTCGAGTCCGGCTCTGGTCGCGCCGCCGACGTCGCGAGGCGGCACCCCTGGCTCGCGCCCCGGCCAGTCGCCGTCCAGCCAGGCCAGCATGTACTCGGCCGCTGCCCGCACGACGTCGGCCGGCCCGGCGCCCAGCCGGCCCCCGTCCGTGCGGGCCGCATCCAGGTAGGCGAGCAGCACCGCCCTGGTCAGGTCGGTGTCGTCGGTCGCGTGTCCAGGCGGCCAGCCGAACGGGCCGCCGCCGGTGATCTCGGCCAGCCCGTGCGGGTAGCGCCGCCTGACCTGGGCCCAGCTGCTGAATTCGAGCGCGGCCCCGAGCGCGTCGCCCACGTGCACGCCGAGCAGCGCCCCCACGATGCGCCCCGCCCGCCCGGCGCGCTCTTTGCCGGTCATGGCTGCTCCCTCCGACGTTCCCGGCGATCACTTGACGCCGGCCCTTCTGATGTTATTCTCATTATGAGTTCTTCTCAAGTAGAGATAGATGCGAACGAGGCGCGACGGAGGCTCGTGATGACCCCGGCAGATCCGGACCAGGATTTCCTGGCTCGGTACGACCCCCGCGAGTACGACCCGATCGCGGTGACCGTCGACGTCGTCACGCTCACGATCAGGGACGGCGGCCTGCACGTGCTGCTGGTCCGGCGGGACGAGCCGCCGTTCTCCGGGCAGTGGGCGCTGCCCGGCGGCTTCGTCAGGGCCGGCGGCACCCAGCCGGCCGAGACGCTGCGCGAGGCCGCCATCCGGATCCTGGCCGGCGAGACCAGCGAGCGCCTCGGCGAGATCCATCTCGAGCAGCTCGGCAGTTACGGTGACCCAGGCCGGGACCCGCGGATGCGGGTGATCTCGGTGGCCTACCTGGCCTTCGCCCCGGAGCTGCCGGAACCACTGGCCGGGCCGGGCGCGGCCGCCGCGGCCTGGGTGCCGGCCGATGTGCTCGGCCTGACCGAAGCCGGAGCCCAGCGGCCGGGCAGTACCCGCAAGCTGGCCTTCGACCATGCCCGCATCCTTGCCGACGGGCTGGAACGGGCCAGGTCCAAGCTGGAGTACACGCCGCTGGCGACCTCGTTCGTGACCGAGCCGTTCACGATTGCCGAGCTGCGGCAGGTATACGAGACGGTCTGGGCCGAGCCGCTGCACGCCGGGAACTTCCACCGCAAGGTGCTGTCGGTACCCGGCTTTGTCGAGAGCACCGGCGAGACCACCCAGTCGGGCGGCCCGCGGGGCGGTCCGCGGTCCCGGCTCTACCGGCGCGGCGACGCCCGGCTCCTGCACCCGGCCCTGCTGCGGCCGGGCCGCGAGGAAGCGGTGCGCTGACATGGAGGCCGCGCCGGTTCCGGCCCTTCACCGTGGAATCCGTGCCTGGCCGACATCGCGCGGGACCGCTGAGAGACGGGACCACCGAGAAAGGAGATCCGCCATGGGAAGCGGACGATGGTCAACCGATGTCTACGATGCCGCCGCCAAGTTCCGCGCGGCCACCGGCGCGAGCCCGTTCGCGCACACCGCGGCCGAACTCGGCCGCGGCCCGGCCCGGCACGGCTCGTGCGGAATCGGGGCCGGCGAGACCGCCAGGTACTCGCTCGAACACCCGGCCGACGCGCCCCGGGCCGGCGACCGCGACGCGCCCGGCCGGCTGGTCCGCAAGCTGACCCTGCTCCGCGACCGGTTGCGGGACCGGCTGACGGCCGAGTACGGGCCGGCCGCGGCCGCCCCGCTGGCCGCCGTGCCGCTGCCCGGCCTGGCCGCGGCCTACCGGGAGTTCGCCGGCCGGGTCCGCCTGACCGGCCGGGAGTACCTCGGCGGGGAGTTGCGGAAAGGACCTGTGATCTTCGAGGGCGCCCAGGGTGTGCTGCTGGACGAGTGGCACGGCTTCCACCCGTACACGACCTGGTCGACCACCACGTTCGCGGCCGAGACGGCGGGCGCCCCGGTCGTGCTGGAATCGCACGGGCCGACCCGCCTGAACAAGCGGGAGCCGGTCACGCGTCCAGGTCGACGATGACCGGTGCGTGGTCGCTCGGGCCCTTGCCCTTGCGGGCCTCCCGGTCGATCCAGGCGTCCTTGACCAGGCCGGTCAGGGCCGCGTTGGCCAGCACCAGGTCGATCCGCATGCCCATGCCCTTGTGGAACGCCCCGGCCCGGTAGTCCCAGTAGGTGAACGGGTGCGGACCCTTGGCGATCCGCGGGACGACGTCGGTCAGCCCGCGCCCCCGCAGCACTGCCAGCGCGGCCCGTTCGGCCGGGGTGACGTGGGTCGACTCGGCGAACACGGCCGGGTCCCAGACGTCGTCGTCGGTCGGCGCGATGTTGAAATCGCCCATCAGCGCGAACGGTCGGTTCCCGGCCGCGTCGGCCGCGATGTCGGCCTCCAGCGCGGCCAGCCAGGCCAGCTTGTAGGCGTAGTGCGGGTCGGCCGGGGTGCGCCCGTTCGGCACGTACAGCGACCGCACCCGGACCGGGCCGCAGGTCGCGGCGATCGTGCGGGCCTCGGCGACCGGCGGGTCACCGAAACCGGGGTCGGCCGACAGGCCCCGGGTGACATCGGCCAGGCCGATCCTGGACAGCACGGCGACGCCGTTCCAGCGGCCCTCGCCGTGGTGGGCGACCTCGTAACCGAGCGGTGCGACCGCGTCGGCCGGGAAGGCGTCCGCTCCGACCTTGGTCTCCTGCAGGCAGACGACGTCCGGCGCGGCCTGCTCCAGCCAGCCGGTCAGCCGGGGCAGCCTGGCCAGGACCGAGTTCACGTTCCAGGTCGCGATCCGCATGCCGCTATCCAACCAAACCCGAGGGCCCGGGCGGGACGTGCCCGCCCGGGCCCTCGGTGGTGCGGCCGCTAGTTCACGAAGACCGCGGGGCTGCCGGTGACGCTGGTGTCCTTCACCGGCCCGAACACGGCCGAGAAGGTCGCCGCGGCGGGGCACAGCGCGCCGCTGGACTTGGCGAACTTCTGCTTGGAGAACGTGATGGTGCTGCCCGTGTTCGACGACGTTCCCTTGACCGTCGTCGCCGTGTAGGAGCAGGTCACGTTCGTGGTGCCGAGCGCGACGTTGACGGTGACCTTCACCGGCTTGCTCGAGCTGCTGCCGGTGATGGCGACCGGGTGGCCCGAGGCGTCGCTGACCGAGACCTTGTAGGGCAGGTTGTTGACCTTGATGCTCTTGACGGTGACGCCGGTGACATTGACCGTGCACTTGGCGAAGCTCTGCGCGGTCAGCGACTCGGTGGCCGTGCCTGGCTTGGCCGGGTTGGCGGTGACCTTCGCTGTGAAGCTGGCCGACTTGCAGGTCAGCTTCTCGGTGCCGAGCGAGAACGTCGCGGTCTTCCCCTTGGCCAGGCCCGACTTGAGCACGGCACCGACTTTCACCGCCGTGCCGCCGGTCTTGGTGATCGTGAGCACGTGACCGGCCGCGAAGGCGGAGGTCGCGGGCAGGGCGAGAACGGCGGACGTGGCCGCGGCGGCGACGGCCGCGAGGGACAGGGACTTGCGCATGGAACCGGTGGTCCTTCCTCGAAAGGGCTAGACCATTTCAGGCTCGCACGAGAAATGGCCGCTAGCAGCCTTTTCCGGCCAATCCCCGCGAAGTCGCGGCGCTGGTCAGGCGCCGAGGAGGCGTCCGGCCCGGTGAATCAGGCCAATCAGGTTCGCCTCGGTGATCAGGCTGGCCGCGTCAGCGGGCCTGAGCCAGCGCAGCGGCGCGTCATCGGACTCCGCCCTGGCCTCGGCCGGACGGCCGGTCGCCAGCAGGAAACGCAGGTCCGCGTGCGCGTGCGCGGGTTCGCCCTTGCCGGCCGGGACTGCCACGACGGCGAGCTGCTGCAGCGCGTCGTCCGGCCACGGCGCCAGGTCGGGCAGCCCGGTCTCCTCGGTTCCCTCACGCAGCGCGATCGCCAGCGCGTCGGTCTCGCCCGGGTCGCCGTGCCCGCCGACCTGCAGCCAGGCCTGGTGACGCTGATGCCAGCGCAGCAGCACCCGGCCGGCCGCCGGGTCCACGATCAGCGCCGACGCGGTGAAGTGCAGCGGCCTGGCCCTGGACCACGGGTCAGCGGGACCGTCGGCCAGGACCAGGCAGCGATCGAGATCGGCCTGCTCGCCCGGGCCGGCCGGCCGGTAGGCCCGCAGCAGGTCCGCGACCGGGCGGCCGTTCGCATCCATCGGGCCTCTCCTCGCTCGGTTTGGCGGAACGAGGGCTCATCGTACGGTGAGCGCAGAGGGGACGGCTGCATGGACCGATGGATCATCAAGCCTGCCGGGCCCGCCGCGCCGGTGGTCGCCTGCCTGCCGCACGGCGGCCTGGCCTACCCGGCCGAGCTGACCTCGGCCCTGGCCGTCCGGCCCGAGATGCTGTGGTCGGACTGGCGGACCAGGGAACTGTACGAGTTCCTGCCCGAGCTCGGCATCACCACGATCGCGACCGGCTACAGCCGGTTCGTCGCCGACGTGAACCGGGACC
>DASWAH010000381.1:0-3454 GCA_036391235.1 Streptosporangiaceae bacterium
CGTGTGCATCGACTGCACCAGCGGCACGCCCCAGCGCTCCTTGGCCACCGCGCCGACCTGGCCGGACAGCCAGTAGTGGCCGTGCACCAGGTCGTACCGGCCCGGTGCGTGAGCCGCCTCGGCCCGCAGCACCTCGAACGTGAACTGGCAGAGCTGGCCGGGCAGGTCGGTCTTGTCGAGATCCTCGAACGGGCCGGCCTCGATGTGCCTGACCTGCACGCCAGGAGCGAGCTCGACCACGGGCGGCTGGTCCCGCGAGACGGCGCGGGTAAAGATGTCTACTTCCACCCCATTGGCCCCGAGCAGCCGGGCGGTCTCCACCACGTAGACGTTGAGACCGCCGGCGTCTCCGGTGCCGGGCTGCTCGAGCGGCGACGTATGAACGCTGATGGTCGCGACTCGCTGCGGGTAGCGACGCGGCACTGGCATACACCTCCGAGACGGAAGAACCCTCAAGAACTCCGTCATGTTCCCCGTCAGGCTATTTCGGGCACCGGGGTGCCGAGCACGCAGGTCGGGGCCCCAACCGCCGCGATACGCTCAGCTCATGGCCACCTTGGTGCTGCTCCGTCATGGCGAGAGTGTCTGGAACGCCGAGAACCTGTTCACCGGCTGGGTCGACGTGGGCCTGTCGGAGAAGGGCCTAGCCGAGGCCGAGCAGGCGGGCAAGCTGCTGGCCGGAAGCGGGCTGCGGCCCGCCGTCGTGCACACCTCGGTCCTGACCAGGGCCATCCAGACCCAGAACGCCACGCTCGGGGCGGCCGACCTGGCCTGGCTGCCGGTCCGCCGGTCCTGGCGGCTGAATGAGCGTCACTACGGCGCGCTGCAGGGCAAGAACAAGGCTCAGACCCGCGAGCAGTACGGCGACGAGCAGTTCATGTTGTGGCGGCGGTCCTATGACGTGCCGCCGCCGCCGATCCCCGACGACGACCCGCTGTCCCAGGCCGGGGATCCGCGCTACGCGCTGCTGCCCGGCGAGCTGATGCCGCGCAGCGAGTGCCTGAAAGACGTCGTCGGGCGGATGCTGCCGTACTGGTACGACGCGATCCTTCCCGACCTCGCGACAGGCCAGGCCGTGCTGGTCGTCGCGCACGGCAACTCGCTGCGGGCCCTGGTCAAGCACCTCGACGGCATCGGCGATGCCGAGATCGCGGCGCTGAACATCCCGACCGGGATTCCGCTGGTCTACGAGCTGGACGAGAACTACCGGCCGGTGACGCCGGGCGGCGCCTACCTGGACCCGGAGGCGGCCAAGGTGGCAGCGGAGGCCGTACGCACCCAAGGCCGCTGACTGCCCGGTGGCCGCTCAGTGTGAACACCAGTGAGAGGCCCTATGAACTCTCGGCGAATTGACACTGGTCAGCGAGTTGCCGGGATGCGTCCTGGTGCTCCCTCCGCATACGATCAAAGCGTGGATGTGGGGGTGATTGCGGTCAGACCTGCCGCGGCTACCGCACCCGCCGGGGTGGCCAGGTGAGCAAGAAATCCTCGGCGCAGGTGAAGGATACGGCCGGGAAGCCGGCCAGGAAGTCCGGTAAGCGCACCTCCAGTCCCGCTGGTTCCGCGTCCCCCGGTTCCGTGTCCCCCGGTTCCGTGAAGAAGCCGTCCGGGGGCTCGGGAGGCCGGGGCCACGTGCGGCTGCCCGCCGGGCTGGCCGCCGTGCTCGAGGTCTTGTCGTCCTCGGCCGTGGTCATCGACAGCGACGACCGGGTGCTGCAGGCCAGCGACGCCGCCCGGGCGTTCGGGCTGGTGTCCGGCCGGGAGCTGATCGTCGGCGAGCTGCTCGCGCTGGCCCGTCAGGTCCGCCGGGACGGGGAGATCAGGGAAGGCGAGATCGACCTGTCGGTGAGCGGGCTGGCCGGCCGGACTACCAGCTTCGCCGTCCGGGTCGCCCCGCTCGGCCCCGGCATCGGCGACGGGGGCCTGGTCCTGCTGCTGGTCGAAGACCAGACCGAGCGCCGGCGGGTGGAAGAAGTACGCCGCGACTTCGTGGCCAATACCAGCCACGAGCTGAAGACCCCGGTCGGCGCGCTCGCCCTGCTCGCCGAGACCGTGGAAGACGCTGCCGATGACCCGGAGGCGGTCCGCCGGTTCGCGGGCCGGATGCGCCAGGAGGCGAACCGGCTGACCAACCTGGTCCAGGACATGATCACGCTGTCCAGGATCCAGGCCGCCGAGCCGATCCCCGACCCCGCTCCGGTCGACCTGGACGCGGTGGTCGCCGAAGCGCTCGACCGCGGCCGGATGAAGGCCGGCGCCCGGGGCATCGAGCTGGCCTTTACCGGCAAGCGCGGCCTGTCGGTCCAGGGCGACGAGGAACTGCTGGTCACCGCGCTGCGGAACCTGCTGGACAACGCCGTCGCCTACAGCCCGGAGAAGACCAGGGTGCTGGTGTCGACCGAGCTGGCCGGCCGGGACATTGTCGACCTGAGCGTAACCGACCAGGGGATCGGCATCCCCGAGCGTGACCTGGAGCGGATCTTCGAGCGGTTCTACCGGGTCGACCCGGCCAGGTCCCGGGTCACCGGCGGTACCGGGCTCGGGCTCGCGATCGTCAAGCACGTGACCGCCGCTCACGGCGGGAAGGTGACCGTGACTAGCCAGGAGGGCGCGGGATCGACCTTCACCCTGCGGCTGCCGCTGCGGCCGGGATTCCCTTCATGACCAGCGGCCGGGCGCCGGCCCTGACCCGATCTGACCGACCTGCCAAGGAGGCGGCCACGTGACCCGGGTACTCGTAGTCGAGGACGAGGAATCGTTCAGCGACGCCCTGTCTTACATGCTCCGCAAGGAAGGCTTCGAAGTCGCGGTCTGCCCGACCGGGCCTGCGGCCCTGGATACCTTCGACCGGACCGGCGCCGACCTGGTCCTGCTCGACCTGATGCTGCCCGGCCTGCCGGGCAGTGAGGTGTGCCGGGCGCTGCGGGAGCGGTCCAACGTGCCGGTGATCATGCTGACGGCCAAGGACAGCGAGATTGACAAGGTCGTCGGGCTCGAGCTCGGCGCCGACGATTACGTCACCAAGCCGTTCTCGTCCCGCGAGCTGGTCGCCAGGATGCGGGCCGTGCTGCGCCGCCGCGGCGACAGCGAGGACTCGGGCGCGTCCGTCATGGAGTCGGGCCCGGTCCGGATGGACGTTGAGCGCCACATCGTCATGGTCCGCAGTACCGCGGTCCAGCTGCCGCTCAAGGAGTTCGAGCTCCTCGAGGTGCTGTTGCGCAACTCGGGCCGGGTGCTGACCAGGATGCAGCTGATCGACCGGGTCTGGGGCGCCGATTACGTCGGCGACACCAAGACGCTCGATGTGCACATCAAGCGGCTGCGGGCCAAGGTCGAGCAGGACCCGGCCCGGCCGATGCACATCATCACCGTCCGGGGGCTCGGCTACAAATTCGAGCCGGGCAGCTGACGGTTCAGGAACTGGACGGCGACGGCGTCGGCGAGGCCGACGGTG
>DASWAH010000382.1:0-12771 GCA_036391235.1 Streptosporangiaceae bacterium
GCCTGCCTGATCCGGCGCCTGGTCTTCGCGTAGGACTCGCGCACGGCGGCCGGCAGCACGGCACCGGCCCGCCTCGCGCCCAGCTTGGTCAGAGGCGGCGCCAGCACGAACGTCTCCATCCGGTCCAGCAGCGCGAAGTACCTGGCCGAGTCGAGCGTCTCGGCCACCCCGGACTGGCCGGCCGCCCGCACTTGCGCATAGTGCCCGGCGATCCTGGCCGCGACCGGCCCGATCAGGCCGGCGGCGGGCAGCGCGTCGGCCCGCGATGCCAGGTGAGCCGCGAGCACCTCGGCGTCCCTGGCCTGGCCAAGGACCTGGCCGAGCCAGCGCAGCTCGCTGGCCAGGGGTTCCGCCTCGGCGCTCGGGTAGAGCGAGCCGAACGTCTGCAGAGTGCTCCGCGACCGGCGGACCGCGACCCGCATCTGGTGCACCGAGTCCGGCTCCTGCGCCCTGACCATCGGATCGAGCGCGATCAGGGCCGCGTACTGGGTCCGCAGGTAGGCCGTCGCCACCTGCCCGGCCGGAGCCGACGCGGACAGCGCGCCGCCGGCCGGGACGGCCGCCTCGCCGGGCAGTCCGATCGCCCGTTCCAGCTTGGCCCGCGCCGCCGACCGGCTCAGCCCCGCGGCCAGCAGCAGCCGGTCCGCCGCGGTCAGCAGGTCCCGGCCGCCGCCGGTCAGCTCGATCTCGACCTCGCTCCACTGCGTGACCCGGGCCGCCCCGGCCTCGACCGTCGCCCGAGCGGTGACCTCATCGCTGGCGACCTCGGCCAGTTCGGCCCCCGACGCGTCGACCAGCAAGAGCCGCTGCCGGCCGGTGGTAATCGTCGCGATGGGGCGCAACTCCCGGCCGCGCGAATGCACGCGGATCAGCTGGGCAAGCGCCTCGGGAACTGCACGGCCCCGGCCCAGCGGCACCCGGATCTCGCGCCGGGAATCTGCCCCGGCCGGGAGTTTCAGATGCCAGCCTTCGTCGTGACCGCCCAAGCGCCGCCGCAGCGTGATCCCGGCCCTGATCAGCCGGAGGTCGCCGGTGTCGTAGTACTCGGCCTCCATCTGCTCGGCGGGCGCGTCGCGGACGCTGGCCACCTGCGCGAGCTGTTCGAAGGCGGGCAGCCTGGTCCCGGACCCGGCTTCGTATTTCCGCTCCGTCTCCGTTGTGCGAACCGTCATGCCTGTGGCCTACCCCGCCGATCAGCGCCGACCCTTCCCCGGCCGTTCCGTAGGCCGCGGACCATGCGAGGTATCGGAGATCATGAGGTTCTTACCGCATAACTAGCCCGTTTGCGGGGAGTTGGGCTGTCCATGAGTATTCGAAGCAGTGTGCCGGGCCTCCTCTGGTGGCTGTTCTGGTTCCTGGTGGCGATCTTGCTGCTCCTGCTGGCCGCACTGGTTATCCACCACTTCGGCGGGTTCGACCTCGCCTTCCATGTTGGCTACTTCCACTTCAATCTCGGAGTCAGCGGTTAGCTGAGGCGGCCCGCCCGTCGCCCAGCTCGCCCGGGCGGGCCGCCGCCATTTTCCACGTTTGCGCAGGTAAACGCCGCGATCGCGGTTCTGCTATTGGCTGCTCTCCCCCATTCTTCGTCGCTATGATGCGACCGCGCGATCACAACCGGGCGCACCGTCCGGTCGTCGTAAGAGCGATGGATCTCATCGGGGGAGAAATCCGATGCTCTGGACCTGGACCGTGCCCGCAGGGCACCGGCGGCGCTGCACCAGCGCCGTTCTGGCCGCGTGCGCACTTGCCGCGGCCGCCGGGTGTTCCGGGCCCGCGGGCGGAAACCGGCCGCCCGGCATCAGCCTCGCCGCCATCACCAGGCCGCCGCAGGCGGCCACGTCGATCCTGGCCGGAGCGCCCAGCGTGGTCGCGGCCGCCGCGGCCAGGCAGTTGTTCGCCTCGGCCCCGGTGGTCGTGGCAGCCGACGGGGCCCGGCGGTCCGACCTGACCGCGGCGGCCGCCAGGGCGGTTCAGGTGCACGCGCCGGTGCTGCTGATCAGCCCGCGGCGGTCCGGCGGGCGCACCGGGTCCGGCCTGGTCGCGGCCGGGCTGCGCCGCGCGGTTCGGGCGCTCGGAGCCCGGGCGGTTCTCGACGTAGGCCTGCCCAGGACGCTGCTCACGGCCGATCTGCCGGGCGTGCAGGTGGTCGGGGCCGTCGCCGCGCTGCCGCACCGGAGGGCGCCCGCCCCGCTGCCCGGGGTGGTCATGCTGGTGCATCAGGCCGAGAACAGCTCGGGCACGCTCGCGGCCGCGGCCACGGCCCGGGCGGCCGGGGCCGACGTGATCAGCGTCGCAGGCTTCGACCCGCGAGCCGACCCGGCCGCGATCGCCGCGATCGCCGCCGTCCGGCCGCGGCATGTGCTCGCCGTAGGCGCGAAGTTCGGACCCGCCTCGCGGCTGGCCGAGCGGATCGCGGTGGCGGCGACCGGGGTGCAGCTGCCGGGCGGCGGCCAGGTGCTGTTCCCGATGCACCGGCTGCTCGCCCTGTACGGCTACCCCGGTTCCCCGGTCCTCGGAGCACTCGGCGAGCAGGACCTGCCGGCCAGCATCCAGCGCATCCGCGCCATCGCCGCGCAGTACCGGCCGCTCAGCCGGGTGCCGGTGGTACCGGCTTTCGAGATCATCGCGACCGTGGCCCAGGCCAGCCCGGGCCGGGACGGCAGCTACTCCTACGAGTCGCCGGTCTCGCTGCTCAGGCCCTGGGTCGAGCGAGCCTCGGCCGCGGGCATGTACGTCGTGCTCGACCTGCAGCCGGGCCGGGCCAGCCTGCTCGCCCAGGCCAAGCGGTACCGCTCGCTGCTGCTGCGGCCGAACGTCGGGCTCGCCCTGGACGCCGAGTGGAAGCTGCAGCCCGGCCAGCTGCCGCTGCAGCAGATCGGCAGCGTGCGCATCGGCGAGGTGAACAGCGTGGTCCGGTGGCTGGCCGCCCTCACCGGGCGGTACCGGCTACCGCAGAAGCTGCTGGTGCTGCACCAGTTCAGGATCTCCATGATTGGCGACGAGCGGGCCCTGGACACCAGCCATGACGACCTCGCGATCGTCATCCACATGGACGGCCAGGGCGCGCCCGGCGACAAGTTGCAGACCTGGCACGCGGTCGTCGCCAACGCCCCGGCCGGAGTCTATTTCGGGTGGAAGAACTTCCTGGTCAAAGACCATCCGACGTTCACTCCCGGACAGACCATGGCCAACCGCCCGCAACCGGTGATGATCTCTTACCAATGACCGGCCGCCGCCCTCGCGGTTAGGCCATTTACCCGATGCGCGGGCCAGGGTCTTAGCCGCACAGTAGAGCTATGAACGTTGCGGAACCGGCGGGGCGTCCGCTGCGGCGCACGGCCCGCAAGATCGTCAGCACGGTCCGGGAGATGCATTACTGGCAGCGGCGCATGATGATCCTGCGCATGGCGCCAGACCGGTACCTGCCCGCACCGCACCGGGCACCGGAGACCTACCAGGAGTTCCTGGTCAGGACCTCAGCCCCGTTGCTGTGCGAGCCGTCGTCGCGAGCCCGGCTGGCGGGCCGGCCGGTCAGCTGACCAGGCCGGCAGTTAACCGCCCATGGCGGCTGCCCGCAGCGACCGGTACAGCAATTGCTGGTCGCCGAGGCGGCGACGCAGCTCACGCTCGAGACCGCCGATCGGCACCAGGTTCTGCGGTGCGCGGGGGTCCTTGTGCGGAGCACTGGCGAGCGGCGGCAGCAGCCGGGCGGTCAGGTCGGCGACCGCGGTGACGGCCGCGGCCGGCCAGTCGGCCGAGCACTCCAGCCGGACGATGCCCGACCACGGCACCGGCGCCGACCCCGGCAGCCGCAGGTACCACGAGTGCCGCCGCCACGACGTGCCCATCGTGAAGGCCGGGGTGCGCTGCCCGGGGACCAGCTCGGCCACCACCGCGGCCTGGCGGTCCGGCAGGTACGACGCGTGGTGCGTCTTGACGTAGCCGACGGTACGGTCCAGGTGCGTGCGGCCGCGCAGCGGCCCGTCCACGACGAGCAGGTCGTCCTCGTCGGCGTGGCGGGCCCTGACCGCGGTCGCGAGCCGCACCTCGGCGTCCGACAGCCGCTGCTGCAGGGCCAGCGAGAGCTGCTCGGGGCCTGGCCCGGCCGCCGCCCTGGCGTGGTACACCGCGAACCTGGTCGCGATGTCGGCGGCCCGCGGGGCGGCGGTGAACAGCCCGCGCTCGACCGCGACGTCGGTCAGGGTCGCCACGCCGTCACTGCGGGGGGTTCCGGAGGGTCGTCCCCCCGGGCTCGTGCAGCGGACCACGCCGGCCGCCAGCGACGCCGCGATTCCGGCCGCGGGCTGCGGGCCGCCGCCATGCACCCACACCCGCGCATCGATGCGCCGGACACCGTCCAGGATCAGCACCGTGCCGGGCAGCGGCGCGGTCAGATCCGGATCGACGGGAGCCCAGCTGGCCGACGGCCGCTCCAGGTCGAGGTTCAGCTCGGCGGTGGACTCGGTCATGGCCGCGCCGTCCTCGACGGCCTGGCCGTAGGACGGGTCCCAGGGATCGACGCTGAACGACACCGCCCGGGCGGCACTCGCTGCCTCGCGGGCCGTAGTCATGACACCGCTTCCCGCCGCAGCGTGGAGGAGGTGCCGGTGCGGCCGACCACGAACCGCACGGGAGCACGGTCGGCCAGCGCCGGGACGTGCGTGATGATGCCGATCATCCGGTCCGAGTCGGCCGACAGCCGTTCCAGCGTGCTGCCGACGGTTTCCAGCGTGTCCTCGTCCAGGGTGCCGAACCCCTCGTCGAGGAACATCGAGTTCAGGTCGCGCATGCCCGCGGACAGTCCGATGACCTGGCGGGACAGTGCGAGCGCGAGCGCGAGTGAGGCCTGGAACGTCTCGCCGCCCGACAGCGTGTGCACCGGCCTGGTGACCCCGGCGTCGGCGTAGTCGATCACCACGAGTTCGTTGCGCTCGTCCCGGTCGAGCTGGTACTGGCCGCCGGACAACTCGAGCAGCGTCTGGGACGCCTCGGCCATCAGCGAGTCCAGGGCTTCGCCGCACAGCCAGCGCTCGAAGTTGTTGGCCCGCAGCAGCCGCCGCAGCATTGCCGCGACCTGCCCGTCCTCGGTGTACCCGGCGACCTGCCGGTCCAGCTCGGCCGCCCTGGCCAGGGCCGCCCTGACGGCGGCGAGCCGGCCGGCCGCCCGTTCGGCATGGGTGGCGATCGCGGCCTCGCACTGCGCGGGCTCGGTGACCCCGGTGACGCCGGCCCCGGCCAGCAGCCGCCCGAGCCCGGCCGCCGCCTCGGTCAACTGCGCGCGCAGGCCGGCCGCGGTTGCGTCCAGCGTGGCCCTGGCCGCGCCGCGCTCGGCCAGCTCGGCGGTAGCCCAGCCGGTCAGCGCGGCCCAGGCCGCAGCCAGGTCAGCGTCCGCGATCGCGGGCGCGCCGAGCGGGACAACCGAATCGCGGGCCGCGGCCAGCGCAGCCCTGGCCCGCCGCTCGCCAGCCGCCAGGCCGTCGCGCTCTTTCTGCGCCGCCGCCAGTGCCTGGCGGGCCGACCTGACCGCGCGCTGCGCCTGGCCCAGGGCCTGGCTGGCCGCAGCGATCGCGGTCAGGGTCGCCTCGGCCTCCGGCTCTGGCGGCGCTCCGGCCAGGATGGCCGCGACCGCGGCGACGCGCGCCGTTAGATCCCCGACATCGCGGTCGGCGACCGCGGCTGCCTTGCTCGCCTCAGCCTGCGCCGTGCGGGCGGCGCTCGCCGCCGCCTGCGCTGTCCGGACGCCCGAGCGTGCGGTAGTGAGGTCGGCTGGCTCGGGGTGCCTGGGCAATGACGTTACCCGGCGCAGGCAGACCGGGCAGTCGGAGCCGACAGTCAGCTGGCCAGCCAGGGCGGCGGCGGCGTGCTCGCGCTCCGCCGCGGCCAGGGCCTGTGCCGCCTGGTCGGCGCCCGCCTGGGTGCTGGCCGCCTCCTCTGTCCGCCTGGCCAGCTCGGCCTGGGCCGCGCCGCGCACGGCTTCCACGGCAGCGAGGCGGCTGTCCAGGTCCCGGCGCTCGGCGTAGGCCTGGCTGATCCGTTCCGTCTCGGCGGCCGAGGGCAGCCGCTCGCTCGCCGCCGCCGCGTCGGCCTCGGCCGCCTCGGCTGCGTCCCGCTCCTCGGTCCGCCGGGCCAGCAGTTCGTCGGCCGCCCTGATCCGGCTGGCCAGGCCGGCCACGTCGGCCGGCGTCCGCACGCCGGCCAGCAGCCTGGTTTCGGCATGAACCGAGGCCGCTCGGGCGGCCGCCTCTTCCGCCTCCCCGGTGAGCTCGGCCAGGGCCGCCAGCTCGGCCCGCGCCGCGACGGCGAGCGTCTCCAGCTCGGCCACCCTGGCCTGCGCGCTGGCCAGCGCCTCCGGGCTGGCGTCGGCCAGCGCCGCCCTGGCCGCCTCGGCGGTCGCGAGCCGGTCAGCGGCCAGCTCGGCCCGGCGCCTGGCCGCCTCGCCGACCTGTGCGTAGACGCCGAACGCGAGCAGTTCGACTAGCAGGTCCTGCCGCTCGGCCGGCTTGGCGTGCAGGAACTCGGAGAACCGGCCCTGCGGCAGCAGCACCGACTGGGTGAAGTGCTCGTAGGTCAGCCCGAGGATGTCCTGCACCCGGGCCTTGACCTGGTCGGGTCCTTCGGCCAGGGCCTCGGTGCTGGCCGCGAGCAGGTCGGCCAGCGGAGCGCCGGCGGGTACGTCAGGATCGAGCAGCTCAAGCCGCGCCTCCTTGGTGTGCACGCCCCGCTTGTCCCTGGTCAGGGCCCGCACCGCGGCGTACCGGCGGCCGGCCGCCTCGAAGACCAGGGCGACCCGGCAGGCGTTCGCGGCCGGGGCCAGCGCCTGGCTGATCATGTTCTCCTTGCCCCAGCGCGGGACCGTGCCATAGAGCGCGAAGCACAGGCCGTCGATGACCGTGCTCTTGCCGGAGCCGGTCGGCCCGACCAGGGCGAAGAAATCGACGCCGGTGAAATCGGCCTCGGCGGGCTCTCGATAGGACCCGAACCCGTCCAGGTACAGGCGCAGCGGCCTCATGCCCCGGTCACCTCGTCGAGCAGCTCGGCGAACATCGCGCTGACCCGCGGGTCAGCCACGTTCTGCTCGGCCAGGTAGCCGGCGAACAGCTCGGCCGGGCTGCGGCCGGCCCGGCTCGGCCTGGCCCGGCTGCCCGGCCGCGGCCGGTGCGCGTCGTCGAGCTGCACTTCGAGCGTGCCGGGCAGTTTCTCCCGCACCTGATCGCCGAGCCCGGCCCTGGCCGGCTCGGCCAGCACGACCCGCAGGTAGGCGTCGCCGGCGTCTTCCCCGGCCGCCATCACCTCGTCCAGCGTCCCGCGCAGGGTCCTGAGCCGGCGGCCGCCGGAGATCGGGATCGGCTGGGCATCGGCCCGGATACCGGGCTCGGCCGTCACGATCAGCGCGGCGGGGTCGTTCGCCTCCTCGCCGAAGTCGACCGCCAGCGGGGATCCCGAGTAGAAGATCGGGCACGGCCCGGCGATCTCCTGCTGGCGGTGCAGGTGACCGAGCGCGACGTAGTGCGCCGAGGCCGGGAAGATGCGGGCCGGCAGCTCGTAGTCCAGGCTGGTCTGCACCTCCCGCTCGCCGCCGCCCGACCGGCCGCCGAGCAAGGTGGCATGCGCGGTGACCAGGTTCACCGCGTCCGGCCTGAAGTCCGCGGTGAGCAGGCCGATGATCTGACCGACCCGCTGGGCGTAGTCGAGCGCGTGCTCAG
Source organism: Streptosporangiaceae bacterium (assembly GCA_036391235.1). GTDB lineage: Bacteria > Actinomycetota > Actinomycetes > Streptosporangiales > Streptosporangiaceae > Chersky-822. The sequence continues at coordinate 7,704 of DASWAH010000382.1, forward strand.
CGAACTCGTGGAACATGATCTCGGCCGCGCGGACCGCGTACCGGTGGGACAGGAACGGCAGCGCCGCCACCCTGGCCGGCTCGCCTCCCCTGGTGCGCAGCGTGAGCGTGCCGCCGGCGTCCGGCCGGACCGGGGTGCCGAGCACGTGTACCCCGAGTTCGCCCAGTACCGGCCGGTAGACCGAGTGGACCAGCGCCTGGTTGTCGTGATTGCCGGCGATCACGACCACCTGGCGGCGGTCCTCGCGCAGCGCCAGCAGCGTGCGCATGACCAGGCCCTGCGACTTCGCCGTGGGCGCGGCCGTCTCGAACAGGTCACCGGCCACCAGCACCAGGTCGGCGTCCTGATCGCGGGCCGCGCGAACGATGCTGGCCAGCACAGCGACGTGCTCGTCGTGGCGGTCGCGGCCCTTGAGCACCTTTCCGACATGCCAGTCGCTGGTGTGCAGGATCCTCATTCAGCTCTCCGGTGTGTGCAGCTCTCCGGTGCGGGCAGTCCTGCCCCTAGAACGGGGGGATGTCGTCGTCGGCGCCGGGGATCGCGGCGAACGGGTCGGACGGCCGGGCCGGGCCGCTGTCGTGCCCGGCCCAGTCGCCCTTCTCGCTTGGCCTGGTCGCCCAGGCCGGGAACGGGAAGTCGACGGCCAGCGGCACCGGGATGTCCGGCTGGGCGATGAACATCGTGCCCGGCTTGGCCAGCGTGGCCCGCTGGCGCTGGGCCGGCGGCAGGTAGCCGTACTCGGGCCGCAGTGCCTCGGCCGCGTCCAGGCGCCCGGCCACCCTGATCGCGCAGTTGGCCAGGATCCGGCGTTCTACCTCGCTGGCCGTCTGCTGGGCGCCGATCAGGATCACGCCCAGGGACCGGCCGCGCTCGGCCAGGTCGAGCAGGATCTGCTTGATCGGGCTGTCCCCGTCTCGCGGCGCGTACTTGTTCAGCTCGTCCAGCATCACGAACATCAGCGGCCTGGCCGTGCCCTGGCGTTCCTTGCGCGCGAACTCGGCCCGCAGCGTCACCCCGACCACGAACCGCTGGGCCCGGTCGGGCAGGTTGTGCAGGTCCACCACCGTGACCTGGGCCCGCGAGGTGCTGATCGACCGCTCACCGCGGTGCGCGAGATCACCGCGGATGATGACACTGAGCGGCGGCACCGCCGATCTGAGACGGCGCAGCAGCGCGTTCACGCTGCCGGTGACGGTCGCCCCGGACACCCAGGACCCGCGGGTCGCCTCGTCCCCCAGCTCGGCCTCGAGCAAGTCGACCAGGCCGGCGAAGGTACGCACGATGCCGGTCCGGTCGGTGCCCTGCACCTGGATCGCGCCGTCCGTGCCCACGGCCACGGCGTCGCGCCGCAGCCTGGCCGCGACCTGGCCGATCAGCATCGTGTACTGGGCCCGCTCGTCCTCGGCGTCGGCGAACGCGAACGGCAGCAGCTCTTGCTCGCAGAACTCCGCGAGCGTCCAGTAGAACGGGCTGACGGCCCGGTCCCTGGCGTGCACGTCCGGCGTGCCCGAGGCGTCGTTCTTGCGCGGCGGGGCGAACACCCTGACGTTGCCGAACGGGGTGGCCGGCAAGCCGAGGCCGGCGTACCGGCCGCGCTGGACCGGCGTCAGCTTGCTGTTGGCGTAGTCGAGAAACAGCAGGTCCTCGCCCTTGACGCTGAACACCAGGACCTTGGTGTTGTGGGCCTGATCGGCCAGCACGCCGCAGTTGGCGATCGAGTGCAGCAAGAACATGGCAAACGAGGTCTTGGTGGCGATGCCGGAGACGCCCGAGATCGACACGTGCGCGCCGCGTGTGCCGTCGAGGAACTCGAAATTCAGGTACACGGGCTCACCGTCCCGGCCGTACCCGGCCGGCACCCTCGAGTCGCCCATCTCGTCGAAGTACAGCGCCGAGTCCCGCTGCCGCCCGGCCGCTCGGCGGACCGTGGCGCCGGGCAGCGGCGGCACGTACAGTTCCGGCTCCACCCGGGTCACGGTCACCTCGGCGACCTCGCAGACCTCGGCGGGCAGCGCTCCCCCGGCGATCAGGAACACGTCGGAGGCGAACCTCGCTCCCTCGTGCACGGCCTCGACGTTCGTCACCACGCCGGCGATCTGGATGTCGCCCTGGCCAGGCAGCGGACGCGAGGTCACGACGACATCGTCGAGCTGGGCGTACTGGCCGGGCGCGAGCCCGACCGAGAACTGCAGCGGCGTCGCGGGAACGGTCCCGACCACAAGCCCGAGCCCGCCGCCGGCCGGATCAGCCGCCCCATCCCGTACCTCGTTCACCAGTTCCCCCATAACGTCACGCGCGTCTGCGGCTGCACCGGAGCCTACGCCGGGCCGCGGACACTGATGAGCGATTCAGGAGCGCATGACCGGATGCGAGGTGTTCCTGCTTATGCGAGGAGTGCGCGCCCAAGGTCACCGTATTTACGGCCCTGCGGCCCTTGCGCCCCGCCGGACGGGCGGAGCATCGTGGGCAGGAAGCGTGCCTGGCTGGGAGCACCCCAGCGTCAAACGGCCAGATTCCATGACCGCTTCCCGATGAGTTCCGGTTCGGGCTCGCCACCGAACGATCTCAAGGAAGAGGTTAGCCATGCGAAAGCTAGGCATCGGGTTCCTGGCGGCCGTAGCCGCCATGACGGGTGTGGGGGCAGCGGCCGGTCCCGCCCTCGCGGCTCCGTCGAGCCGCCCGGTCATCTACAGCGCCGAGCAGGCGGGCGCCGCGATCGGCTCGGCGGGAATCCACTACCGCTACGTGGAGACCACCTTCACGCTGCCGAAGTCCAGCACCATCCCCTACAGTTCGGGGGGAGGGCTGAGCGTGCAGCTGCGCTCGGCCGATGACATCTTCGTCCTCGGCATCAGCTCGGTGCCTGGCAGCCCGTGGAATGCCGCCGCCGTCGACCTGCAGCCGGGCAGCTGCACATCGGGCGGCTGCATCTTCTACACGAACGCCAACTCGCCGGCGATGCAGGCCGGGGACAGCGTCACGCTGTCGGCGTATTACAACACCGGTAACGGTTTCCTGTACTACAACGCCACCGACAACACGACGGGCAGCACATTCGCCGGCCGGTTCTCCGACCAGGGCGCGCTGTTCGGCTCGGCCCGGGTCGGCGCGGAGTTCGCCAGCTTCCCGGCGGGCACGCCGGGCAGCGCGTTCGTGCCTCCGGCCAGCGACTTCCGGTTTGCGCTGCTCACCGGGACGAAGGTGACGCAGTACAACGGCACGCACGTGACGCTGAACTCCTCGAGCCAGGTCACCGAGACGGCCAACGGCACGTCCTCAGGCAAGGTGCAGGTGAACGCGCCGACCGTGTGGAATAACGGTGCCAATCTCGGAATCTGGGTCAGGCACTGACCCTGTCCAGCGCGACGGCCCCGGGCGCAGGCCCGGGGCCGCTCGCTGTCTAGGAGCGGGCCGCCGCCTCGGCCAGGGCCCGGCCGGTCAGCACCCTGGCCAGGTGCTCGCGGTAGGCCCGGGGGCCGTTGAGGTCGTCGGACGGGCTCGTCCCCTCCGCCGCCCTGGCCGCCGCCAGCGCCGGCGAAGCGCCGGCCGCCAGGTCCGCCTCGACCCCGGACGCCCGGAGTGGCGTCCCGCCCATGTTCACCAGGGCGACGTTGCCGCCCTGCACGGCCACGCCGACGATGGCCCAGTCGATGCCGCGCTTGGTGAACTTCTGGAACGACCAGCCGGCCGCGGCCGGGCGCGGGATCCGGATCTCGGTCAGCAGCTCGGCCGGCTCCAGCACGGTCTCGAACAGCCCGGTGAAGAAACCCGCGGCCGGGATCTCGCGGCGACCCGACGGGCCCTGGGCGACGACGGTCGCGTCCAGCGCCAGCAGCACGGCCGGCAGGTCGGCGGCCGGGTCGGCGTGCGCGATCGAACCGCCGATCGTGCCGCAGTGCCGGACCTGAGGGTCGCCGATCTGGCTCGCCGCGTGCGCGAGCAGCGGCAGCCCGGTGGCAAGCACGGGCGAGGCGGCGACGTCGCTGTGCGTGGTCAGCGCCCCGATCGCGAAGTGGCCGTCTTCCTCGCGGACGTAGCTGAGCTCGCCGATCCGGCCGATGTCGATCAGCGTCTCCGGCACAGCCAGGCGCAGTTTCATCAGCGGCATCAGCGAGTGGCCGCCAGCCAGGAACTTGGCGTCCTCGCCGCCCGCGGCGGCCAGGTCCAGGGCCTGCGCGACCGACGAGGCGCGCTGGTAGGTGAAGGGTGCCGGGATCAACTGCTCCGCCTCTCGCTGGCCGCGGCCAGGACCGCCCTGACGATGTTGTGGTAACCGGTGCACCGGCACAGATTGCCTTCCAGCGCGGTGCGCACCTCGTCCTCGGTGGGATCGAGGTTCTCGGCCAGCAGCGACACGCTGGCCATCACCATCCCCGGCGTGCAGAATCCGCACTGCAGGCCGTGCTCGGCCTGGAACGCGCGCTGCACCGGATGCAGCTCGCCGTTGCTGGCCAGGCCCTCGGCGGTGGTCACCGACCGGCCGTCGGCCTGCGCTGCCAGGACCGTGCAGGACTTCACCGACCGGCCGTCCAGCAGCACCGTGCAGGCACCGCAGGAACTGGTGTCGCAGCCCACGTTCGTGGCGGTCAGCCCGGCCACGTCGCGCAGGAAGTGCACCAGCAGCGTCCGGTCCGCCACCTCGGCGGCGACTTCGCCGCCGTTTACCGTCACCGTGACCTTCACTGGCTCTCCCCTGCGTTGCTGGCTGACCCTGGGTGGCCGGCCGACCCGGCCATGCTGATCGCCGCCCAGACCCTGGCCGGGGTCAGCGGCATGTCGATATGACGGACGCCGAGATGGCTGACCGCGTCGATGACCGAGTTCTGGGTCGCCGGGGTGGCCCCGATGGTCCCGGCCTCGCCGATGCCCTTGGCGCCGAGCGGGTTGATCGTCGCCGGCGTCTCGCTGGCCAGCAGCTCGAAGCTGGGCAGCTCGGCCGCTGTGATGATCGCGTAGTCGACCAGCGTCCCGGTCACCGGGTTGCCGTCGGCGTCGTAGACCATCTCCTCGAGCAGGGCCTGGGCCACGCCCTGGGCGATCCCGCCGTGCCGCTGGCCCTCGGCCAGCA
>DASWAH010000383.1:0-14341 GCA_036391235.1 Streptosporangiaceae bacterium
TTGCTCGGCACCGTGAAGGTCAGCTTGGTGTCGCTGAGCGTCAGGCCGCCGGCCGCCGCGGCGACATCCTTCAGGCCGGCCACCTTGCTGACCTCGCTGGCCGGGATGGTGCCGAGACCGCTGCTGGACAGGTTGTCGACCGAGACCTTGGTGCCGGCCTTGGCCGACCCGTTGCCCTGGTTGAACCGGAACGAGCCGGGTCCGCCGCTGCCGAAGCTGGGCGACTTGGTCACCGTGATCTCCGTGCCCACCCCGTACAGCGAGTGCAGGACCTCGCCCTGAGCGCGCTTCACGCCGCCGGACAGGGCGGTAACGGTGATCACGAGGCCGATGCCAAGCGCGAGGCCGAGCGCGATGATGGTCGCCTGACGGGACCGCCGCCTCAGCTCGCGTCGCAGGTAGACGCCGAACATGCAAGACTCCTAAGGCCGGGAACGGGAGCGTGCGGATAGTCCGCTGCCAGGCCAGGTGGTCGCGGTCGTCGTCGACCAGTCACCAGCCCGCGGGTACCGACCTTGGACTGGATTTCTGAGTGCAAGCTTGAAGCGATCTTCGAACTAGCCCCGGACACTGAACGTGGGCTTGACGCGCGGCCCGCTCCACGTCGGTCGCCGCGACGAGCGAACCAACTGTCAGCTCGGCCAGCGTCACCGCGGTGATCAACGGTTCGGCTGGTAGCGAGGCGGGTCGGTGATTCTCCAGAGCAAAATAACCGTGCTCGTGTCCAGGACACCCCGCAGGTGGCGCGGCGGCGCAGGCGTCTCGGCCACCGGATCCCATCGCGGGTTACTGTTACCGTTTCCCCCGGCAACACGGTTCAGGATGTCGCCGCCATGATTCCGGAGGTCCCTGACCCCTACGCGTGAGACAGATTCCGCTGCATTGGCGCGACCGGCTAGTCCTGCGGGCCAGGGCTTGGCCGGCTGGGGCGGAGCACGCCGGCGCCGGCCGCCATGGCCGCGGTGAGCACGACCACGACGATAAACGACATGGTCAGCGAGGAGAGCCGGGCGATGCCGCCGATCACGCCGGGGGCGACCAGGCCGCTGCCGTACGCGATGCCGGCGACGCCGGCGATGCTGCGGCCCGGATGCGAGCCGATCCGCCCGGCCGCGGCGAAGACCAGCGGGACCACCACCGCGATGCCGATGCCGATCAGCGCGAACCCGCCGAACACGACCGCGAGGTTGCGGCTCAGCACGACCGCGAGCGCGCCGGCGGTCGCGCACAGGCCCGCGACCCTGACCGTGGCGGCGGGGCCGATCCGGCGGACAACCTGATCGCCGGCGAACCTGGCCACCGCCATGCTGACCGAGAACGTGGCCACGGTCAGCGCGGCGGTGCTGGCCGGGTGCCCGAGGACGGTCCGCACGTACACCGCCGACCAGTCCATCCCGGCTCCCTCAGCAAACACGGCGCACAGCCCGACCAGGCCGATCAGCAGCACCGCCCGCGACGGCAGGGCAAACGCCGGCGGTGCGTCGAGCTCGGGCTCCGGCCGCTGCGGCAGCAGCCAGGTGCTGGCCACGAGCGTGACCGCGATCAGCACGATCGCGGTCACCAGGAACTGGATCTGCGCGTCCGGGGTCAGCCGGACGGCCAGCGCCCCGGCCGACGACCCGGCCAGCGCCCCGGCGCTCCAGCATCCGTGCATGCCCGACATCACCGACCGGCCGTACCGGCGCTCGACCTCTACGGCGTGCGCGTTCATGGCGACATCGGCCACCCCGGCGGCCGCGCCGTAGCCGACCATGGCCACGCACAGCATCGCGAGCGACGTCGGCAGCACCGGCAGCATCAGAGCGGCAGCGAACAGCCCGACCAGGACCCGGACCAGGGACCGCAGGTCGTGCCGGTGGATGAGACGCCCGGACAGCGGCATCGCCGACAGCGCGCCGACCCCAGGCATGAGCAGCGCGACTCCCAGTCCGCCGACCCCGACGCCGACATGCTGGGCCACCCACGGGATCCGGGCCGCGAACGAGCCCACCACCGCGCCGTGCACCGCGAACACCACGCCGGTGGCCGCGCGGGCTCTGCGCAGCTCGGACGGCACGGCCGCGGCTCGCGAGCGCAGCCCGCGGTCGCCGGGCACGGTCTTGGTCATCGGGGGCTCCAGATCCTTACGCGGACACCGCTCTCCCGACCGTACCTCCGGGCTACTGCCGGGCCGGCCCGCCGCTGGCCGGCGAAACCGGCTCGAAGGCGACCGCGGGCTCGAAGTTCGCGCGCCTGGCCGCCCGGCGCAGCACGGCCAGCACCGCCGGGCCGGCCACGACGATCGCGATGACGTTGGTCACGGCCCGGCCGGTATCCCAGCCCAGCGACGTGCTGGCGTCGAACAGCAGGTAACGGTGCAGCTGGGCCGCCAGCGCTAGCCCGGGCCGGTAGGCGATCGAGCTGCCGGGGTCCAGCGAGAACGGCCAGAAGGACAGGTTCAGCAAGAACCCGTACAGGTACGCCGCCAGCGCGCCGTACCCGGCCAGCATCGCGATCTCGGCCCTGCCCCTGGCCGGCGGCAGCAGCCCGGCGAACATGCCGACCCAGGCCGAGCCGAACATCTGGTACGGCAGCCACGGGCCGACCCCGCCGGTCAGCAGGGCCGACGCGAACAGCGAGGTACAGCCGAGCGCGAAGCCGAATCCGGCCCCGTACACCCGCCCGCCCAGGACGAGCAGGAAGAACACGGTCTCGATACCGGCCGTGCCGGCCCCCAGCGGCCGCAGCGCGGCATTGATCGCGCCGAGCACGCCGAGCGCGGCCAGGGCCTTGGCGTCCAGGCCGCCGTCGGCGATGCCGGCGAACACGACCGCGACCACCAGCACGAGCAGCGCGCCGAACATCAGCGGCGGGGTCTCGGTCGACGCGAACGTCCCCGGCGGCACCACGAACGGCCACACGCAGGCGATCAGGCCGAGGAACGACGCCATCGCGATCGTCACGGCCGACCTGCGGCCGATTCTGATCGCGCGCGGCCGGACGGTCACCCGTTCACCAGGCCGGCGTCGAGGCCGGCCGCGACCTGCGGAACCGTCAGGTACGGCAGCGGGGCCAGGACCTTGGCGACCTGGGGGGCGAACGTGGGCGAGGCGGTCAGCACGCTGACCGCCTCGCCGTCGGCCACGATCTCGCCCTCGGCCAGCACCACGACCCGGTCGCAGGCGCGGCTGGCGAACTCCACGTCGTGGGTCGCCACCACGATCGCGTGGCCGGCCGCGGCCAGCTCGTCGAGCACCCCGATCAGGCTGGTCTTGGCCTGGTAATCCAGGCCGCGGGTGGGTTCGTCGAGCAGCAGGACGCCGGGCGCCGCGGTCAGCTGGATGGCCAGCACGAGCGCGAGTTGCTGGCCCGCTGACAGGTCCCGCGGATGCGCGTCGTCCAGCACCCCGGGCGCGATCTGGTCGAGAATCGCCCTGGCCGCCTTCTCGGCCCCCGCATCCCGGTCGGCTTGCTCGAGCTCGGCCCCGACCGTGTCCAGATACAGCAAGTCGGCGGCCGCCTGCGGGACCAGGCCGACCTGCCGCCGGGCCTCGGCCGCGGGCAGCCCGGCCGGGTCGGTACCGGCCGGGCCGACGCTGACGGTACCGCCGGCCCGGCGCTCCGCCCCTTGCAGCGCCCAGAGCAGGGACGACTTGCCTGAGCCATTGCGGCCCATCAGGGCCGTCACCACACCGGGCCGCAGGCTCAGGCTGACCGCACGGACGGCCACGACCGGCCCGTACCTGACCACCACGTCGCGGGCGGCCAGCGCGGGCACGGTGCCAGCCGGACCGGGATACGGCCGGGCCGGTCCCGGCGATTCTGGCAGCCGGGCCCGCAGCTGAGGGGCCTGGCGCCGGGCGTCGCGCACCGACAGTGGCAGCGGGTCCCAGCCGGCTAGCCGGCCAAGTTCGATGACCGGCGGCGCGACCTGCGCCGTCCGCATGATCCCGGCCGGGTCGCCGGCGGTCACCGATCCGTCGCCGGCCAGGTACCAGACGCGGTCGGCGTACGGCAGCACCCGCTCCAGCCGGTGCTCGGCCAGCACCACCGTGATGCCGAGGTCGTGTACCAGGCGGGTGATGGCCGCGAGCACGTCCTCGGCACTGGCCGGGTCCAGCGCCGACGTCGGCTCGTCGAGCACCAGCACGCGCGGGTGGGCGGTCAGCGCCGCCCCGATCGCGACTCGCTGCTGCTGGCCACCGGACAGCGTGGCGAGCGCCCGCCGCCGCAGGTCGGCCAGGCCGAGCAGGTCGAGAGTCTCCTCCAGCCGGGCCCGCATGGCCGCCGGCTCGACCGCCAGCTGCTCCATGGTGTAGGCCAGCTCTTCCTCAACCGTATCGGTCACGAATCCCGCGACCGGGTCCTGGCCGACCATTCCGACGACGTCGGCGAGCTCGCGCGGGCGGTACCGCGCGGTGTCGCGGCCGCCGACGAGGACCCGGCCGGACAAGGTACCGCCGGTGAAGTAGGGGAACAGGCCGTTGATGGCGGCCAGCAGGGTGGACTTGCCGCTGCCGGTGTGCCCGACCACCAGGCAGAGCTCTCCCTCGTCCACACCGAGCCGCACGCCGCTTAGCACCGGGTCGGCGGCGCCGTCGTAGCGGGCGCTCACTGCATCGAACTCGATCACCGGTCACTCGCTCCCGACCCGGCGGGCGGCGGGGCGGCTACGCCGGCCACCGCGGCCAGCAGGATCAGCGCGGCCGGTAGCGGCGGCAGCGGCGGCCAGCCCAGCCCGGCCGGGTTGAGCGCGGCCTGGTCATGCGCCAGGTTCAGCCACAGCCCGGCCGCGCAGGCCAGTCCGCAGGCGCAGACGACCCATTCCGGCCAGCGCCAGGGGTCGGGCCGGTACCGGCTGCGGGCGACTCGCCGGCCGCCCAGGGCCAGCCCGGCGACGCACAGCGCCGTACCGGCGGCGAAGCCGGCGTCGGCGAACGCGCCCGGCAGCGTCGCGTCCAGCAATCCGTAGGCCCCGATGCACAGGCCCGCCATCCCGGCCAGCATCATCGTCCCGGTGATTCGCCGGCTGGCCCGGCTGGCCCGGCCGGTGCGGCCGTAACCGCGCGCGTCCATGCTCGCGGCCAGCAGCAGCGACCGGTCCAGGGCGTCGTGCAGCACGGGGACGGCGACGGCCCGCAGTGCCCGCAGGCCATGTTCGGTCGCGCCGCGCAGCCGCCTGGCCCGGCGGACCCGCTGTACGCTCTCGACGAGCTGCGGCGCGACCGACAGCGCGACCGTCACCGCCACCCCGAGCTCGTACAGCGCGCCCGGCAGCACCTGCAGCGCGCGCTTGGGGTTGGCCAGTGTGTTGGCCGCGCCCAGGCAGCACAGCAGGCAGGCCAGCCTGGCCCCGTCGAGCGCGGCCGCGGCCACCGCCTGGGCCGAGACCGGTCCCCCGATCTGGATGCCGGAGTACCAGGAAGGGACGGGAAGCTGCGGCAGCCGGAACAAGATAAGCGAACCCTGGCTCGCGCCGCTGTCGAAGATGATGCGGAAGACGACCCGGATGACGATCACCGACAGGGCCATGACCAGGTAGAAGCGGTATCCCCTGGCCCACGGGGCGTCGGTCCGGCGGAGCGCGACGGTGAGCGCGAGGACGCCGAAGATCAGCAGCAGCAATAGTGCGTTGCTGGTCCGGCTGGCCGCGACGGCCAGCGCGATCGCCCAGATCCACCACGCGACCGGGTGCAGCCCGCGCGGCAGACGCCCCGCCGTCACGCGCGCAGCCACGCGGCCGGGCAGGCCCGCCGCGAGGCCGGCCCGCACCGGCTCCGGCGGCTCGCCCGGCCGCCGGCGGATGCTGGTCGCGTTCATCGGCGCGCTCTGGCCCGGCGGCGGCCCGCCACGATCGCGGCCCCGGCGAGCAGGATCGCGATCCCGACCGCGATCGCGGTCGGATAGGGCGAGCTGCCGGCGCTAGCCTGGCCGACCGCCCTGACCGTGCCGCCCTGACCACCAGCGCCGGACCGGCCGGCTCCCGGCCTGGCTGGCGCATTGACGATCCGCGGACCCGGGCCGTTCGTGATCAGATCCGCCGACCGTGCGCGGAGCCGGGCCGGACTGACCGCCGGGACGGCCGATCCGGCGGTTCCGCCGAGATTGGTCGCGCCGAAGGACCACAGCTCGACGCTGCCCGGCTGGGGATGCACGCTGGTCGCTCCGGCCTGGCTGTACCGCCAGGTGTTCTGGCCGGGGCCGGCCAGGAAAAACGCCCAGTAGGCGTTGACCGGCGGGGTCAGCACGCACGGTTGCTGGGCCGGTGTCGGGTACTCGGTGCCGTGCCGGAAGCCGGCGTAGCCGATCCGGCAGACGAATCCCGGCCCGTCGTGCTCGGTACCGCCGGTCTGCCACCCGCCCTGATTGACCAGGGCATACGCGGTCCCCGAGGTAGACCCGCAGTACCGCAGCAGCGGCCCGCCCCAGTGTCCGAAGTCGACCGCGACGATGACGCCGGAAGTCGCGGTGCACCGCACGGCTGGCCTGGCCCGAGCCGAGGCCGGCCCGGCACCGGTCAGGGCGGCGGCCACGACCGCGGCGACGGCAGCGGCACCGAGAACCGTACGGCCGGCCGAGCCGCGGCCAGGTGACGCCGTCACCGGTGAGGCCGGCCGACCGGGTCGGCCCGGCTGACCGGCGCCGCCACTGGCTTGCGGCGGCGTCGCCTGCGCAGCATCACGGTCACGACGGCCGCGGCCATCGCCACCACCGCGATCACGATCAGGTAGACGATCCAGCCGCCGGAGCCACGGGCCGGGTGGCCGGCGGCCGCGGTCTGGCCGGCCGCCCGGCGGTCCAGCGGCCGTCGCAGCGAGCCGAACGGGATGGCGGCCGCGCCGCTGACCGCCTGGGCCGAAGCGCGGAGGTCCGAGGCCGGCCCTCGGCCGGCCGCGAGACGGAAGCCGCCGTCCGCGTTCTGCTCGCGGGCCAGAAACTTCTCGGCTGCCGCGATCCGGGCGCGGTAGGCCAGGCGCCGCAGCGCCAGCGCCTGGATGGCCAGCCCGGTCGAGTTCACCGACTCGCCGCCGACGCCGGGGAAACCGCCGTCCGGCCGTTGCCGGCTGGCGATCCAGGCCAGGCCCGAGCCCACGTCGGCCGCGGCCGCGGCCCCGGGGGCCAGGGCGAGCGCCATCACGGCGATCGCGGTGCTGTCGACGTCGCCGTCGGTGCCGGGGATCAGGCTGGGAAAGGACCCGTCCGAGTGCCGCAGGCTTTCCAGGTACCTGACCGGCGCCGCGGCCTGGCGATCCGGCCCGGCCCGCAACTGGGCCAGCACGCCGAGGGCCTGGTCGAACACCGAGCTCGCGTAGGCGTAGCTGCCGGCCGCCGGGCACCGGGCCATGCCGCCGGCTCCGGCCCGCGGGCAGACCGAGGCCGCCAGCGCGGCCAGCAGGTTGCGCCCGCCGAAGTCACGCGGGCTAGCCCCGACCACCTCGGCCAGCAGGGCTTCCTTGCCGATCGCGCCGCCACTGGCGTAACGGGTGCCGATTCCGGTCCAGTCGCTGACGGTCTTGCCGGTGGCGTCCCGGCCATCGCGGGCCAGGAAGGCGACGATCTTCCGCAGCGCCCGGTCCTGGTCGCCGGTCGCGGCGAGCGCGAGCGCGCCGTCGAGGGTGAGTCCGAAGTCGGCCGCCCGGGAGAACGTCCGGTAGTAATGCCCGTCGATCAGCCTGGCCGGCCCGGTCAGGTAGGCGCTCCCTGCGGCCTGGTCGGGGCGCGGCGGCGAGCCGGCCAGAGCGCCGGGTCCGGACGAGAAGACGACGACGACGGCCGCGACCGCGGCCAGAAGCGCGACGCCACCGCGACGAGCCAGCCGGGTCGGCATCGGTGACGGCATTCGACTCTCCTGGGGCCAGCCGAACGCGAAACCCCAGACCGTCCGGGCAACCCGGAGAGCACCTGACGTTCCGCGCCGCAGACCACGACGGCGCTAGGACGGATGATATTCGGGGCTAGGTATTCCGACTTGCCCGCCGCCGGCGGGCCTACGGTTGCGGGTCAGTGCCGGAATTCGACCGGCTTCCCCTAGCCTGTTCAGCAGCTTACCTGACCGCCGGGCCGGAGCCGGGGTAGTCGTTGACACGCTGGCGGTCATGCGGGACAGTGACTCCTGCGCCACTGCCACCGGCGTGGTTTCCCACAACTCAAGTAAGCGACATCAGCGGGGGAAGTCCGGTGAGATTCCGGCGCTGACCCGCAACGGTAAGACCGCGGCCTGACGGCCAGCGGCGAGCCCGGATACCCGCGATCGTCGCGTTGCACACTCCCCACCCGTCGTGGTCCGCGGGCCGGAGCCTGGTCAGCGCTGCGCGGCCGGTCCCCGGAAATGCGGGACCGGAAAGGCCTTCCATGCGCCGCAGTACGCCAGTCCTGGTGTTCTTGCTTATGTTCTCGATTTTCGGCAGCCTGGCCCCGGCTCAGGCACTCGCCGCATCGCCGTCACCGACCCGCGCGGGCGCCGCCTCCGGCTGGCTCGCCCGCCAGCTGACCGGCGGCAGCCACCTCGTCATCAAGTACAAGGGCAGCATCTACCCCAACCAGGGCGGGACCATCGACGCACTGCTCGCGTTCGCCGCGGCCGGAACCGCCAACGGGTACGGGGCGCGGGCGATCAGCTGGCTGGAGCGGCCGGCCGTGCTGGCCGGCTACATCGGTAACGGCAGCACCAGCTCCTTCGCCGGTGCGACGGCCAAGCTGGCGCTGGCCGCCGAGGTACGCGGCCTCGATCCGGCCCGGTTCGGCGGCGTCAACCTGCCGGCCAGGCTGGCCAGGCTCCTCACGCCGTCCGGCCGTTACAGCGACCATTCCAGGTTCGGCGATTTCAGCAACGCGTTCAGTCAGGCGCTGGCCATCATCGCACTGCACCGCCACGGCGGCGCCCCGGCCAAGGCCGTGAACTTCCTGATCCGCAGCGCGTGCGCGAATGGCGGGTTCCCGCTCGACTTCGGCCAGAAGACCTGCGTGAGCGATCCCGATGCGACGGCGGTGGCCGCGCAGGCACTGATCGCGACCGGGCACAACACCGCCGCCCAGCGCGGCCTGCGGTGGCTGGCCGGGGTGCAGCGGCCGGACGGCGGTTTCGTCGCCGCCGGCGGCGCGGTCGCCAACGCCAACACCACAGGGCTGGCCGGCGAAGCGCTCGCGGTCGGCCGCTGGGCCCACCGGGCCGCCCGGGCCAGGCGGTTCCTGGTCGGCTTGCAGGCCGGCTGCGCCAGCCCGGCGGCCAGGCGCGGCGCGATCGCCTTCGACACGAACGGCTTCCAAGCTGCCACCGCGGTCGGCGCTACTGCCCAGGGGATCCTCGGGCTGGCCGACATCAGCCTGGCCAAGCTCTCCGCCCGCGGCGCCAGCCGCGTCACTCCGACTCTGAGGTGCGCATCATGATGTCTTCGCTGAATGGGAAGTTCTGGTCGGGCCGGGCAGTCCGGCGGCTCGCCGCCTGCGGCCTCGCGACGGCCGCGATCTCGGCCGGCGGCGCCGGGATGGCCACGGCCAGCCCGGCCACGCCGGCGGCCAGGGCCGCCGGCGAGCTGTCCGCCTATCCGTCGGTCGCGGCCGCGGTGAGCGCCAGGTACTGCGGCGCGAGCCACGTGACCGTGGTGGTGGACTTCACCCACTTCCGCAACGGCCGGGTCTGGATCGGCTGCGCGAGCAGCCCGCACACCGGCCTGGCCGCGCTGCGCCAGGCCGGTTTCACCTACAGCTTCGTCGCCCGCCACCCGGGCTTCGTCTGCACGATCAACCACCGGCCCAACCCGTGCAACGGCGCGCCGGCCACCGCCTACTGGTCGTACTACCACGCCAGGCATCACGGCAGCTGGCGGTACAGCACGACCGGAGCTGGCAGCTACCACCCCCGGCCCGGCCAGATCGAGGGCTGGGCTTTCGGGGCCGGGCACAAGCCGCGGATCTCGCCGCCGTAGGCGGCGAGCCCGGCACGGCCGGCGTTCAGTTCTCGGGCAGCCCGGCGAACGTGCGCTTGGTGTTCTTGTACCAGCTCATCCCGGCGATGGGGTTCTTCCAGCGCCCCTTCATGTCCTTGAGGGCGCCGGAGTGCGTGTCGTCGCCGCCCGCCACCTGCTCCCTGAGGTGCCGGTCCTGCGCCTTGATCACGTCGTCGGCCGACTCGCCGCTGAACTGCTGGTCGCACGGTCCGCCGAGCTGTTTGCAGGTCATCGTCTTCATGGGGTTATCTCCTCGGGCTAGATCGAGAGTGTTGCTCTCGAATTGAGAGTGATACTATCAATAATATGACCGAGAGTGTCAAGCGCCGCCCGTCAGGGCCAGCCGGACGCGGGCAGGCCCGCACCCGGCTGGCCCGCCGGGCCGTGGTCGGCGCCGCCCGCGAGCTCTTCCTGCAGCGCGGCTACGCCGCGACCACCATCGACGCCATCAGCGGCCAGTCCGACGTGCCGCAGGCGACCGTGTACCGGCTGTTCGCCTCGAAGCTAGGCATCCTCAAGGCGCTGCTGGACGCCTCGATCGGGGGCGATGACCAGCCCGTGCCAGTGCGGGAACGGCCCGACGTGGCCGCCCTGTTCGCTGCGCCCGACCCGGCCGAGCTCCTCGCCGGGATGGCCGGGATCACCGCGACGATCAACCAGCGCAGCAACGACGTCTACCGGGTCCTGGTCAGCGCCGCCGCCTCCGACCCGGCGGCCGCGGATCTGCTCGGCGACATCCAGCGCCAGCGCGATCAGGGCCAGGGTCAGATCGCCCGTGCGCTGGCCGGGCGCGGAGTGCTGCGCGCCGGGCTCGACGAGGCGGGCGCGCAGGATCTGATCCACGCGCTGATGGCCCCCGAGGTCTACCAGCTCCTGGTCATCGACCGGCACTGGCAGCCCGGCCGGTACCAGCAGTGGCTCGCGAGCACCCTGGTCCAGCAGCTCGTGCAGCGATCAGGGCCGCTTACTGACCCAGGCGGATAGCCGGGGCCACCGGCCGCGGTCGTGCTCGCATGGCCAGATCGACCGCCGGGCTTACTTGCGGCGGATCCTGGCCGCGAACAGGTCACGGAGGCTGATCACGCCGCACACCTGGTGGTCCTGCGCGACCGGGAGGTGACGGAACCCGTTCAGGAACATCAGCTGAGCCGCGTCTTCAGCGGAGCTGTCGGGGGTGGTCGCATGCGGATCGTGCGTCATCCAGTCCGAGATCCGCGACACCGACAGGTCCTGCCCCGACGCGGCCGCCCGCAGCACGTCCCGCTCGGTCAGGATGCCGGCCAGGAACGACCCCTGCAGGACGACCACAGACCCGACGCTGGCCCGCACCATCTTCGCGGCGGCGTCGGCGACGGTGCAGTCCGGCGCTGCGGTGACGACGTCCCGCGACATCAGGTCCCGGATCGCGGTCATCCGCGTTCGCTCCGCGGGCCGGTTCGGTCAGCCACTGCCGCCCACCTCGTCAAGCTCGGCGTCGTGGTGCGGGGAGGCCGGGACGGCCAGCTCGTCGGACAGCATCTTCCACAGTGAGCCGGCCCACTGCGATAGCCCTGGCCACTTCAGCCAGAAGACCTGCAGCGTCGTCTCGTCGAACTCCGCATGGGCGCGAGACGCCGGGACAGCGTCCCTGAGTTCTTCGAGGTCGTGGATCAGCGCGAGGAACCGGTCGGCCGGGCCATCCATGGAACCACCTCGAAGCGAGTCTAAGCCGGATGGCCGGTCCACGGGAGACCGAGAATCCGCCGCTTCCGTGACCGTGCGGATCCTCAGCTAGCGCCTTTCCATGATCAGGTGGAGAAACCACGGGCATAGACAAATAACTCCACTGGATCATGAAACGCGGGGCGCTCCGCACCGACCTCTTGCGTCAGACGCATATCATGTTGCACGTGACGCAAGTTGATAGCGGCTTGGAAGGCCTGGTTCGCATGCGCATCCGCGCGCTGCGGCTGGCGCACGGCTGGTCGCTCGAGGACCTGGCCGGCCGGGCCAGGCTCAGCCCGTCCACGCTCAGCCGGATCGAGACCGGCGGCCGCCGCCTCGCGCTTGACCACCTCGTTATCCTGGCCCGGGCCCTGGATACCTCTCTGGACCAGCTCGTCGAATCGGCCGCGGACGACATCGTCACCAACCCGGTCCACGACCATGCGCGCGGGCACCTGCGCTGGCCGGTCAGGGCCGAGCCGGGCGTCACCGTGATCCGCCAGCGCATCGTCAATCCGCCGCCCGACGGCCCGGCCGGCCTGCAGGCCCACCCGGGCCGGGAGTGGCTGGTCGTCCTCTCGGGCACGGCGGTCCTGCTGCTGGGCGGCCGCCGGTACCGGGTGGAAGTGAACCAGGCCGCCGAATTCCCGACGATGCTGCCGCATGCGATCGGCGCCGAGGGCGGCCCGTGCGAGGTCCTGGGCATCTTCGACGGTGACGCCCGCCGCGGGCACGAGCGCGGGCCCGAGCGCGGGGGCGCCGGGGACGCTCGCTCTCAGACGCGCCGCTAGCCGGTCATCCGGCGTCCGGCAGGAACAGGTCAAGCTGCAGGTCGGCCTCGCTGGCATCGCCGTATCGGTACGAGGCGAAGTCGGTGACCCCGGCCGAGCGCAGCACATCTTCGTCGATGAAGCACTGGCCGGTCGCCTCGGCGGCGTCGCGGCACAGGATCGCGTGCGCCGCGTCTCCCATGATCTCGGGCCTGCGGGATACGGCCATCGCGGCGTCGCCGCCGACCAGGTTCTGGATGGCAGCGGTGGCGATGATCGTCTTGGGCCACAGGCAGTTCGCGGCGAGCGGGCGCGGGTGCGCCTGAGCCGCCAGGCCGAGCGTGAGCAACGTCATCGCGTACTTGCTTACCGTGTAGGGCGCGTGCGCCCCGAGCCAGCGGGGGTCGAGGCTGACTGGCGGGGAGAGGGTCAGCACATGCGGATTGTCGGACGCCTGCAGGTGCGGCAGGGCGGCGCTGCTCATCAGGAAGGTGCCGCGCGCGTTGATGTCCAGCATCAGGTCGTAGCGCTTGGGCGGCACCTGGCCGATCGGGGCGAGCATGATCGCCGAGGCGTTGTTGACCAGGATGTCGATGCCGCCGAACCGGGCGACGGCCTGCTCCACCGCGCAGGCGACGTCCTCATCCCTGCGCACGTCCCCGACCACCGCCAGACCCTGGCCGCCGGCCGCCTCGATCTCCTGAACCGCGGTGTGGATCGTGCCGGGCAGGCGCGGATCGGGAGTGTCGGTCTTGGCCAGCAGGACGATGTTCGCTCCGTCCCTGGCCGCCCGGAGCGCGATCGCGAGCCCGATGCCGCGGCTGCCGCCCGACATCAGCATCGTGCGCCCGGCGAGCCCGGGCAGCCCGGCCTGCCCGGCTCCCGAATTCCCCGTCGCGGCGTTCGTCATGACCGTGTTACCTCCATGTGTCGATGCTGTCGCCAGAGACCTCGGCCGAGTCGGTCAGGCGGAGCTTGCGCCTGGCCCGCTCGTAGAAGTTCGCCTGCCCGAGCCGCACGACGTGAGCGGCCCCGGGCCGGGGCCGCAGCTCGATCCGGTCGCCCGGCTGAACGTGGGCCGCTACCCGTCCGTCGACCTCGACGGCGAGGCGGCCGCTCGGTTCCAGCACCTCGAGGACGAGGCTGTCGTGAACCGAGACGACCAGCCCGCGGTTGTAGGCCGAGTGCGGCGCGGCCGGGGTGACGAGCAGCGCCTCGACCGCCGGGCTCACGATCGGGCCGCCGGCCGAGAAGCTGTAGGCGGTCGAGCCGGTCGGAGTCGCGACCACGACGGCGTCGGCCGAGTAGGTCACGAACCGGTGCCCGGCCGCCCTGACCGCCACCACGGCCGACGGCTGCCCGGGAAACCGGACGACCGCGACGTCGTTGAACGCCGTGACTACCTCGTCTCCGAGCACCGCGTCCACGGCCAGCCGGGGTTCCACCGTGAAGCGGTGACCGTCGATCGCGGACAGGGCGGCCGGCAGCTGCGGCACATCGACCTCGGCCAGGAAGCCAAGCTTGCCTAGGTTGACCCCGAGCACGGGAGCGCGCTGCCGGTCGCACAGCCGCATGGCCCGCAGCATGGTGCCGTCGCCGCCCAGGCTAACCAGCAGGTCCGAGCGGCTGGCCAGTTCGGCGGGCGGCACCGCGATCGCCGCGCAGTCGAGCCGGCTGATCTCCTCTGCCACGCCGAGCACCTGGACCTGGTTGCGCCGCGCCCAGCTCAGGATCGCCTCGACCGCCTCGGCCGAGTCCCGGGCGGGATGCAGGACCATGCCCACGACATGCAACGCAGCGCACCCCCATGGTGAGACCGCCCATCATCTCAGGAGTCGTCGCCCGCGGCGACCGCCCCTGGCCTGGGCATGCTCAGCCTGATCACCAGCGTGACCACGATCAGGGCACACACGTCGAACACTGCGGCCGTGGCGAACGAGC
>DASWAH010000384.1:0-21072 GCA_036391235.1 Streptosporangiaceae bacterium
AAGCGGATCGCCGACAGCAGCCCCCAGCGCTGGTCGGTGACGTCCTGAGTTGTCTGCACTCCCCTGGCCGCCAGCTCCGCCAGCGTGGCGTGGATGTCGTCGCACATCAGGTACAGCTGGTGACGGCCTCCGCCGTCGGCGGGATGCACGGCCAGCTCAGCGGGCGGCAGCGCGAAGACCGGCCACCCGCCGCCGGCGTCGACGGCCGGCAGCCCGAGCACGTCGGAAAAGAACTGCCGCACCGGAGCGGCATCAGCCGAGAACACGATCGCGTGCACGCCGGTGATCATGTGCCGATCCTAACTTCGGGCGGCCTAGCTCCTGCGCGCGGCGGCCCGGGCGCTCGCCGAGCGGTAGGAGGCGGACGGCAGGTCGCCGGTGATCGGGGCGCCGCGCAGGTAGCGGGCGTACTCGGCCCGGTAGGCGGTGGTCAGCGCGATCGCGAGCTGGGCGGTGCTCAGGCCGTCGCAGGCGCGGAGCTGTCCGGGGCTGACCTGGCCGTGACTGGCGACGGCACGCCGGGCGGCGGCCGTGCAGCGGTCCACGCTCGGCCCGTGCCGGTTGATCACGACGGCGGCCACGGCGAGCGCGAGCACCACGACACCGCAGGCCAGGAACACCCGCCGGGGGAACTCCGGGTAGATCAGGTCGGCCACGCAACCCCGCTTTCGCCGGGAACGGTCTGCTCGTACCGGTAAGCGTGACTGTTTCATCTCGTGCGGTGATTGCGCTAGATGTCCGGCGGGAATGTGATCTCTGCCCGCATGAGCGGACGGCAGAGTGCGTCACCTCGGGCGGTCCGGGCCGAGCCGGGGTCAGCCCTTGCGCTTGGCCTTGCCCTTACCCGCCAGGGACATCACCTCGGCGGCGTGATCGGGAACGAAGGTCTGCAGTTCCTTCGGCATCCTGATGTATCCCAGGGTGGCCGGCCGGTGCGGCAGCGAGAGCTTGGCGGGCTGCACATCCTGGTACGGGATCGTGGACAGGAAGTGGGCGATCATGTTGATCCTGGCGCTGCGCTTGTCGTCGCTCTCGACGACGTACCAGGGCGCCTCGGCGATGTCGGTGTGCACGAACATCTCGTCCTTGCTGCGCGAGTAGTCCTCCCACCGGGTGATGGACTCCAGGTCCATGGTGGACAGCTTCCAGCGCCGCATCGGGTCGTCCAGCCGGGACCTGAACCGGCGCTGCTGCTCGTCGTCGCTGACCGAGAACCAGTACTTGCGCAGCAAGATCCCGTCCTCGACCAGCATCCGCTCGTAGAGCGGGCACTGGTGCAGGAACCTGGCGTACTCCTCCTTGGAGCAGAATCCCATTACGCGCTCGACACCGGCGCGGTTGTACCAGCTGCGGTCGAACAGGACGATCTGCCCGCCGGCCGGCAAGTGCCGGATATAACGCTGGAAATACCATTCGGTCGACTCTCGCTCGGTCGGCGCGGGCAGCGCTACGATCTGCGCGGTTCTGGGGTTGAGGTACTGGGTCACCCGCTTGATCGTGCTGCCCTTGCCGGCCGCGTCCCGGCCTTCGAAGACGATGACGATCCTGGCCCGCTCGGCCCGTACCCATTCCTGCAGCTTGACCAGCTCGGCCTGCAGCCGGAACAGCTCGTTCTCGTAGAGCTTCTTGCCCATCCGGCGGACCGGGCTGTGCCGGTCTCCCGGCGCCTCGGTAGCTTCGGCCGGGATCGGCGCCGAGCGGGAGTTCCGGCTATTTTTGCCGTTCAGCGCGGCACCGTCGCTCGCGGGCGGCCCGACCGCCTTGCTGCGCTTGCCGTGATCCGCCACCGCCGCACCTCCTTGGCCGGCCCGCGACAATGGCCGGCGCCTGCCTCCATTGGTACCCGATCCGGGCGCGACGTCCAGACCGGGGGCGGCAGGAGACGCGGCGGGCGGCTAGACGGCGGTCCAGGTGGCGCCGCCGGTGTTCCAGGCCGGCTCGCCAAGGTAACCGCGGGCGATCATGGTGACGAACTGGTAGACCGCGTCCTCGGCCGGGTTGAGCGGCCCGGGCACGGCGTGCGGGGAACTCAGGCCGCGCTGCACCGACTCGCAGGCCGCCCAGTCCTGCCGGTTGGTCAGGTCCCAGAAGTCCACCGCGTAGCTGGGGTCGAAGTCCGGCCTGGCCGTCGCCTCGGGCGCGAACGCCCAGCTGCACTCGATCTTGGTCCGGTTCGCGGCCAGCGGCGTCAGCCGGTGCACCATCACGTAGTCGGGGTGCGGGCTGATCAGGATGTTCGGGAACACGTTGACGTAGATGACCGTGCGCAGGCCGGTCGCGTCCAGCCCGCGCAACGGGACGCCCTGGCTGGTGCCGTCGAGCGACATCGTGGTCATGCCGGGGCGCAGGTCCATCGTGCCGCCGACCCAGGTGCCCGGCGAGTCGTAGTTCTCGCCGCTCTTGGGCGGGCTGACCCGGCACAGCTCGGGATGGATCGACGGGCAGTGGTAGCACTCGTGGTAGTTCTCGGTGAGGATCTTCCAGTTCGCGGTGGAGTCGTACTCATGCGTGGCCGCGGTGACCAGCCTGCTCATCTCGTACGGGGCGAGGACCTCGTCCAGGCCGCTCAGCCCCTCGGCCAGCGGCGGGGCCGAGCCCGAGCCGTCGACGAAGATCAGCCCGTTCCACTCGGTGCAGGGCAGTTCGTTCAGGCCGAACTGCCTGGTGCTGAAGCCGCGGCTGCCCTTGTAGCCGGCCGCGGCGCGCAGGTCGCCGTTGAGGTCGTAGGCCCAGGAGTGATACGGGCAGATGATCATCTTCTGGTTGGCCGAGGCGCCGCAGGGGAGCAACTCGTGACCGCGGTGGCGGCAGGTGTTGGCGAAGGCGTGCAGCACGCCGTCGTTGTCCCTGGACAGCAGGACGCTGCCGGTTCCGGCCGACTCGGCCCGCTGGTCGCCGGGCTGGGCGACCTGGTCACTGCGCCCGACGCAGAGCCAGCCGCCGCCGAAGAAGTTCTGCTCTTCCCACTCGAACACGGCCTGGTCGGTATAGGCGGCGCGGGGCAGCATCCGGCTCTGGCCGAACGGCTTCAGCGACTCGGCCAGGCCAGCTGGGTCGAGCGGTGCGGGCGGGCGCTGCGGTCGGCTGGACAGCCTGGAGGGGTTCGCGTGGAGGCCGGGCGAGGCGGCGGTGCGGCTGCTGCCGATGTGCTGACTGACCATACAGTCAATGCTAAGTGAGCGGCCACACGGTGTCCAGGCCACGTTCGCGCCGGAATCGCCGCATGTCAACGGTGTGTCCCGGATGCCGGGACGGGCACGCTAGCGTAACCGTGTGCCTGCCAGCCTGATCGTCACCGCCGGGGTCACCGTACCCGGGCGCCCCGAGGACGTCTGGGCGCTGGCCGTGAACTGGTCGCGGCAGCGCGAGTGGATGTGGGCGACCAGCACGGCCGGCGGCCAGGGCGCCGGGGCCAGCGTGACCGGCCGCACCGCTGTCGGCCCGGTCGGGTTCACCGACACCATGGTGATCACCGAGTGGGACCCGCCGCGGCGCTGCACGGTCACCCACACGGGCTCGATCGTCCGCGGCGAGGGCATCTTCGAGGTCCGCCCGCGCGGGCCTGGCCGGAGCGAGTTCCGGTGGACCGAGCGGATCCTGCTGCCAGAACCGCTCGAGGACCTGATCCCGGCGCCCGCCAGGGCGGCCGTGACGAGACTGGCCTACGCGGTGATCGCGCCGCTGGCCAGGGCCGGCCTGGGCGCCTCGCTGGCCCGGTTCGCGCGGCTGGCCGGAACGGGCGAGGGCTAGCCGGAGGGGGTCGGCCAGAGCGGGTCAGGACCGGGTCAGCCGGAGCGGGCGGCCGAGCCGACCGGAGCCTGCTGGCCGCTGCCTTTTCCCGCGCCCGACCAGCAGCGCACGATATCGCGCATCGACAGCAGGCCGCTGACCTCGCCGGCATCGATGACGATCAGGTGACGGAACCCCCCGGAGACCATGGTCTGGGCGGCCCGGTCCAGGGTCCAGCCGGGGGAGGCGAACACCACGTCGCTGGTCCTGTGGTTCGCGACCAGTTCGGCGTCGGGGTCCTGGCCGGCGCCGAGGGAGTTCAGGATGTCCCGCTCGGTCAGGATGCCAATGCCCGAACCTTCGTGATCGACCACGACGGCCGCTCCGACGTGCTGCGCCGCCATCATCCGCGCGGCCTGACGGAGGGTGTGCGCGGGTCCGACGCTCAGTACGACCCGGCTCATCCCGTCCTTCACGTTCATGATGCGATCACTTCCTGTCTGTCGGGCTTGCCGATGCGATTCCGCGCGCGGTCGGTGGCGCCGGTGCCAGCGGAGGCGGTCGAGCTTGTGAACTTGTGACAGGTCACGAGTTCCAGCATCACCCAACTGCGGTTCATGGGCAAGGGCGATCGCGGATGAGGGCTACCGCACGGTGCGGGGACCGTCAGCCTGCGGCCCCGGTGCCTTTGGTCAGCAGGCCGAGAACCTCGTCGTGCAGCTGGCCGTTCGTGCACAGCACGTTGCCGCCGTCCGGTGAGGCCTGCCCGGCCAGGTCGGTGAAGATCCCGCCGGCCTCGGTAATGATGATCTGCAGCGCGGCCAGGTCCCAGAGCGAGACCTCGGCCTCGGCCGAGATATCGACCGCACCCTCGGCCACCAGCACGTGTGACCAGAAGTCGCCGTAGGCCCTGGTCCGCCAGACCGAGCGGGCCAGGCCGATGAAGTCGTCGAGCCGGCCGGCGCCCTCCCAGGTGGCCAGGTCGGAATAGGACAGCGAGGCGTCGCCGAGCCTGGTGACGTCGGAGACCCGGCAGGGAGCCGCCTTGGTCAGCGACTTGCCGGTCCAGGCGCCGCCATCCCTGGCCGCCCACCAGCGGCGGCCGAGCGCGGGCGCCGAGACCACGCCGACCACCATCTCGCCCTCCGCCCGCAGGCCGACCAGGGTCGCCCAGACCGGCACGCCGCGGACGTAGTTCTTGGTCCCGTCGATCGGGTCGATGATCCAGCAGCGGGGGCTGCTGCCGGTCTGGCCGAATTCCTCGCCCAGCATGGCGTCCCGCGGCCTGGCCCGGCGAAGCACGCCGCGCAACGACTCCTCGGCGGCCAGGTCGGCGTCGGTGACCGGAGTCATGTCCGGCTTGGCCTGCACGGCGAGGTCGAGGGCGCGGAACCGGCGCATGGTGATGTCATCCGCGGAGTCCGCCAGGACGTGCGCGAACCGCAGGTCGTCGTCGAAACCCGCCATGCGGCCAAACGGTATCGCTAATCGGGCACACTGACCACGACCGTCACGGGCGGGCCTTTCTGTGCGGGCAGGAAACGGTCGCGCCGCGGCCGCGCGGACCGGGTCAGGGCTGTTCGGATCCCTGGATGCTGCGAAGCAGCCGCCGCAGCGAGTCGAGCCTCGCGGTCAGGGCCGGGCTGTCCTGAGCGGTGACCCAGTCGTCCAGCCCGCAGCCCTCGCTGAGGTGGTCGCAGCCCGGCGGGCAGTGTTCCGCGCCGTCGGCCAGGTCGCTGAACGCGGCCACGATCCGGTCCGGTGACATGTGGCCGAGCCCGAAGCTGCGCAGGCCGGGGGTGTCGATGAGCCAGCCGCCGCCGGGCAGCGCGAGCGCGACCGCCGAGGACGAGGTGTGGCGGCCGCGGCCGGTCACCGGGCTGACCGTTCCGACCGCCCGGTCGGCCTTTGGGATCAGGAAATTGACCAGCGTCGACTTGCCCACCCCTGAGTGCCCGACGAGGACGCTGACCTGGCCGGCGAGCAGGCCGCGGAGGCGGCCGAGCGCCTCCTCGGTCAGCGGCCGGCCGAGCACGACCGAGCGGAGGCCGAGCGGCCGGTATACCGGCAGGATCGACTCGGGGCTGGCCAGGTCGGACTTGGTCAGGCAGAGCACCGGCTCGAGGCCGGCGTCGTAGGCGGCGACCAGGAACCGGTCGATCAGCCGGAGCCTGGGCGGCGGATCGGCCAGCGCGCAGACGATCACCAGCTGGTCGGCGTTGGCTACGATGGCCCGTTCGACCGGGTCGGTGTCGTCGGCCGACCGGCGCAGCACGGTTCGCCGGTCCGCGACCCTGACGACCCGGGCGAGAGAGCCGGCCGTGCCGGATGCGTCGCCGGACAGGCTGACCGTGTCGCCGACCACGATCGCCGCCCGGCCGAGCTCGCGGGCCTTCATCGCCGTCACGACCTGGGCGGGGGAGATCACGCACCGGTAGCGGCCGCGGTCGACGGCGGTCACGAAGGCGTCCACCGCCTCGGCGTGGGCCGGACGGCGCCTGGTCCGGGGCCGGGAACCGCGCCCGGCCCTGACCCGGACGTCGTCCTCGTCCAGGCCGCCGTGCCGGGCGCGGGCGTCCATCAGGCCGGGGGCGCCGGAGGCATCGGGGGCGCCGGGGTCAGCAGCCCGGTCCAGGCCGCCGCGAAGCCGGGGAAGGTCTTGCCGACGGTCGCGGCGTTGCGGATCGTCAGGCCGCCGGTCCGCAGTCCCAGCACGGCCGCCGCCATCACCAGCCGGTGGTCGTCGTGGCTGTCGAAGCCCTCGTCCGCCGGATGCAGCGGCACCGGCCTGATCCGCAGCCCGTCCGCGGTCTCGGTGACACGGCCGCCGAGCTTGCCGACCTCGGCGGCCAGGGCCGCGAGCCGGTCGCTCTCGTGCCGCCGCAAGTGCCCGATGCCGGTGAACTCCGATGGCGATCCGGCCAGGGCGGCGAGGGCGGTCAGCACCGGGGTCAGCTCGCCGACCTGCGACAGGTCGGCCCGCACCCCGTCGATCCGGCCCGATCCCCTGACCCGCAGCCCATCGCCGCTCAGCGCCACGTCGGCGCCCATCGACACCAGCAGCTCCACGATCGTGCTGGCCGGCTGCAGGCTGTCGGCCGGCCAGCCGGCCATCGTGACCTCGCCGCCGGTGGCCAGCGCGGCGGCCAGGAAAGGCAGCGCGTTGGACAGGTCGGGCTCCACCTCGATCCGCTCGGCCCTGACCTGACCCGGCCAGACCCGCCAGACGGGCTGGTCGGGCCGGCCGGAGACGGCCGGCCCTTCGACGTGCAAGCCGGCCGCGCGCAGCATCCGGACCGTCATCTCGATGTGCGGGGCGGACGGAACCGGCGGCCCGCTGTGCGTGATCGTCGCACCCGCGTCGTACCTGGCGCCGGCTAGCAGCAGGCCGGATACCAGCTGAGAGGACGAGGACGCGTCGATGGTCACCGCACCGCCGGGCAGGCGGCCGCGGCCGTGCACGGTGAACGGCACCGCGCCGGTCCCGCCGTCCTCGATCTCCGCGCCCAGCTCGCGCAGGGCCTGCAGCAGCGGCCGGACCGGCCGCTGGGTGATCCGCTGGTCGCCGGTGAACCGCACGTCCGCGTCGGCCAGGGCTGCTACGGGCGGGACGAAGCGCAGCACGGTGCCGGCGTTGCCGACGTCGACGCTGGCGCTGGCCCGCGGCCTGACCCCGTCACTGACTGCGTCATCGGGCTGGCCGGCCCCGGTGGGCCCGGCCGGGGCCGGTCTTGGCCGCTCGACCCGCTCGACCCGCCACTCGTGCTTGCCTTCGGTGATCCGGCAGCCAAGCGCGCGCAGCGCGGCCGCCATCAGCTGGGTGTCCCTGGCCGCGAGCGGGCCGGCGATCAGCACGGGGGTGTCCGACAGCGCGGCGATGATCAGCGCCCGGTTGGTCATCGACTTCGACCCGGGCAGCCGGACGACCGCTCGCACCGGTCCCGGCGCCCCCGGCGCGGTCCAGTCGGCCTGGGCCTGGCCGGCTCCGGCGGGAGCCGGGCGATCGCTGCTCATGCAGCAAGGTTATGGGCTGGGCCGGGCGGCGGCCCGCTGGCTGGCCGCCCGCCCCGGCGAACCCGCGGGTTGACCAATGTTTGGCGGGTCGCTGACGTGGCTATGAACAGCGTCAATCCGTTGTTCAGGTGGCCGGGTCAGACCCCGGTGATCCCGGCCCTGACGCAGGTCAGCTGGCCGCGTCAGACGACGGCACCTCGGCCCAGCCGAGACGCCGCCCCCGGTCTCGGCAGTAGCGAGGTGAGTGCCCGTGTGCGGTCGGTACGCGTCCGCGCGCTCGCGCATCGAGCTCCTCGAGGAATTCGAGGTGCAGCGCGACCGCGTCGACGAGCCGCTGCAGCCGGACTACAACGTCGCGCCGACCAAGCCGGTGTACGCGGTCATGACCCGCACGCCGCGGGCCAGGGACCAGGACCCCGGTCGCCAGGACAAGTCCGAGCCGGCCCGCGAGCTGCGGGTGGTCAGGTGGGGCCTGGTGCCGTCGTGGGCCAAGGACATCTCCATCGGCAGCCGCATGATCAACGCGCGGGCCGAGACAGTCAGCGAGAAGCCCGCGTTCAGGAACGCCTTCGCCAAGCGGCGCTGCCTGCTGCCGGCCGACGGCTACTACGAGTGGCAGCCGCCGCCGGCCGGCACGAAGGGCCGCAAGCAGCCGTACTTCATCTGCCGGCCAGACCATGGCGTGCTGGCCTTCGCCGGCCTGTACGAGCTGTGGCGGGACCGCTCCCTGCCCGAGGACGACCCGGCGGCCTGGCTCTGGACGGCGACGGTGATCACCACCTCTGCGCCCGATGAGCTCGGCGAGATTCACGACCGGATGCCCATGGTGATCGACCGGGCCAGCTGGGCCGACTGGCTGGACCCGGGCAACACCGACGCGGCCGACGTGCGGGCACTGCTCGCGCCCGCCGCCGAGCACGGGCTCATCACCTTTCCCGTGTCGCTGGCCGTGAACTCGGTCCGCAACAACGGGCCCGAGCTTGTCAGGGAAGCAGAGCCGGTGTCACCGGGGTCAGGAGGTAGCAGCGATGCCTGAGGCCATGCTGGCGGGAACCATGCTGGCGGACCAAGTGCCGGCCCAGCGGAGCAGCACGGGAGGTGTGAGCCGGGTGGATCTCGCGGCGGCTCGCAAGCGCCTGGAGGATGTCAGGGACGACCTGGACCGGTCGATCGCCGTGCTGAACGGGGCGTACGAGCAGCACCCGCTGGTGACGGACTACCCGACCGATCCCGCTGACGCCGGCAGCAACCTGGCCGAGTCCGATCGGGCCGAGGCCATCCTGACCGCGGCCAAGCAGCGGCGGCTGCTCGTGCTCGACGCGCTGGGCCGCCTGGACGGCGGCAGCTACGGCCTGTGCGTGGACTGCGGCAAGCCGGTGCCCGAGGGCAGGCTGGAGGCGAAGCCGGAGGCGGCTTGCTGCCTGGCCTGCCAGTCCAAGCGGGACGGCCGTAACCGCCTGCGGCGCTGACCGGCGCTAATCGCACGCTGAGAGGGCGCCCGCCGGGGCCGCGCCCGCGCCGCCCCGGCGGAATGAAGGCGGCCCGGCTGGTGTTTCAACGCCCGTGCCCATAGCTGGAGCAAGCAGGTGCGCGACCGCGCCGTCCGACGGCGCTAGACCCCGGTATGGCGATACCAGGGTGGCCGTGCGATCGGGCCGTACACCCGGCAAGGTATTCTCCGCCCGAGACGGCTGGCCGCCCGGCAGCGGCCGGCCACGCACGGCGGAGGGGGTGGGTCCGGTACCTGAGACAGCCGAGGGGCGCAACGAGCGCTTCGAGCGTGATGTCCTGCCGTACCTGGATCAGTTGTACGCGGCCGCGATGCGGATGACCCGCAATCCGGCCGACGCTGAGGACCTGGTGCAGGAGACGTTCGCGAAGGCGTACGGCTCTTTCCACCAATATCAGGACGGCACCAACCTTAAGGCGTGGCTGTTCCGTATCCTCACGAACACCTTCATCAACACCTACCGCAAGCGCCAGCGCGAGCCGCAGCGGTCCGGAACCGAGGAAATCGAGGACTGGCAGCTCGCCAGGGCCGCCTCGCATACCTCGTCCGGCCTGAAGTCGGCCGAGGCCGAGGCGCTTGAGGGGTTGCCCGATTCCGATGTGAAGGAAGCTCTCCAGGCGCTGCCCGAAGAGTTCAGAATCGCGGTATACCTGGCAGATGTCGAAGGATTTGCCTACAAGGAGATCGCCGACATCATGGGAACCCCCATCGGGACGGTCATGTCGCGGTTGCACCGCGGCCGCCGTCAGCTTCGCGACATGCTGCAGGACTACGCGACCGATCTGGGCCTGGCCACGGCCGCGCAGCGGCAGTCATCTGCTCAAGCGCCCGGGGGGGATGCGTGATGAGCTGCGGTAATCCGCACGAGGTGCCGTGCAGCGAGGTGCTCGACCGGGTGTACAGCTACCTGGACGGCGAGATGGACCAGGTGTCCTACACCAAGGTCAAGGTGCACCTGGAGGAGTGCGGGCCTTGCCTGCGGGAGTTCGGCCTCGAAGAGGCGGTCAAGCGACTGGTTCACAAGCACTGCGGGCAGGAGCAGGTCCCGGCCGACCTGCGGCAGAAGGTGCTGACCAGAATCGAGGCCGTCCGGCTGCAGATCGACGCCGGCTAGCCGGACCTTACGCCGATCCTCCTGTCACTTTCACGATGATCTGCTGGCAATGCGCCGGAGTCCGACGCTGACTGCCGTGATGGCGTTACTCTGAGTGGCGAAACGCACGCGGCTAGGTCAGCGGGGAGGACATGGGCAGGCTTTCCTGGGCCACGTGGCTGTATATCGCCGCCATTGCCGGAGCAGCTGCCGCCATTTTCGCGCGGCCGCCCGCGCACGGCTTCCCGCTCGGTTACTGGGTCATTTGCGGCACGCTTGCGGTGCTGTTCCTGATATGCGACTCCACTCCGACTTTGCTAGGAGAACGCCAGGCCGCGTGGTCCCCGAGCTCGGCCGCGACGCTCGCGGCCGTGGTGCTGCTGGGCCGGAACGGGGCGATCGGCGCGGCCATGGTGGGGTCGGTCGCCGTGTTCAGCGTCCGGCGTTTCGTCCCGATCGCCGAGCGGCTGTTCAACGGGGCCATGTACGCCGTCGGCGGGTATGCCGCGGGTACCACGTTCACCCTGCTCGGGGGCCGGCCCTTCCTCCACCTGTACCCGGTCAGCGCGGTGCTGACCGGCCAGACGCCGCCGCACGTGCTGCTCGGGGCCAACGCGTCGCTGAAGCCGTTCGCCGCCGCGGCCGCCGTGCAGGTCATCGTCAATCACGGGCTGCTGTGGGGGATGCTGCGGGTCGACCGGCATAGCCGGGCCGCGGCCAAGCAGGCCACGCCGGGCTGGAGCACGCCGTTGCTGCTCGCCTCCGACCTCGGCCTGGCCGCGCTCGGGCTGATCATCGCGGCGGTATGGACCGTGCTGGGTCCGCTGTCCACCGCGGTCGTGCTGGTGCCGCTGTTCGTGGCCCGGTGGGCGATGGGCCAGTTCGCCGAGCAGCAGAAGGCCCATGCGGCGACGCTGCGCGCGCTCTGCCAGGCGGTCGAGACCAAGGACTTCTACACCCGCGGGCACAGCGAGCGGGTGTCCCGCGGGTCCGGCATGATCGCCCGGCAGATCGGCATGCGGGCCGACCGGGCCGAGGCCGTGCGCTTCGCCGGCATGCTGCACGATGTCGGCAAGCTGGGCGTGCCGACCAGGGTGCTGCAGAAAGAGGGCGGCCTGACCGAGGAGGAGTACGCCGCCATCCAGCTGCACCCGATGCGCGGCCTGGAGATCGTCAGGGAGATCGGTTTCCTGAACGAGGCGCTGACCGGGATCATGCATCACCACGAGCGGATGGACGGCCGCGGGTACCCGATGGGGTTCGCGGGGCACGAGATTCCCGAGTTCGCCAGGATCATCGCCGTCGCCGACGCCTTCGACTCCATGACCTCGACCCGGGCCTACCGCAAGGCCAAGCCGTTCGGCGACGCGATCGCCGAGTTGCGCAGAGGGGCCGGGACGCAGTTCGACCCGCGGATCGTGGACGCCTTCATCGCCGCCCTCCGGCAGGACGGCTGGGTGCTGCAGGAGCCGGCCGAGCCGCGCGGTCACGAGGTGCTGACCTGGAAGGATCACGACGACCCGGTCGCGCCGCTGAGGGTTGCGGAGAGCATATGAGGCGCCAGCCGCCGCCCCGCGGCCGCGGCCGGCGCCAGGCCAGGCCACGGTGACGACATGACCGGGCGGAGCGCCGAGCAGCGGTGGCAGGCCTGGCAGACGGTCGACACCGGACGGCTGGTGCTGCTGTCCGCCGCCTCCCTGCTGATCGTGGTCGCGCTGACGCGGGTCGGCGTGGATCACCACGTCGCCATCATCCGGCTGCCGATCGCGTTCGGGCTCTACATCGCGTTCGGCGAACTGCTGCGGCTGGCCCTGCCGGGCGGCCGCGAGGCCGCGCCGATCGCGATGTCGGCCGCCCTGTCCTACGCGATGGTCCTGCAGGTACCGGTGACGTCGCGGCAATCGGGGCTGACGGCGCTGGTCAATCCGGAAACCCCGCCGCTGCAGATCGTCCTGGTCGCCGCGATCGGCATGACGCTCGGATCGCTGCCGCACATCGCGGCCGGCCGCCGGGCCGGCGCCACCGGCATGGCCGCCCGGCTGGTCGCGGTGGCCATCGTCGCGTTCGCGTTCCGGCCGCTGGCCGGCCACCTGACGACCTCGCCGTGGCTGGCCTTCGCGGTGATGTTCGTGCTGGCGATGACTGGCTGGCTGATCGAGACCATCATCTCCGCGATCATCAGGGCTGACGACCTGCGGGCCAAGTACTCGGTCACACTGACCGACGAGCTGGGGGTGCAGTGGCGGCTCGGCCTCGCGGTTGCCGTGTCCGCAATCATCGCGGTCTTCGGGGTGGAGGTGATGGGCGTCGCGGTGCTTGCCGTGTTCGCCGGCCCGCTACTGGTCATCCAGCTCGCGTTCCGGCGCTACGCCGGCATCCGGGCTACCTACCTGCAGACCGTCCGGGCCTTGGCCCAGGTCACCGAGGTGGGCGGGTACGTCGAGACCGGGCACTCGCGCCGGGTCAGCCGCCTGGCCCTGGCCATCGGCCGGGAGCTCGGCATGCCAGAGCCCGACCTGCTAGACCTCGAGTACGCCGCCCTGATGCACGACATCGGGCAGCTCTCGCTGGCCGAGCCGGTGCCCGGCGGGGCGACCTTGCTGGTCGCCCCGGACGATGCGCGCCGGATCGCCGAGTACGGGGCCGAGGTGATCAGGCAGACCGGGGTCCTCGACACGGTGGCCGAGCTGGTCAGATGCCAGTGGTTGCCGGCCTCCGGCGGACCGGCCGCGCCACCGCTCGGCAGCCGGGTCATCCGCGCCGCCAACGCGTTCGATGACCTGGTCAGCGGATCCCCCGACCGGGACAGGACGGCGACCGCGATCGAGCGGCTCCGGCTGGCCGCCGGCACTGAGTACGACCCGGTCGTGGTCGCGGCGCTGGCGGCGGTGACGGACCGGCTGCCCATTACCCGCTTGTGAGGACCGGGCCCGGCGTGCCGTAGGCTGCCCGGCGTGCCGGAATCAGTCGTGATCGCAAACCGCGGCGAGATCGCCCGCCGGGTCGGCCGGACGGCGCGGCGGCTGGGCATCCGGGTGATCGCCGTGTACTCGGAAGCCGACGCCGGGCTGCCGTTCGTCGCCGAGGCCGATGAGGCCGTGCCGATCGGGCCAGCCCCGGCCAGGGAGAGCTACCTCAACGCCGACGCGATCCTGGCCGCGGCCGCGCGGACCGGGGCCGAGGCGGTGCACCCGGGCTACGGCTTCCTGGCCGAGAACGCGTCGTTCGCCCAGCGGGTGATCGACGCGGGCCTGACCTGGATCGGCCCTTCGCCGCACGCGATCGAGCAGATGGGCGACAAGATCAAGTCGCGCAACCTGATGGCGGCCCACGGGATCCCGGTCGCCCACGGCACGGCCGATCCCGTCCTGGACGCCGACGAGGCGGTGCGGCACGCGGCCGCGATCGGCTATCCGGTCATGATCAAGGCGGCGGCCGGCGGCGGCGGCATCGGCATGACCATCGCCGCCGACGAGGACGGCCTGCGGACCGGATTCCAGACCGCCAGGTCCAGGGCTGAGCGATTCTTCGGCGACGCCGCCATCCTGATCGAGCGCTACGTCACCGCGGCCCGCCATGTCGAGGTGCAGATTCTCGGCCTGGCCGACGGCCGGGTGATCGCGCTCGGCGAGCGTGACTGCTCGGCCCAGCGGCGGCACCAGAAGCTGGCCGAGGAGACGCCGTCGCCTGGCGTGGACCCCGCTTTGCGTGAGCGGATGCTGGCGGCCGCGGTGAAGGCCGGCGAGGCGGTGGGTTACCGCGGGGCCGGCACGGTCGAGTGCCTGGTCGACGGGGGCACCGGCGCGTTCGTGTTCCTCGAGATGAACACCCGGCTGCAGGTCGAGCATCCGGTCACCGAGCTGGTAACCGGCATCGACCTGGTCGAGCAGCAGTTCCTCATCGCCGACGGCGCTCCGGTGAGCTTCGACCCCGCGGCCGTCAGTCCGGCCGGGCACGCCCTGGAGCTGCGGGTCTACGCCGAGGATCCGGTGCGGTTCCTGCCCAGTCCCGGCACCATCACGCGATGGCAGGAGCCGTCCGGTGACGGCATCAGGGTCGACGCCGGCTACTCCGAGGGCAACGTCGTGACGCCGCACTATGACCCGCTGCTGGCCAAGCTGGTCGTGTACGCGCCGGACCGGCCGCAGGCCCTGGAGCGGGCCAGGGCCGCGGTCGAGGCGTTCGTGGTGACCGGGCCGAAGACCAACCTGCCATTCCACGCCGACCTGTTGCGCAGCGCGGATTTCGTGAGCGGAAACTATGACACGTCGGTGGTGAGCAGGCTGCGCCCGTAACCTGGCCGCAGCACCGATGATGGACTTCGAGTCAGGGAGGTGCGCGTGGCCGAGATCCGCGCGGAAATGGTGGCGAACGTCTGGAAGGTCGTCGCCGCACAGGGCGACAGCGTCGCCGACGGGGACACGCTGGTGATCCTGGAATCCATGAAGATGGAGATTCCCGTCCTGGCCGAGGGCGCGGGCACGGTCACCCAGCTGGCCGTGTCGGAAGGCGACGTCATTCAGGAAGGCGACCTGATCGCCGTCATCGAATGAGCACGCCAGGTGGCGCGCCGCCGGTCCCGCCGGTTCCTCCCGGGATAGCGGCTGGCCTGCGGGCGACGATCACGGCCGAGGTCACCCCGGCCGACACGGCGGTCGAGCTCGGCAGCGGTGACCTGCCGGTACTCGGCACCCCGCGGCTGCTCGCGCTGGCCGAGGCCGCCTGCGTGGCCGCGGTCGCGCCGCAGCTGCCGGCGGGGCAGACCACGGTCGGCACCGCAGTCTCGCTCGAGCACAAGCGCCCGAGCCTGATCGGCGCCGCGCTGGAGATCGAAGCCGAGCTGACCGAGGTCGACGGGCGCCGGCTGGTCTTCAACTTCATCGCGTACGGGCCTGGCGAAGGCGACGAGGCGGTGATCGGGGCCGGGAACGCCGAGCGCGTGCTCGTCGACGCCGGACGCTTCCTGGCTCGGGCGCGGGCCGAGACCCGGTTACACGCCGGTGGTCGAGCGGGGGTAGGCGATCGCGGGGTCGGTCGCGACATTGACCAGGTAAGGCAGGCCGGACTCGAACGCCCGCCGCAGCGCCGGCCCGATCTCCTCGGCCCTCGTGACCAGCTCGCCGGCCCCGCCGAGCGCGGTCACGACCTCGTCGTACCGGCACTCGGGCTGCAGGTCGGCGGCCACGTCATAGCCGTACAAGGCCTGCATCGGATGCTTCTCCAGGCCCCAGATGCCGTTGTTGCCGCAGATCATCACCACCGGCAGCCGGTGCCGGACGCACGTGTCAACGTCCATCAGCGAGAACCCGGCCGCACCGTCGCCGAGCATCAGCACGACCTGGGCCTGCGGCCGGGCGATCCTGGCCGCGATCGCATAGCCGAGGCCGGTGCCCAGGCACCCGTAGGGACCGGGGTCGAGCCAGCCGCCGGGCTGACGCGGCTCGATGTACTTGCCCGCGTAGCTGACGAAGTCGCCGCCGTCACCGATGACGACCGCGTCCGGTGCGAGCAGGGGGGCCAGCTCGCCGTAGATCCGCATCGGATGGATCGGGAAGGCGTCGCTGGCCAGCAGCGGACCGTCGGCGGCGACCGCGGACCTGGTCGCTCCGGCCAGCCTGGGCAGCCAGTCTTCGGTCCAGCGCGGCCCGATGCCGGCTCGCTGCGCCGCCCGCACCAGCTCGGTGAAGAACGCGGTCAGGTCACCGGACGCCGAGGCGGCCAGGCTGACGTGCGCGGCGATCTGGCCGGCGGAGTCGGCGACGTGCACGACGGCGGCGCGGCCGGTGTCGCTCTTGCCGCCGTACTCGCCGTAGCCGAGCCGGAAGTCCAGCGGCGTCCCGGCCACGATGACCAGGTCGGCCTCCCCCAACGCGACCGACCGGGCCCTGGTCACCAGCAGGTCGTGGCCGGCGGGCAGGATGCCGCGGCCCTGGCCGTTGGTGACCACCGGCAGCCGGAGTTCCTCGGCCGCCGCCCTGGCCGCGGCCTCGGCGCCGTCCAGCCAGACATCGGAGCCGAGCACGAGCACCGGCCGGGCGGCCGAGCCGAGCAGCCGGACAATCTCGGCTATGTCTGCGGGGTCGACTCCGCCCGGAGCGGTACCGGCCTGGCGGGGGAGGCTGGCCGGCGACGCCGGCCCGGTCCGGTCAGGATCGGGCGATCCGAACAGTGCTTCCAGGGCGACGTCGAGGAAGACCGGGCCGCGGTGCCGGGCCTCGGCGAGCTCGAACGCCTCGCTGACGGACCGCCCGACGGCGGCCGGGTCGTGCTCGGTCCAGGCCCGCTTGGTGATCGGCCGCAGCAGCGCCGGATGGTCGAACTCCTGCAGGCTGCCTGACCCCCACCGGTAGTCAGGGGCCCGGCCGCCCAGCACGACGACGCTGGACCCGTTGAAGTGCGCGGTCGTGATCGCGCTGATCCCGTTGGTCACCCCGGGGCCGGCCGTCAGCACGGCGAATCCGGGCGTCCTGGTCAGCCTGGCCGTCGCCTCGGCCGCGAACACCGCAGTCTGCTCATGCCGGACGTCGATGATCGGCATCGGCGGGTCGGCCTTGACGGCGCCGTCGTAGACCGGGAATACGTGACCGCCGGACAGGGTGAACATGGTGCGCACGCCGTGCGCCCGGGCGGCCGCGACCGCTTGCGCGCCGCCGTGCGTGACAGCCTGCTGATCGGTGGACATGGCGGGCACGTTACCAGGCGGCCGGCGCCGGTCAGGAGCGCCGTCTTGCGGTGCGATGATGGGGTGTGCCGTTCAACGACCTGGCCCGGCGGGCTCAGATCGCGCCGCCCGACCTGGACTGGCTGCACTCGCTGGTGTCGGACTGGGAGCTGCTCGCTGACTTGTCGTTCGCCGACCTGACGCTGTGGGCGCCGCTGGCGGCGGAGAACTCCTGGATCGCGCTCGCTCAGGTGCGGCCGACGACGGCGCCGACCGCGCTGCCGCACGACGTGGTCGGGTCGGTCCGGGCAGCGGGGGAGCAGCCGCTGCTGGCGATCGCGGTGGCCGAAGGCCGGATCTGCCGCGAAGGCGATCCCGAGTGGCGGCGCGGGGTTCCGGTCAGGCACGAGACCATCCCGGTCTGCCGCGACGGCCGGGCCATCGCCGTGATCGAGCGGTCGACCAACCTCGATTCCGCCCGCACGCCGAGCCGGATGGACCTGGCCTACCTGAAGGCGGCGGACGACCTGGCCCAGATGATCCCGGCCGGCCTGTTCCCCTGCCCGGACAGCCCGCTGGTCGCAATGCACTCGCCGCGGGTGAACGACGGCATGATCAGGCTGACCCGGTCGGGCAAGGTCACCTACGCGAGCCCGAACGCCCTGTCGGCCTACCGCAGGCTCGGGCTGACCGCAGACCTGGCCGGGCGTGAGCTCGGGCCGCTCACGTCGAAGCTGTGCGCCAGCACCAGGCCGATCGACGACTCGCTGATGCTGGCGGCCAGCGGCCGGGCCAACACCGAGACCGAGATCGAGGCCAACGGGTCGGTCGTGCAGTTGCGCTCGCTGCCGCTGATCGTGAACGGGACCAGGGCTGGAGCGCTGGTGCTGCTGCGGGACGTGACCGAGCTGCGCAACCGGGAGCGCGAGCTGATCACCAAGGATGCGACGATCAGGGAGATCCATCACCGCGTGAAGAACAACCTGCAGACCGTGGCCGCTCTGCTGCGACTGCAGGCCCGCCGCCTGCGGGTGCCAGAGGCCTCGGCCGCGCTCGACGAGGCCGTCCGTCGGGTCGGCTCGATCGCGCTGGTGCACGAGACGCTGTCGCACGCCACGGCCGAGGTCGTGGAGTTCGACGACATCGCCAGGAGCATCGCGGCGACGGCGGGGGA
This sequence comes from Streptosporangiaceae bacterium, assembly GCA_036391235.1. Lineage (GTDB taxonomy): Bacteria > Actinomycetota > Actinomycetes > Streptosporangiales > Streptosporangiaceae > Chersky-822. The sequence continues at coordinate 18,182 of DASWAH010000384.1, forward strand.
GCTTTCGGCTCCCGAGGCGAGGATCACGCCGGTGCTGAGCGGCAAGTTCGGCCTGCTGTCGGCCTCGGTGGCGACCCCGCTGGCCCTGGTGCTGACCGAGCTGCTGCACAACGCGGTCCAGCACGGCCTGGCCCTGCCGGGCGGCCCGGCCACCGGCATCCTGGAGGTGACCGCCTGCCGCGGCGACGATCAGCTCACCGTGACCGTGGCCGACAACGGCACCGGGTTCCCTGACGACTTCGACCTGGACACGACGACCAGCCTGGGCCTGCAGATCGTGCGCACCCTGGTAATCAGCGAACTCGGCGGCACGCTGAGGATCTCGGCCAGGCCGGATGGCGAGGGCACGACCGTGACGGTCGAGCTGCCGCTGCCGCCCGCCGATCAGCCGGGCTGAACGCTGGTCAGGCGCTCGCGCCCACGCGAGCGCGCCGCTTCAGCGCCCGCCGCTCGTCCTCGGACAGGCCGCCCCACACGCCGGAGTCCTGGCCGCTGTCCAGCGCCCACTGCAGGCAAGCCTCGGCCACCTTGCAGCGGCCGCAGACTTGCTTGGCCTCATCGATCTGGAGCAGGGCCGGTCCCGTGTTCCCGATCGGGAAGAACAGCTCCGGGTCGACGTCACGACAGGCGGCGTAGTTGCGCCAGTCCATGCGTTCCACTCCTCTGCGAGGATCGGCGGTCTTGTCAGGACCGGTCCGCCTCCGTCGTGCTTGTGAACGAATTCACGAGCTATATCGTATATCGGGCTAGCAGTCAGCCCGGGTAACGGCTTGTCTGCGCCACGGTGCCTTCGCCCCGTGCCGGCTCCATGACGATCAGGTGGCCACGCCCCCGTGGACACTGCCCGTGACGGGCAGCGCCCGCCTCGACTGGGCACGCACGCGTGCCGTACGCCAGGAGCGGTTACAACCCTCCCAAGTTAAGCGATCAAGCGCAAGACCCTGGGGCAAAGGTTAGGGCGGATTTCGGTGTCAGATCAGTCACATGGCGGGCATGATCCGTGCGCCGGGTACGGTGCCGCCTCCCGCGTGCCGTCCTATCTGTACCGGTTCTACGCCACCACGCGCAGCGCCTTGGGAACCGAGCGGAACACCACGAACTGGCGTTCTCCTACATATTCGCCATCAATCTGAAACGCGATCGGCCGGGTCGCGTGCAGCGCCACCCTGGCCTGGTCGTGCCAGGACATGACATGACGCCCGCTGAGATCGCGGTCGGCCCGGGCGGTGAGCATCCGGCCGATCGCGCCGAACGTGCTGGCCGTGGACATCTTCTTCAGCGCGAACAGGTCAAGCCCGGTGTCGAATCCGGCCCGCGGGTTGGCCTGCACCTCACGGGTGCCGAGATAGGTCCAGGGCGCGGTATTGGAGACGATGCCGAGGAACACCTCACCCGGCACCTGACTCCCGTCCAGCTCGACCGCGATGCCCGGATGGCGGCGCTCGGTCTGCCGGTAGAACTGCCGCAGGGCCAGCCGGACCCACAGCGCGGGGGTCACCGTCCGGCCGTGTGCCCGCAGTCCCTGCACCGCCCGCACGACCTCCGCGTCGAAGCCCAGGCCGGCGTTGAACGTGAAGTACCGGCCCTCGGCCAGGCCGAGGCCGATCGTGCGTTCCCGTTGCCCGGCCAGCGCACGGAGGATCTGGCCGGTCGCGTCGACCGGGTCCCTGGGCAGGCCGAGGGCCCCGGTGAAGACGTTCGCGCTGCCGCCGGGCAGGGCCGCCAGGGCGGGCAGGGCAGCCGGATCCGGCTGGTCGCCGGCCGGGCCGCCGGGGTCTCCGGGGCCGCCGGGGTCTCCGGAGCCGGCCGCCAGGATTCCGTTCACCGCCTCGTTGGCCGTACCGTCGCCGCCGAACGTGAGCACGAGTTCGTAGCCTTCCGAGCGGGCCGCCGATGCCAGCTTGGTGGCGTGTCCCCGGTACCGTGTCTCGATGACGTCGAGTTGAACAGCGGACGCCAGGGCGGACGCGATAACGTCCCGGCGCAGCGGGGTCGTGGAGGTCGCACGTGGGTTCACGATCAAAAGGGCGCGCACGCGCTCAGGCTAGCGCTGCCGTCCAGGCAACCCCGCAGCCGCGTCCGGTGCCGCGACCCGTCCCGGTCCTGCTGGCCGCGGTCATCGAGGCGGTCCAGGCGGCCGGCGTGCTGGCCGCGTCGGTCTACGCCGGCATCTCCGCGATCCAGGGCAAGTCTTATCAGAACTCCAGTGGCATCGCGCTCACGCTCATCGGGATCGGGACTGCCGTGGCGCTCGCCCTGGTGGCGCTCGGCCTGGCCAGGGTCCGCCGGTGGAGCCGGACTCCGGCCCTGCTGACCCAGCTGTTCACCGGCATCGTCGGCATCTACCTGGTGCAGGGGGCCAGGTACTGGATCGGCGCGCCCGCGATCGCGCTGGCCGTGGCCGGATTCGCGGCCCTGCTCGTCCCGCCGAGCCTGCGGGCGCTGTCCGGAGCCGGCCGGTAACTCAGGCGCCGGTCAGTCCTCTGTCGTCAGGCCCTCGCGCAGCTGGGTGAGCGTGCGGGCGAGCAGCCGGGACACGTGCATCTGCGAGATGCCCAGCTCGGTGGCGATCTGCGACTGGGTCATGTTGCCGAAGAACCGCAGCAGCAGGATCCGCTTCTCCCGTGGCGGCAGGCGCTCGAGCAGCGGCTTCAGCGACTCGCGGTACTCCACGCCCTCGAGCGCCTCGTCCACCATGCCGAGCGACTCGGCCACAGCCGGCGCGTCCTCGTCTCCGGAGTCCGGCGCGTCGAGCGAGACGGTCGAGTAGGCGTTGGCCGACTCCAGGCCTTCCAGCACCTCTTCCTCGGTCATCTGGAGGTGGGCGGCGATCTCCGCGACGGTCGGGGCCCGGCCTTCCCGTTGCGCGAGGTCCCCGATGGCCTTGGTCA
>DASWAH010000385.1:0-7677 GCA_036391235.1 Streptosporangiaceae bacterium
CGCAGGCCGCCGCCGGCGACGCCAGGCCCGAGCTCGAGCTCGCCGACCTGGCCAGCCTCGCGCAGGTCAGGGACCTGGCCGCCCGCCTCGGCGCCCGTCCGCGCATCGACGTGCTGATCAACAACGCGGGCCTGGTCATCGGCCGCCGGGAGGTCACCCAGGACGGCTACGAACGGACCCTGGCGGTCAACCACCTGGCCCCGTTCCTGCTCACCAACCTGCTGCGGCCGACGCTGACCGCCAGCGCGCCGGCCAGGGTGATCACCGTTTCCTCGGTGGCGCACCGCGGCGCGCTGCTGAATCTGGGCAACCTGCAACTCGACCGCGGCTACCTGCCGATGCTTGCCTATGCCAACAGCAAGCTGGCCAACATCCTGTTCACCAGGGAACTGGCCAGGCGCCTGGACGGGTCGAGGGTCACGGCCAACTGCCTGCATCCCGGCACAATCAGGACCCGGTTCGGCGATACCGGAGCCCGCTGGCTGCGGCTCGGGCTCATGGTGGCGGGCGCGTTCCTGAAGACGCCAGAGTCCGGGGCCGCGACCACGGTCTTCCTGGCCAGCTCGCCTGCCGTGGCGGCCGAGACCGGCGGATATTACGTGAGCTCACGGCGCCGCCGCCCGTCCCGGGCGGCCCGCGACGACGGCCTGGCCCGCCGCCTCTGGGACATCAGCGCGACCCTCACCGCACTCGACTCCACCTGACGTCGCCCCGCTCGACCCGGCCGGCGAGGCGTCGGCGCCTCCGCCAGGATCACTTATCTACGCTCGCGACCATGATAACGACACTTTTCGCCCGTTTCGGGTGTCGTCAAGGGTAGAGAAGTCAGAATGATCATGGTCATCGGCCGGCGGCCGACCAACCGGTCAGCCCTGAGCCGAGGTGACGGCGGCGACGGGGGGAGCCGCGGGCGGGCCGATCGTCCGGGCCCGTCCGGCCAATAGGCCGGCCACCATCTGGCCCGCGGCGACCACCAGTAGCACCCCGACCGGCACGCTCCACCCGCCGGTCGCCTGGTGGATCAAGCCGAGCAGCAGCGGCCCGGCCGCGGCGATCAGGTAGCCGACGCTCTGCGCGAAGCCTGACAGCGCGGCCGCGGTATGGCTGTCGGCCGCCCGGGCCGCGAACAGGAACACGGCCAGGCTGAAGGCGCTCCCCTGCCCGAGTCCGAGCACGGCCACGAACAGCACCGCGGTCGCGTTCGGCCCGGCCGCCGAGCCGGCCAGGCCGATGATGATCAGCGCGACCGCGACCGTCGAGAGCAGCCGCTGATCCCTGGCCCGCTGGGCCAGCACCGGTACCAGGAGCCCGGTCATCGCGTTGCCCACGTTCATCACCGCCAGCAGGTTCCCGGCCGCGGCAGCCCCGATGCCGTGGTCGCGCAGCATGGTGGGAAACCAGGACAGGGTCGCGTAGTACCCCAGGCTCTGCAGGCCCATGAACGCCGTGACCTGCCAGGCCAGGCCGTGGCTGGCCATATCCAGCACGCTGTGCCGGCCCTCGTCCGGCGGCGGCAACGTCCGCAGCCGCAACTGCGGCAGCCAGATCAGGGCGGCCAGCAGGGCCGGCCCGGCCCACAGACCGAGCGTGAGCCGCACCGCCGCCGTCCCGCCGCCGGCCGCGTTGAACAGCGGCACCGCGGCGGCCGAGGCCACCACCGCGCCGATCGTCAGCGACGTCATGTACAGGCCGATGAGCACACCGGCCAGGTCGGGCCGCCGCCGCTTGACCAGGCTGGGCAGCAGCACGTTCATCAGCGCGATCGCGCAGCTGGCCACGATCGTCCCGGGGAACAGGAGTACTCCGGGCGCGGCCGCCCGCATTCCGAGGCCGACCGCGAGCAGCACCAGGGCAAGACCGATAACTCGCTCGTCGCCGAGGCGGCGGGCCAGGGCCGGAGCGACGCCGGAGAACGCGGCGAAGCTGAGCACGGGCACGGCGGCCAGCACCGACAGGCTGGCGGTGGAGTACCCGGCGGCCGACGAGAGCTCGGGGTAGACCGGCGGCAGGCTCGTGATCGCGACCCGCAGGTTGAACGCGACGGCGAGCAGCCCGCCGACGAGCAGCCCGCCGCCCGCCGCAACAGCCGCGGTGCCCCGGACCGAGCGCGTGCCAGTGCCCGCGGCCGAGCCAGCCGAGCCTGCCGTACCGGTCTCGCCGCCGTCCGTCACGACCGGCCGGTCAGCCGCCGCCCAGCAGCGACCGCAGCACGTACTGCATGATGCCGCCGTGCCGGTAGTAGTCGGCCTCGCCCGGGGTGTCGATCCGCACGACCGCGGTGAACTCCTTGTCGTCGGCCCGCACCGTGACCGAGCGCGGCACCGGACCGGAGTTCAGCGCCTCGATGCCGGTGATCTCGAACACCTCGTGCCCGGTCAGCCCGAGCGAAGCCACGCTCTCGCCCGGCTTGAACTGCAGCGGCAGCACGCCCATGCCGATCAGGTTGGAGCGGTGGATCCGCTCGAACGACTCGACCAGCACCGCGCGGACGCCGAGCAGCGCAGTGCCCTTGGCCGCCCAGTCCCGCGACGAACCCGACCCGTACTCCTTGCCGGCCAGCACGATCAGCGACGTGCCCTCGGCCAGGTACTCCCTGGAGGCCTCGTAGATCGAGGTCTGCTCGCCCGACGGCAGCTTGAGCGTCACGCCGCCCTCGGTACCGGGGGCGAGCTGGTTGCGCAGCCGGATGTTGGCGAACGTGCCGCGGATCATCACCTCGTGGTTGCCGCGCCGTGACCCGTAGGAGTTGAAGTCCCGGCGCTCGATCCCGTGGCTGGTCAGGTACTGCCCGGCCGGGCTGTCGGCCTTAATCGCCCCGGCCGGGGAGATGTGGTCGGTGGTCACCGAGTCGCCGAGCATGGCCAGGACCCGGGCGCCGTGGATATCCGTCACCGGCGACGGCGAGGCGGGCATGCCGTCGAAATACGGCGGCCGCCGCACGTAGGTGGACGAGTCGTCCCAGGCGAACACCTCGCCGGCCGGCACGTCGAGGTCCTGCCAGCGCTCGTCGCCCGCGAACACGTCGGCGTAGTCGCGGCTGAACATCTCGGGGGCGACCGAGGTCCTGACGACTTCCTCGATCTCGGCCGGGGACGGCCAGATGTCGGCCAGGTACACCGGATTGCCGTCGCTGCCGGTGCCCAGCGGCTGCGTGGTCAGGTCGAGGTCCATGGTCCCGGCCAGCGCGTAGGCAACCACCAGGGGCGGCGAGGCCAGGTAGTTCATCTTGACGTCCGGGTTGATCCGGCCCTCGAAGTTGCGGTTGCCGGACAGCACGGACACGACCGCGAGGTCGTTCTCATTCACCGCCGCGCTGACTGCCTCGGGCAGCGGGCCCGAGTTGCCGATGCAGGTCGTGCAGCCGTAGCCGACCAGGTTGAACCCGAGCTTCTCCAGGTACGGGGTGAGGCCGGCCCGCTCGTAGTAGTCCATGACGACCTTGGAACCGGGGGCCAGCGTGGTCTTCACCCACGGCTTGCGGGACAGGCCGGCCTCGACCGCGTTGCGGGCCAGCAGGGCCGCGCCGACCATCACGAACGGATTCGAGGTGTTGGTGCACGAGGTGATGGCCGCGATCACCACCGACCCGTGGTCCACGCTGGTCTGGGTGCCGTCCTCCATCGTGATGGAAGCCGGCCGGGACGGCCGGTCGTCCAGCCCGCCGGCCACCGGGTCCGACGCCGGGAACGTGCCCGCGATGCCGTTATCGAGTCCCGGCTGGTGCACGTAGGCACCGAGCGCATCCCGGAACGACTGCCTGGCGTCGCTGAGCGCGACCCGGTCCTGCGGCCGCTTCGGCCCGGCCAGGGACGGCACCACGGTGCTCAGGTCCAGCTCGAGCTGCTGGGAGTACCGGACCGCGGGGGCGGCCGGGTCGTGCCACAGGCCCTGCTCCTTGGCGTACGCCTCGACCAGCGTGACCTGCTCGTCGGGGCGCCCGGTCAGCCGCAGGTAGGTCAGGGTCTCGGCGTCGATCGGGAAGATCGCGCAGGTGGAGCCGAACTCCGGGCTCATGTTGCCGATGGTGGCCCGGTTGGCCACCGGGACGGCCGCGACGCCCTCGCCGTGGAACTCCACGAACTTGCCGACCACGCCGTGCCGCCTGAGCAATTCTGTGATGGTCAGGACCAGGTCGGTGGCGGTTGCGCCGGCTGGCAGCTCGCCGGTCAGCTTGAACCCGACCACCTGCGGGATCAGCATCGAGATCGGCTGGCCGAGCATCGCCGCCTCGGCCTCGATACCGCCGACGCCCCAGCCGAGGACGCCGAGCCCGTTCTCCATGGTCGTGTGCGAGTCGGTGCCGACGCAGGTGTCCGGGTAAGCGACCGTGCCGCCGTCGGCCGAAGCCGTCATCACGACCCTGGCCAGGTGCTCGATGTTGACCTGGTGCACGATCCCGGTGCCGGGCGGGACGACCCGGAACTGCCGCAGCGCCTGCTGGCCCCAGCGCAGGAACGCGAACCGTTCGGAATTGCGCTGGAACTCCAGCTCCACGTTGCGCTCGAAGGCATCGGGCCGTCCGAAGATGTCGGCGATCACCGAATGGTCGATGACCAGCTCCGCCGGCACCAGCGGGTTGATCTTCTCGGCGTCGCCGCCGAGGTCGCGCATGGCCTCGCGCATGCTGGCCAGGTCGACCACGGCCGGGACGCCGGTCAGGTCCTGCATGATCACCCGGGCCGGGCTGAACTGGATCTCGGTGTCCGGCTCGGCGGCCGCGTCCCACCCGGCCAGCGCCCTGACGTGGTCGCCGGTGACGTTCACGCCGTCTTCTGTCCGCAGCAGGTTCTCGAGCAAAATCTTCAGGCTGAACGGCAGGTTCGCGGAACCGTCGACGGCGTCGAGGCGGTAAATGCGGTACTGCGAACCGCCCGCCTGCAGAGTGCCGCGCGCACCGAAACTGTTCGCCGTCATAGGACCGTTCCTTCCGCCGCTTGCTCTCCGGCCCGCCCCTGGCGATGCCCTCGCCCCTGCGGCCATCCTGCCGCACGCCGCCGCAACCGCGGCCGCTGGCTCCCTGGGTCACGCGCCGGATCGGGGTCACGCGCCGGAAAGTATCTCGATATCAAGGTACTTTGCCAGGGTAATGAGGCAGCTCTCTCGATGTCAAGCTACTTCAGGGGAGCCGGGTGGGCGCCGGGTGGCTCAGGCGGCCGGAGCCGCGGCGCCCCCGGCGGCGACCTTCGCCAGGTCGGCCGCGGTCGATCTGGTCAGCAACCGGACCGCCCGGCCCGCCGGAGATACCCGCAGGGCCCTGGCCGGCAGCCATACCCGCAGCGCGCCGGGCCGGGACACGAACCGCAGCGGCGGGTCAAGCACCATCGCCTCGCCGTCGACGCCGACCTCGATCGGGCCGCCGGAGTCCACCTCGAATTCCTCGCTGGTCCACTCCTGCCAGCCGGAGAACCGCTGGACCTGGCCGGCCAGCTCGGCCGCGGTGAACCGCCGGACCTCGGCGGCCGAGCTGACGTGCACCGCGACGATGCCGAGTACGCCGAGATCGAGGTGTTCCCTGGTGCCGCGGCCAGCCGGCCGGGCCAGCTGGTAGGGGTTGTTGGAGACCAGGATGAGGTGCGCCGTGGTGTAGCTGGTGCCGTCGGGTCCGGTGTAGCACAGGTCAAGCGGCGCGGCATCCGGGCCGATCAGGTCGGGCAGCATGTCGGCCGCGGTGCGCATCTTGGCCGCCCGGTACTGCGGCGACTGCACGACCCTGGCGTACAGGCCGAGCGAGCAGTTGTTCACGAACGGGTGCCCGCTGACGAACGCCAGGTCGACCCGGCGCTCGATCTGGTCGTCGAAGGCGTCCAGGGCGCCGGTCACGTCGTCCCGGTCCAGGCCGAGGTCGAGCGCGAAGTGATTCCTGGTTCCGGCCGGAACGCACACGTGCGCGACCTGGTGCCTGGCCGCGACCGCGGCGACCAGGGCCTGCGAGCCGTCGCCGCCGGCCATCCCGATCGCGGTCGCCCCGCCCGCGATCGCGCGCTCGGCCAGCGCGCTCAGGTCGTCGTCCGGTGTGAGCACGACCGGCTCGATGCCACGGGCGCGGCACTCGTCGGCCAGCCCGAACCGCTCGGCCTTGCCGCCGCCCGATCGCAGGTTCATGATCAGCACGTGCTCAGGGCCGCGCCGGTGCCGGGGGGCCGCCTGAGCGTCAGGAACGGGCCGGGCCGGGGCCCGCGAACGCAGCGCCTTGGGCGTCCGGCGCAGCGCGTGCCGGGCAAAGAGCACCGACAGCACCGCGGCGACGACAACGACGACCGCGACCCAGGCCTTGATAATCGTCAGCACCAGCCCGGCCAGGAACGCGCCGAGCCCGATCACCGCGCCCGCGAGGGCCAGCACCCTGATCAGCCCGCGCCGGGACACCACGTACCAGCACGCAGTCACGCAGACCAGCAGGCCGGCCAGGGCCAGGATGACCGCTCCGGTCCGCAGGACCAGGGACAATCCGAGCAGGATCAGGCCGCCTGCCAGCAACGCGAGCGACAGCAGCGCGCTGATCCGCTCGCCCGCTGACGGCCGCGCCGCCGTACCGCCCGGCTCGCCGCGCTGCCCCACTGGCCACCTCCCGCCCGCTCCGCTCACGGGGCTACCTCCGGAGAATGCCCAGGTACCCGCGGTTACAAGCACCGAGGTTGCCAGCACCGTCTGGCCTGCCCGGCGTTAGCATGCACCGGTGGCAGCACGCGACGAGGACGAACTGCAGGCCCAGGCCGAGGCGGTAGCCGACCGGATCGCGGCCGACCTGGCCAGGCTCGGCGGGCCGGCCAGGGACCGGTTGTCCGACGTGCTGCATCAGCTCGGCGACATCGACCGCGCGGTCTATGCCGCGGTCGCCGGGGTCCCGGCCCCGGCCCTGGACACGGCGATGCGACGGCTGTCCGGCGCCGCCAACCACTCCAAGATCTGGCTGTCCATCGCCGGCGTCCTCGCCCTGACCGGTCCCGCCGGACGCCGGTCGGCGGCCCGCGGGGTGCTCGCCCTGGCCGTCACCTCGGCCGTCGTCAACACCGGGGTCAAGCGGCTCTCCGGCCGGCGCAGGCCGGACCGGGCCGGGGCCGGCGTGCCCGGCGAGCGGCATGTGCCGATGCCGTCCTCGACATCGTTCCCGTCCGGTCACTCGGCCTCGGCCTTCGCCTTCGCCACCGCGATCAGCAGGGACAGCCCGTGGCTGGCCATGGCGATCCAGTTCCTGGCCGGCGGCGTGGCCTACTCCCGGGTGCACACCGGCGTGCACTACCCGGGCGACACGGTCGCGGGCGCGCTGCTCGGCGCCGGCACCGGGCAGGCCGTGAGCAGCCTGGCCGACCGGATGACCGGCAGCCGCCGGCCCCGGCTGTGCCCGTCCAGACCGGGCCCGTCCAGACCGGGCTAGCCCGCGATCAGCTCGTCGGCCGCCGCGAACGGGTCCAGCTTGCCGTCCGCGACCTGACCGGCCAGGTCGTCCAGCCGCTGGCCGGGCAGCGCGCCGAGCTGGCGGCGCAGCTGGGCCACGGCTAGCGCGGAGACTTCCTCCCTGGCCCTGGCCAGCCGCCGCCGGTCCAGTTCCCCCGAGCCGGCCAGCCACTCGGCGTGCGCGTCGAGCCGGCCCGCCAGCTCGCCGATGCCCTCGCCCGACGTGGCCGCCACCGACACGATCGGCGGCTTCCAGCTGCCCGCCTCGTAACGCGCCATGGC
>DASWAH010000386.1:0-12862 GCA_036391235.1 Streptosporangiaceae bacterium
CCTGGCGGCATTCCCGCGCCCGGCATGGAAGGGCTGTCGCCGGCCACCGGCAAGCTCATCTTCAACCCCGGCCGGTCCCGCGGCCTCGGTGCCGACGACATGCTCGCCACCAAGGCCGGTCTCTGGATCGCCAGCGACAACCTGGAAGGCTCCGACCGCTGTGCCGGAGTGGCCGGGCACGCCGGGATCTGCTTCCTGCCCTACTGACGACGACTGCTGACGGGCAGGCCGCCGCGTGGTAGACAGAGATCTGGCGAAGGCTGACCGCGACGTCCCCCCTGGAGCGAGATGGCCCACGTTCCCAGCACAGCCGGCGATGTTGCTCCCGACGACCTAGGCGTCGTCTTCATGCACGAGCACGTCTTCATCAGGACAGAGTCGCTGCAGTGGGGCTGGCCGGGATTCGGCGGCTGGGACACCGAGACCGAGGTGGCGGCCGCACGCGAGCGGCTGACCCGGCTGCACCAGGCGGGCGTGGACACGATCCTGGACATGACCATTCCCGGCCTGGGGCGCGACCCGGCCCTGGTCGCCAGGACGGCCGAGGGCACCGGGCTGCGGGTGCTGTTCGCGACCGGCTACTACACCTACGACAATCTGCCGCTGCCGTTCACGCTGCGCGGGCCCGGCAAGATCCTCGACGGCGACGACCACGTGCTCGAGTCCCTGTTCGAAGCGGACGTGACGACCGGAATCGGCGACACCGGATACCGCGCGGCCGTGCTCAAGATCGTCACCGACGAGCCCGGCATGACGCCGGACGTCCGGCGACTGGCCCACGCCATCGGCCGCGTGCACCTGCGCACGGGCGCGCCGATCTGCACGCACGCGCACGCACCGTCCCGGCGCGGCCTTGACCAGCAGCAGGTATTGCGGGAACTCGGCGTCGACCTCGGCCGGGTCATGATCGGGCACTCCAACGAGTCCACCGACCTCGACTACCTGAGCCAGATCATCGACGACGGCTCTTACCTCGGCTGGGATCGGTGCGGGCTGCCGCTGGCGGTCCCGCTTGACGCGCAGATCGACACGCTCGCCGCCCTGTGCGAGCGCGGGTACGCGGGCCGGATCATGCTGTCCCATGACAAGTCCTCCTTCATGGACTGGTTCACCGCGGCCGAGGTGGACCCGGTGCTACCGGACTGGCGGTTCGGCTACATCCATGACGGCGTGCTGCCCGGCCTGCGCGCCCGCGGGGTCAGCGACGAGCAGATCGAGCGAATGCTGATCGGAAACCCGCGGGAATTCTTCGGTCAGGCCGGGTAAGCAGGCCCACGGGCCCTGGCCGGGCCGGACGCGAAGGAGTGCTGATGACGACACCGGCACCGCCGAGAGGGGACAACCCGTTCGACGACGCGGGGGTCATCGCCGGCCAGGACGGCGTGCGCCGCTATCTGGGGCTGCATGAGTCTCTCGTGCACATGTTGCGCGAGAGCGTCCTGGCCGCACCGGATGCCGAGGCGCTGGTGGAGGTGGGCGGCGGGCGGCTCAGCTATTCCGGTCTGTGGGACGCGGCCGCCCGGGTGAGCGGCGGCCTGCGCGCGGAAGGCGTCCGGCCCGGTGACCGCGTCGCGATCAGGCTGCCGAACTCGATCGACTGGGTGCTGGCGTTCTTCGGCGGCCTGATGGCCGGGGCGATCGTCGTCCCGGTCAACACCCGGCTGGCCGAGTCCGAAACTGCTTACGTGATCGGCGACTCAGGCAGCTCGCATGTCTTCGAGCCCGGCCGGCCGCTGCCCGACGGCCCGCCGTTCGTCCACGAGGGCGCGAGGCCTCAGGACGTGGCCGCGATCTTCTATACCAGCGGGACCACTGGGTTCCCGAAGGGCGCGATGCACACGCACGAGAACGTGCTCGCCAACGTCGAGACGGTCTACCGGGTCAGCGATATCCCCAGGGACGCCGGGCCTGAGATGCGGACGCTGGTGGTGGTTCCGCTGTTCCACGTGACCGGCTGCCACTCGCAGATGCTGCCCGCGTTGCGGATCGGCGGCGCCGTCGTGATCGACGCCGCGTTCGACGGCGCCCGGATGATCAGGACGCTGGAGCAGGAGCGCATCACCGCGTGCACGGCCGTACCCGCCATCTACTACTACATTTTGCACCACCCGGATTTCTCGCCGGCCAAGGTCGCGGGGGTGCGGTGGGCGTCGTACGGCGGTGCCCCGATCGCGCCCGCCCTTGTGCACGAGATCGGCGAGCAGTTCGCCGGAGCCCGGCTGGCGAACGGGTTCGGGCTGACCGAGTGCACCTCGATCGCGACCCTGCTGCCGCACGAGTGGGCCGCCGATCACGCCGACTCGGTCGGGTTCGCCGCCCCGCACGCTGACGTGGCCATCGACCAGGTCAGCTTCGGCCCGGAACCGGGCATGGGCGAGATCCTGATCCGCGGCCAGAGCGTGTGCGCCGGCTACTGGAACAAGGCAGAAGCCACCGCCACGACCTTCGCCGGGCACTGGCTGCACACCGGCGACGTCGGCCGGATCGACGACTGCGGGCTAGTGTTCGTGCTGGACCGGATCAAAGACATGATCAACCGCGGCGGCGAGAACGTCTACTGCGTGGAGGTCGAGAACGCACTGATCGGCGCGCCGGGCGTCGGCGAGGTGGCGGTCGTCGGGGTGCCGGACGCGATGATGGGCGAGAAGGTCGGCGCCGTGATCGTGCCGCTCCCCGGCGCCTCCGTCAGCCCGCGCGCGGTGCAGGACTTCGCGCGCGAGCACCTGGCCGACTTCAAGGTGCCGCAGTTCTTCGCGGTACGAGCCGAGCCGCTTCCGCGCAACCCCAACGGCAAGGTGCTCAAGGCGCGGCTGCGCGAAGCGGACTTCGAGCTCCCGGCGTTACCTGCCTGACTTCCCCCGAGTGGTCCTGGCGATAGCGCCGATCGCAGGCGCCAGCGTCAGCCACAGCGCGATAGTCACGACCATCGAGGTCAGGTACCCGAACGGCCGGATCCCCACGTCGGGAGCGACGCCGCCCGCGAACAGCATCAGCACCCAGGCGCTCAGGAAGAACGTCGGCCCGGCCGCCAGAATCCCGAAGAAATCACCCATCGCGATCGCCTTCCTTGGCCTGCTGCGGTTTTATCCCGAGCCCTCACGCTAGGTCACCGTGCTGGCGCCAGTCAGGGCGCCAGGTCACCAGTCACCGGGGCTTTCGGCCTGCGACGCAGACTCCGGCCGCGGCTCCGTCCGCCGGTTCGGCTTAGGCTGGACAGGCCGGACCGAGCGTCGCGGGAAGGAACTTCGGATGCGTTACCTGCTGATCCACTGCCCGGCCGATCAGATTCCTGATCATGCCGCCCTGCCGCCGGACGTGACGGCGGCGCTGGACGACTGGATCGAGGAGACCACCAGCCAGGGCATCACCCTCGACGGAGCCCGGCTGGAGCCGGCCGCGCAGGCCAGGTGCGTGCGGGTGCGCGACGGGGCAGTGCTGATCTCCGACGGCCCGTTCGCCGAGACCAAGGAACAGGTCGCCGGGTACGACGTGATCGAGTGCGCCGACCTGCGGCAAGCCGTCGAAGTGGCGTCCCGGCACCCGACCGCGCGACTGGGCGCGATCGAGATCAGGCCGATGGCCGGTGGCACGGACTAGCCGACGGGGATCTTTCTCCCGGCCCGGTGTCCATCTTGGCTCCGGCGGTTCGTCGGGTGGGTGAAGCCAGCTCCAGCAGGAGCGGTACCCGACCCGACAGGAGCACACGATGAGCCTCCCCGCCATCACCACCCGCGAGCAGTGGCTCGCCGCCCGCAAGGAACTGCTGGCGCAGGAGAAGGACCTGACCAGGAGGCAGGACGCTCTGAACACACGCAGGCGCCTGCTGCCGATGGTCAGTGTCGACAAGGCTTATGCCTTCGACGGGCCGGACGGGCCGGTCAGCCTGCGCGACATGTTCGGCCCGTATCAGCAGCTGATCGTCCAGCACGTCATGTTCGGCCCCGACTGGGAGGAGCCGTGCCCGGGCTGCGCGGCCGGCCTGGACGAGATGTCCGCCCCGCTCCTGGAGCACCTGCAGGCCAGGCAGACCACGTTCGCGGCCATCTCACGGACTCCGATCGCCAGGATCGAGGCCTACCGGGCCAAGCGCGGCTGGGAGTTCCCCTGGTATTCCTCACTGGGCAGCGACTTCAACTACGACTTCCACGTCAGCCTGGACTCCTCGGTCGCCCCGGTCATGTTCAACTACCGGGATGCAGGCGAGCTGCAGGACGCCGGCTTCGGCTGGATCCTCGACGGCCCGTCCGAACAGCCAGGTATGAGCTGTTTCCTGCGCGACGGCGACCAGGTCTTCCACACCTACTCCACGTTCGGCCGCGGCACCGAGCAGGCCGGCGGCGCCTACGCACTGCTCGACATGACCGCTCTGGGGCGGCAGGAGGAGTGGGAAGAGCCCAAGGGCCGGGTCGCCGCCGCTCGCCCAGCCGTTCCGGACTTCGCGGTCTAGGTCCGTGGCATGACACCGCACCCGATGGTCTTGGCCGGCGTCGCCCTCATCGCTGTGGCGACGCTGGCCGGGGCCTGGATCTCGGCCAGGACGGCCCGGATGCCGGACGCCGCCATGAAGATCGCGGCCTGCCTGCTCTTCGCGGTCGTGCTGGCGGACCTGCTGCCCGACATCTGGCGCGACCTGCCGGGTTCCGGGCTGCCCTGGTGGGCGGCGGCCGCGGCGGCCGCCGCCGGGTTCACGGGGGCGGGCGCGCTGGCCCGCATCGGCTGCGCCTGCGACCCCGAACCGGGCCCGACCGCCGCCAGCCAGGGCACGGGCTGGGGCGCGGCAGCCGCGCTGGCCGTCCACCGGGCGCTCGAGGGGGCGGCGGTGACGCTGGCCGGATCGCCCGCGGTGATCGCCGCACTGGTCGCGCACGCCGCCGCCGAGGGCTTCGCGATCGCAGCCTTGTTGCGGGCGAGCCGACGGCGGCTGGTGCCGCTTCTGTTCGTGGCGTGCGTGAGCCCGGCGGCCGGAGCGTTCGTGATCGCCAGCCTCCCTATCCCGGCCGGCGTCTCCGTGGTGCTCACCGGCCTGGTCGCCGGAGTGCTGACGCGGACCGCCGTGACCGCATGGCTCGCAGCACGGCCGGCCCGGGGCGGCTTGGTACCTATGAATCCGGTAACTAGCTTTACCCGGAATTCTCGTACTTGATACGGGTCGGAAATTTCTGATTAGCTCGCGGAAGACCGGCGCCGGAAAGGCCGATCACATACTGACTTTTGGTCGCGGGTCTGGCATAGTCCGGTGCCATGACAATGGGCGGGGCGAAGGATAGGCCGGCCATCCGGCGAGTCGCCGTGATCGGCGCTATCGGCCTGGTGACGACCGGTGTCCTGTACATCATCGGCCGGGCCATCGTGCGCACCTCGAGCTATTCGACGGTCGGCCTGTTCGGCCAGACTACCTACACCGGGGTCATCAGCCTCAAGTCGCTGCTGGCCACGATCGCGCTCGCGCTGGCCGTCGTCCAGGTTGTGCTCGCGCTCTGGATGTACGGCAAGCTGCCACTGGCCAAGCGGGCGCCGCGGCGCGTTGCGCTCGCCCACCGGATTACCGGCGTCGTCGCCTTCATCGTCACGCTGCCGGTCGCGGTGCACTGCGCGATCGCCTACGGCGCGCAGATCTGGAATCCCCGGGTGCTCGTGCACTCGGTGGCGGGCTGCTTCTTCTACGGCGCGTTCCTGGCCAAGGTGCTGCTCGTGCACAGCCGCAAGCTGCCGGGCTGGGCCCTGCCGGTGGCCGGCGGAATTCTGGCCGTGCTGCTCGCGGTGCTCTGGTACACCTCGGCGCTGTGGTACTACCACGGCTTCAGCCTGCCCTGACCTGCGGGGTGACGGCGACGTTCTGAAACGGGACCGTCGCCGGGCGGGCGAGGGCTTAGGGCTCTGCCGCCGGGAGCCACGCCAGGTCCAGCCTGAAGCTGTTACCTGGAAAGGGGCTCGTCATGAACGCACGCCCTGCCCTGGCTGAGCTCGGGCTCAGCGCGGGCAAGAAGGCCCGGCTGCACCGCATTCTGCACGCTAGCGGACTCGGCAACGGCACCGCGATATTCCTGCCTTACGACCACGGGCTCGAGCACGGCCCGCGCGATTTCGCCGGCAATGAAGCGGCCGCCGATCCCGCCTATATCCTCAAGCTCGCGACCGAGGGCGGATTCAACGGCATCGCCCTCCAGATCGGCCTGGCCAGCAAGTTCTACTGGGAGTACGCGGGCGAAGTGCCGCTGGTGCTGAAGCTGAACGGCAAGTCCGACATCCCGTCGGCGATCGATCCGCTGTCACCAGTGAACGCCACCGTCGCCGAGGCCGTCCGGCTCGGCGCCGACGCGGTCGGCTACACGCTGTACGTCGGATCGCCGGCCCAGGAGCACGACTTCGCGCAGTACCTGCGGGTGCGCGAAGACGCGGAACGGCTGGGGATTCCGCTGATCGTCTGGTCCTATCCGCGCGGCAGCGCGATCGACGCCAAGGGCGGCAAGGACAGCTTCTACGCCGTCGACTACGCCGCCCGGATCGCCAGCGAACTCGGCGCCGACATGGTCAAGGTCAATTTCCCGCACCCGGACAAGCGGGACGGCGTGCCCGCCGCCTACCAGCGGGAGTTCTCGCCGCAACAGGCCATCGACTCGGTGGTGCGCTCGGCCGGGCGGACGCTGCTGCTCGTCTCCGGCGGGGAGCGCGCGGGCGACGAAGCCATGCTCGAGAAGACCAGGCAGTCCATGGAGGCGGGCGCGACCGGCCTGATCTTCGGCCGCAACGTCTGGCAGCGCGAGCATGACGAGGCGTTGCGGTTCGTGGCCAGCCTCAAGGAGATCCTGGCGAAGTTCCCGTCACCCTGAGTCCGGCGTCCCATAGCAGTCGCCGGCCGTGGCCGGCAGCGTCCGCCGGCCGTGGCCGGCAGCAGCCGCCGCCGTGGCTCGTGTATGAATCCCCGGATTCATGATGGATTTTGTGTCTGAATACGGGGATTCATACAAAGGGCCGAATGGCCGGGCCCGAGGCAACCCGTGGCAACCCTCCGCCGCCCGTGGCCCGTGGCGTCGTGGCGCACACCGAGGGCGCAACTGAGTGCCTCGAGGCCGAGTTCCATGATCAAGTCGGCTCTGGATCCGCTGTGGGGGAAATCGACGGCGATTTGCTGCAGTTGTACCCCCAGCGGATCCGAAGCCCTCGCGGCGGCCGCAGACCAGCCGGCGAGCGGGATCGGCCGGGCGGCCGGGATCGGCCGGGCGGCGGGCGGCTAGCCGATGAGGGGGAGGCGGTTGTCCGGATGGTCGGCCCGGCCGGAGGCTGCCATCACCCAGGTCAGATCGTCGGCCAGGTCGGCCGGACGGCGTCCGGTCGTGCGCCTGGCCAGCAGGTCGTCCAGGATCGCGGCGGTCGCGGCAATGCCGGCCGGGGTGGCGACGGGTTCGCGGCCGAGTGCGATGGTCAGGTCGAGCCCGTGCACGACCGCCTCGACGATCCGGCTGGCCACGAACTCGTCGACCCGCATCGGCGCGAAGTAGCCGGGCCCGACGGTGCTGGCCGGCATCGACCGCGCTCCCGCGACGACCTGACGGAACGTCTCAGCCAGGACGTCGGGCATCTGCTCCGGCGTCTTGCCCTCCACCATCGCGTAGGCGTACTGGTACACGACCGGACCGGTCTCGGACCGCGGGTTGATGAAGAAGCTGGTCCTGTCCCTGGCCGGCTGGCTGTCGCCGCGACCGTCGATCAGCATGCTGGTCAGGCCGATCGCGATGTCGAAGTGCCCGGCCAGTTCGAACACCGTCCAGTGCGGCAGGTCAGCGTCGACCGGCACGAGCTTGGTCGGCGTGGCCCAGTCCGGCCCGGACAGGCTGCGGAACACCCGCTCCACCTGGCCGAGCTCGGCGGCGAGCGTCTCGACGCTCGCCTGGTAATCATCCATGCAGCGCTCCTCAGGGCATCAGCGGCTGGCCCGGGCAAAGGCCGGGCGCCGGGCAATGGCCAGGCCGGCCCCGCTCAGCAGCAGCCCACCGCCGATCAGGGCCGCCCACGGCAGCTCGGAATGGCCGGGCACCGGGGCGGTACCGCCGAAACCGGTCTGCGGAGCGGGCGTGGCAGGGATGACCCGGCTGCCGGCCGCGTCAACGAGGTCGTCGAGCACCAGGTGCCCTGGGTCGTCCAGCACCACGATGGTGTGGATGGTGCCGGCTGCCAGGGTGATCGAGGAACTGGTCCTGGCGCTCCGGCCATCGGCGCTGACGCTCCAGGTGCCCGGCTTGACGACCTTATACCCGGTAACAGTCGCGAACGCCAGGTGCCGGGCGAGGACCTTGTGCCCGGCGCGGATCGTCACCTGATGCTGATGCAACGACGCCTGGATGATGCGGACGAGCGCCTTGCCCTTGGGCGTGGACAGCCGGTCGTCGATCACCTGGAGGCGCAGCCCGTTGGCGGGGCCCATTCCCGCGACCGTGTAGGCCTTGCCGGGGCGGATGTTCACGGTGGTCGAGATCACCGGCGACGATTTGGGCGAGGCGCCGGCCAGCCGCATCGCGACGGTGTACTCACCAGCCGGGATCTTCTCGAAACCCGAGATGGTGCCGTAGGCCACGTGGTGGACCACGAACACCGCCTTGGAGTTGTGGAACGAGTACAGGTACACGTCAACCGCCGGGGTGTTCGGCGAAAGGTGCGCCAGCCGCAGGTAGCCAGAACCTTGCGAAGCCGAGGCGGCCGCGGTGCCGGACATCAGTCCGAGCGTGACCACGGCCAGCCCGAGCAAGCGGAAGGTGCGTGCGAATCGCGCTCTCACGTGTCAATCCCCCCTAGTGATGGTCAGTGCAGGAGTCCGATGGGGTTGGGCAGGGCAAACCGAACGAGCACGACCGTCTGGCCATGACTGGAGGTCGTGGTCAGGCTGGCCGCGCGGTATACCGACCGCTGACTGCGCAGGAAGGCGAGCATCCAGCGAAGGTAAGCCTTGGGTGCCAGGCCGGCCCGCGGGTCGAAGCCCGCCAGGCGGGCGCCGGTGAACGGGACGCCCGAGCTCGCGCCGGGAGCGCGGCCGTAAAAGCCGAGCACTCGCACCGGGTGCTCGTACGCCAGCGCGGGCAGCGTGATCAGCAGGCGCGGGTCGACCTGGCCGGCCGCCAGCTCGTTCTTGGCTTGGGCCGGGAGGACGACCTTGCCGTTGCCGATCAGCTGGGTGCCCAGCACGTCCCTGGCGGCCACGTCCCGGCCGAGCGCCGTCCGGTAGGCGGCAGCCCCGTCCGCCGCAATGACCCGCACCGCGATCTGGTCGGGGCCGGTGCCGAAACTGGCGAGCACGGCGGGTGCGTATTCGCTCTCGAGCCGGCCGCGGAATTGCGCTCGCAGCGCCCGGGTCGTCACGAGCACCCCGGCCCCCAGCGGGTCAGGCGCGGTGGCCGTGAGCGGCAACAGGTCGGATGAGGCAACCCCGGCCTTGACCAGGGCCGAGCACATCATCGTGTCGCAGGCGATGATCGAGCTCCGGCTGACGTCGGCGGCCACCCACTGCGCGGCGGCGGCGCGGACGGCGGCCGCGCGGTCGATGGCCGCTCCGCCCGATCCCGGCCGGCCGGCCTGGCTGCTGCCTTGGGCCGCGCCAGCGGGCGACCGGCGCATGAGGGCGACCGTGGTCCCGGCCGCCGTAGCCAGCAGCAGCACGGTCAGCACGGTCATCCAGGCCACCTGGCGCCGGTAGCTGCCCAGGAAGCGGCCGCGATGAGTGCCGGCCGGCTGCGGAGAGCTGGCCGGTACCGGCTCGGGCTCGGAGAGCCGGCCCTGGGCCGCCCGTGACGCCGCGGCGGGGGCGAGCCTGGTCGCGGCGGCGGGATGAGCATCACGGCCGGGCCCGGCCGTGCGCGCCGCCAATACGGGCGGAAACAGCTCGCGGACGTTGTCCGGCATCTGCGGGGCGGCAGGCGCGCCCGCCGATGCCGGCGGAGGGCTCAGGCGGGGGGGATCCCAGCGCACGGCTTCCGGGGAGGCCGCGCTCCGCTCGTCCGGCGGTACGGCTTCCCTGGTCCCCTGGCGATTGCGGCGTCCCCGTCCGAAACCCTCGATCCGCCGGTGACCGCCCGGCTGCCGCGGTGGCAGCGGCCGGCCAGGTTCGTCCCCGGCCGGGGGCGGCACGACGGTGCCGCTGGCACTGCCGGGCTTGCGCCGAATCCACTTTTCGTCAGTCATGACGTAGTTCCGCATTCGAGATTAGGCCATACGGACATTAGTGGTACGGACCTGGGACCGCAAGACATTCTGATTTATTATGGGGGTGGAAGCAATAATTCCGCCGGTATATGACGGGTTAGCCGCTTAAGCCGGGATAATCACTCACCAGGGCCGCGGCTGGCCAAGTTCCCCGCTTGTCCGCGTATCCAGGGCGGCATGATGGTTTGCTCGCCGATTATTCGCACCGACGGGGCGTACTGCCGTACCGCGGCACTGAGCCTGCCGCGGTTTACCCGCCAGCCGGACATTCTCCGGTATGCGAAGAGGACTCCGCTCACCGAACCTTCGGACGACCGCCCGGTCCTGCCGGTGCGGTCGGCTTCTAGCACGCTGCCGTCGGCGCGACTGCCGTGAGCCTGATTGCCATGCAGGCCAGGACCAGACCCGGCCGGCCCGGCGTCCTCGCGCACCAGGACCCCGACACATCGGTAGGAACTGCGGATCCCGCGGACCGGTACCTTCTCGGTGAACAACTCGATCGCGCTGATCTGCTCCCACGGGACCGCCTCGGCGAGCTGACCGTCCCTGGGCATCCCGGGTCCGAAGTAGACACCATCCTGGCTGACCGCGAACACGATCTCCCGGCGCGCCGCCCGCCAGATTTCGACCGCGCAGGCGGCGAGCAGCCCGACCTCGCCGAGGGCAAGCGCGACCGCCGTCGGGATGCTCGGGCCGGTCGACCGGACCACGATCACGCTGGCCAGCCCGCTCCATAGCACGAGCCCGAACAGGGCACCGCGGAAGCCGCGCAAGCCATACCTGACAACGTAATCGTCGGCTGTGATCGCCGATTCGCTGGCAGACATCGTCTCCCTCCTCTGACCTGCATTCCGCGGCACACCGCTTACCCGTCAGATCCGGCTCAAACCTGGGCGGGCACTGCGGTATCCGCCCGCTGGCCGGGCGCGCCGGGCCGGCCGCGGCTGGCCAGGCGGGCATACGCTCGGACCGGGCGCCTACCCCGCGGGCGCCCGGCAGGAGGCAGAGCATGCCCGCAGACATGCGCGCGCTCGCGGACGACCTGGCCGCCGAGACGGCAGTGCTCAGGGACCTGGTCGCCGGGCTCGACGAGAACGGCTGGCGGCGGCCGACCCCGGCGGCCGGCTGGATGATCGCCGACCAGATCAGCCACCTGGCCTACTTCGATGACGCCGCCATCTCGTCGGCCACCGATCCCGAGGGATTCACGGCCCAGGCTCTACGTGCCTTTACCGACGGCGAGCTGACGACCGACCAGATCGCCGAGCGGTACCGGCCGATGGCCGGGGCCGAATTGCTGGCCTGGTTCGACGCATCGCGACGGCGGCTGATCACCGTATTCTGCGAGCTGGACCCGGCGCTGCGGCTGCCGTGGTTCGGGCTGCCGATGAGCGCGGCGTCCGCCCTGACCGCGCGGATCATGGAAACCTGGGCGCACG
Organism: Streptosporangiaceae bacterium; assembly: GCA_036391235.1. Taxonomy (GTDB): domain Bacteria; phylum Actinomycetota; class Actinomycetes; order Streptosporangiales; family Streptosporangiaceae; genus Chersky-822. The sequence goes on from DASWAH010000386.1 coordinate 11,631, forward strand.
GTCAGGATGTCGCCGACGCCCTCGGCGTCACGCGCGATCCCACGGCCAGGTTGCGGCACATCGCCCATATCGGGGTGCGCGCGCTGCCCTACAGCTTCGCGGCCAACGGGCTCGAGGTGCCGCCCGAGCCGGTCCGCGTCGAGCTGACCGGGCCGGACGGACAGACCTGGAGCTGGGGACCGGCCGACGCACCGAACCGGGTCACCGGCCCAGCCCTGGATTTCTGCCTGCTGGTCACGCAACGACGGCACCGGGACGACACCATGATCACGGCACAGGGCCCGGCCGCGATCGCCTGGCTAGCGGTGGCCCAGGCCTTCGCGGGACCGCCGGGCACCGGACGCCAGCCGCTGGGCCGGGACTGAGGCTGAGCCAGGGAGCTTAGTCTCCGGTCGACCGGCGCAACTTCTTGACCTGCGAACGCCGCTGCTTGTCGGCCAGCCGGCGCTCCTTGGCGGCCCGGCTCGGCCTGGTCGGACGCCTGGCCGGCGGCGGCGGCGCGGTCGCCGCGGTCAGCAGTTCGGACATCCGCTCGGCCGCCGCCTCGCGGTTCCTGAGCTGAGAGCGGAACTCCGAGGCGGCGACGGTGAGCACCCCGCTGGCCAGCCGGTCCCCGAGAGCGGCCAGCGCCCGGCGCTTGAACACGGCGGGCAGGGCGGCGCTGGCGGCCACGTCGTACGACAACTCCGCCCTGGTGTCGCCGGTGTTGACGGCCTGCCCGCCAGGGCCCGGTGAGCGGGAGAACCGCCAGGTCAGTTCCTCGGGCGGGATCATGATGCCGCGCACGACGACATCCAGGCTCATCGGCTCGGCCGCCCGCATCTGGTCATGTCACTATTGTCGCTGCCCCGGATTGATGGTCGCTGCCCCGGATTGGCTGGCGAGCCGGGGCGAGATCGGAGCACGATGGACGGCACCACGCGGTCGGTACTGGTAACGGGGGCGTCGGCGGGCATCGGCAGCGCCTGCGCCGAGGCGCTGAACGCGGCCGGATGGGCCGTCACCGCGGCCAGCCGCCGCGGGACCGCTCCGCCCGGGTGCACCGCGCTGGTCATGGACGTGGACGACGACGAGTCCGTCCGCTCAGGAGTGGCCGGCGTGCTCGCCGCCCGCGGGCGTATCGACGCCATCGTGACCGCGGCTGGCTGGGGCCTGTCCGGCGCGGCCGAGCGCTGTTCGATTACCGAGGCGAAGGCCCAGCTCGAGACCAACTTCTGGGGCAGTGTCCGGGT
>DASWAH010000387.1:0-31759 GCA_036391235.1 Streptosporangiaceae bacterium
ATCGGTGAGCAGGTTGATCAGCACGATCAGCACCGCGAAGAGCAAGGTCACCCCCTGGACCACCGGGTAGTCGCGATTGGAGACCGAATTGACCAGCAGCGATCCGAGCCCGGAGAGCGAGAACACGTTCTCCACCAGCACCGTCCCGCTGATCAGGTAGGCGAGGTTGACGCCGAAGACCGCGACCACGGCCAGCACGGCGTTGCGGAAGACGTGCCGGCGCAGCACGCGGGCCCGGGAGATGCCTTTCATCCGGGCGGTGTCGACGAACTCGGCTTGCAAGGTGGCGATTGTGGCCGCCCGCAGGCTGCGGATCAGTACAGTGGAGAAGCCGACCGCGATCGTGAGCGCGGGCAGGAACAGGTAGTACAGGTGGCCGGCGAAACCGCGGCCGAACCCGCTGATCGGGAACAGTGCCAGGTGCACGCTAAACGCCAGCAGCAAGATGATGCCGAGCCAGAACGCGGGCATCGCGAAGCTGATCGTGAAGAACACCCGGGTGGACTGGTCCACGATCCCGCCCCGGCGCAATCCGGACACGAACCCCAGCGGCAGCGAGATGGCCGCCGCGAGCACGGCCGCGTACAGCACCAGGAACACGGTAGGCGCCAGGTGCTGGACAATCACCGTGGTGGCCGGCTCGTTGTAGAAGAACGAGTAGCCCAGGTTGCCGCGGAACAGCCGGCCCATGAACAGCGCGTACTGCGTCCAGATCGGCTTGTTCAGGCCGAGCGTGAGGTCGATCGCCTGGGCCCGCTTGTGGGTGTAGCTGGTGCCGAGGATGGCCAGGGCCGGGTCGCCCGGGATCAGCCGCAGCAGGAAGAACGTGACCAGGGTGATGCCGAACCCGATGATCACCAGGTGCACGAGCCTGCGGGGGAGCGTGCCGAACCGGCTCATCTCTAGTGCTGGGCGACCGTGACGGTCTCGAGCGACAGGTCGTAGTTGCCGAGCGGGGTCACGTGGAACCCCTTGACCCAGCTGCCGACGCCGTACCGGTACGGGCTGTAGTCGGTGACGATAAACGGTGACTGCTGGTAAACGATCTGCTGGATCTGGCTGTAGTACTGCTGCCGCTTCGCGCTGTTCAGCTCGAGCCGGGCCGCGCTGACCAGGTGGTTGGCCTGGGCGTTGCACCAGTAGCTGTTGAACGCGTTGGCGCCGCCCTGGCAGTCCGCGCCGAAGGTGGCGACTTCGTCGGGGTCGATGATGTCGTTGGTCCAGTACCGCTCGCCCATCTGCGAGTGGCCGCCGTCTTCCTTGGCGTAGGCGGTCAGCAGCTCGTAAGACTGGATCGCCACGGTGATGCCGACCTTGGCCAGCTCGGACTTGATGACCACGGCCTCGGCCTGGCCGGCCACGTCACCGCTGACGGTAATCAGGAAGGTCTTGAACCCGTGCGGGTAGCCGGCCGAGGCGAGCAGCGCCCTGGCCTTGGCCGGGTCGTACGGGTACGGCTTGATCGAGGAGTCGTAGTACTGCATTTTGTACGGCATGAAGGAGGCACCCGCGATGGCGTCGCCCTGGTAGGCCAGCTTGACCAGCGCCGCGCGGTCGATCGCGTAGTTCAGCGCCTGCCGGACGGCCAGCTTCTTGAACGGCGGGTAGTGCTCGTCGAGCTGGATGAAGTCGACCCTGGTCGACGGGAACAGGTTCACGTGCAGGCCCGGAGTCTTGTCGATCTCGCTGGTCAGGTTGCCCGGCGGGTTCTCGATGATGTCGGCCTTCTTGCTCTCCAGCATCAGCACCCTGGTGTTGTCGTTCGGCACGATCAGGTACCTGACCTTGCTGATCTTCGGCTTGGTGCCGTAGAAGTGCGGGTTGCGGGCCAAGTCGATCTCGCTGTCTGGCTTGTACGAGGTGACGTAGAAAGGCCCGCTGCCGACCGGGTGCTGGAAGAACGCCTTGCCCTGGGCCTGGACTTCCTTCTTCGGGACGATCGAGTACGCGTACATGGCCAGGTCGGCCAGCAGTGGCGCGTGCTTCTGGGAGAGCGTGATCACGACTGTGCGGGGATCGGGCGCGGTGATCGTCTTGACCGGCGTGAGCAGGAATCCCCAGCCGCCCTTGTACGCCCTGGACCGGTCGATGGAGTAGACCACGTCGCTGGCGGTCACCGGCGTGCCGTCGGAGAACTGGGCCGAGCGCAGGTGGAAGGTGTAGACGAGTCCGTTCTTGCTGATGTCCCACGAGGTTGCCAGATCGGGGACCAGCCCGGTGCCGGTCGGGTTGGGCTGGAGGAGCCGGCTGTACAGGTTCTGGTCCATCCAGATCGACTCGTTCACCGAGTTCGCCTCGGGATCGAGGGTGTCGACCCGGACGGCGTTGGCGATGACCAGCGTGCTGACGCTGCCTCCGCCGGCCTGGCCGCCGGAGGACGAGCCGCCGGAGCCGCCGCTCGAGCAGCCGGCCGCGGCCAGCGCCATCGCGAGCGTGGCCAAGCCCAGCAGCCGGGAGACGGTGGCTCTGCGCATCGGGACCACCCACTTCGTCGATTGTCGACAGGGTGATCTCAATGTAAGGAGGGTCCCGACCCGCGTCAATAGCGAATCTCCGGCCATATCACCCTTGACTGTGCCTGTTTGCTGGGTTAATCGTTAACTGTCGACAATCGGCAGATCGGCGGTGAGCCCGCGAGCGAGCCGCGGGGCCGGGAGGGACGGCGCGCCGGATGAGCCCAGAGCAGGGCGGATGAGCCAGGAGCAGGTCAGCGTGCTGATCGCGTCACCGCTCGAGGCCGAGCACGCGTACGCGATCGCCGGCGCCGACGCGCGGGTCCGGTTGCTGTACGCCCCGGAACTGCTGCCGGTGCCGCGCTACCCGAGTGATCACGGCGGCCGGGCCAGGCAGCTGGACGCGGCCGGGCTCGGCCGGTGGGCGGCGCTACGGGCCCAGGCGGACGTCAGCTTCGATTTCGACTGGCAGTGCCCGGAGAAGATGGCGGCCCACTGCCCGCGGCTGCGCTGGGTCCAGGGCACCAGCGCCGGAATCGGCGGCCTGCTAGAGCGGACCGGGCTGATCGCGGCGCCGATCACGTTCACCACCGCGGCCGGAGTCCACGGCCGCCCGCTGGCCGAGTTCGCGCTGCTCGGCCTGCTGTACTTCGCCAAGGACGTGCCCTGGCTGGCCCGTCAGCAGTCACGCCATGAATGGGAACGCCACGCCGGACGACTGCTGCGGGACTGGCGGGTGCTGGTGGTGGGCCTGGGCGGAGTCGGCCGTGAGGTGGCCGGGTTGCTGGCCGCGGCGGGCGTGCAGGTGTGGGGAGCCGGCCGGACCGGCCGGACCTATCAGGTGCCAGGGGTCAGCCGGTACACCGATGACGAGAACCTGGCCAGCCTGCTGCCCGAGGCCGACGCGCTGGTACTGGCCTGCCCGCTGACCGGCCGCACCAGGGCGCTGATCGGGGCGCGCGAGCTCGCGCTGCTGCCGCCGGGCGCGGTGCTGGTGAACCTGTCCAGGGGCCAGGTCGTGGATGAGGAAGCGCTGGTCGCCGCGCTGACGACCGGGCATCTGGGCGGTGCCTGCCTGGACGTCTTCGCGACCGAGCCGCTGCCGGCTACCTCGCCCCTGTGGGACCTGTCCAACGTGCTGGTGTCCCCGCACTCGGCGTCGACCGTCCCGGCCGAGAACCGGCTGCTGACCGAGTTGTTCATCGACAACCTGGGGCGCTGGCTGGCGGGCGAGCCGCTGCGGAACGTGTTCGACGTGCGCTCCGGGTACTGACGGCGGGCGAGCGGAAGGCGGGGCTGAGCCAGATGGCGAACGAGATGCTGCGAGTCGGCGTGGTCGGCACGGGAAGCTGGGCCCGGCGCGCCCATATCCCAGGCTGGCAGCGCGACGGCCGGGCCGAGGTGGTGGCGCTGGCCGACACCAGCGCCGAGGCACTGGCGTCGGCCGCGGCGCAGTTCGGAGTAGGCCGGACGACAACCGACTACACCGAGCTCACCGGGGACCCCGACATCGACGTGATCGACGTGGTCACCGGGAACCGGCCGCACTTCGAGGTGTCGATGGCCGCGCTGGCGGCCGGCAAGCACGTGCTGTGCGAGAAGCCGGTGCACCAGGACTACCGCAAGACCCGCGAGGCCGCCGGGATCGCGGCCGCCGGGGGACTGAAGACCAAGGTCGGCTTCACGTTCCGGTACGCGCCCGCCGTCCAGTACGCCTGGGAGCTGATCTGCGAGGGCTTCGTCGGCGAGCCCTACCTGTTCAACGGGTTCGAGCAGAACAGCCAGTGGATCGACCCGGCTACCCCGCTGCGCCAGGTCGACCCGGCCGCCGACGCCAGCCGGATCGCGGTCTCCTCGATCGAGGGCTATGGCGCCCCGATCATCGACATCATGCACTGGTGGCTCGGCGCCCCGCTGCAATCGGTGGTCGGCACTATGCGCAACTTCGTGCCGGAGCGGATGGTGCGCGACACCGGGCAGATGACCAGGGCAAACATCGATGACGGCGACATGTGGATCGCCGAGTTCGGCCCGGGACCGGCCGGCCCTGACCGTGCTGGCTCGAGCGGGGCCAGCACCGGCCCGCTCGCCTCGATCCAGTCCTCCTACGTGACGGTCGGCAACTACCCGGGCATCGAGGCCCGGATCTACGGCTCGCAGGGCGCGATCATCGTCCGGCTGGTCGATGAGTTCGGCTGCTGCCAGACGATCAGGACGGCCCGCAAGGACGCGGTCGAGTTCACCGAGCAGGAGATCCCGGCGAGGTTCTTCCCGCCCGGCGGCCATTCCGGCGAGCCATGGGAGTACCTGTTCTACTCCAGCCTGATCTCCGACTTCATCTCCGAGATCCGTGGCGAGCGGACGGCCAGCCAGGGCGATTTCGCCCAGGCGGCCCTGGTGCAGGAGACCATCAACGCGTTCGAGGCCTCGTTCCGGCAGCGGTCCTGGGTCGGCTTCCCGCTCACCGGCGACGGCGGCCGCGGCCCGGGCAGCGCGTTCGAGGGCGGATGAAGACCGCGACCAACGCCGGCCGCCTGGTCACGCAGGTGCTGGCCGGCCAGGTCTGGCCCGCCCTGGCCGACCGGCACGGCTACCGGACCGGCCCGGACGGTCAGCCGTTCGTGCTGCCCGGCATGGGCGGCGTGACCCTCGGCGTGCACTGCGGGGACCCGGCCACCGGGTACGCCAGTGACCATCTGGAGCCTGGCGCCTCGATCAGGCACGCCGATCCGGCCGCCAACATGGCGGTTCAGTTCCTGTCCTGCGTCGGCAACGAGGTGCGCGTCGAGACGGGCGCGGCAGCCGGCGCGACCGGCCACGTGATCGGGCAGCACGCCTACGTGCTCGCGGACTTTCCTGACCCGGTCGCCGAGCTGCTGACGACCGGGGACCGGGTCAGTATCCGTGCGACCGGCCAGGGCCTGCGCTTGCCTGACCACCCGGGCATCACGGTCAAGAACTGCTCGCCCGGGCTGATCGCGTCGATGCCGGGCGGCACCGGCGCCGGGGGAAAGCTGGAGGTGCACGTCGCGGCCAGGATTCCGGCCGAGGCGATCGGGGCCGGGGTGGGCATGATCTCCGAATACGCGAATACGGACCTGATGGGCGCGTACGAGGGCCTGTCCGGTGACCTGTCGCTCGGCCTGGAGTCGCTGCGGGTCGGTGACGTCGTCGCGCTGGCCGATCAGGATCACCGGTACGGCCGGGGATACCGGCCCGGCTACCTGACCATCGGGGTGATCTCGACCGGGCAGTGCCTGCTGTTCGGTCACGGCCCGGGGCCGAGCACGCTGATGAGCGGGCCGGCCGGGGAGTTCAGGCTGATCGACGACTCCGGCGCGAACCTGTCCGCCTGGTATCACGGCGACGCCTGGGCCGGGCCGCGATGAGCGAGCTGGCCCCGGTCGCGGTCAACCTGCTCGGCGTGGTCGGGCATCCCGGCTTCGGTGACAGCCCGTACCGGGTCGACGCCGACGGCCGCCCGTACGTGCCCGCCGGGGACGGCGGCATCGTCCTGGGCCTGGCCCTGGGTGACTCGGCCTTCGCGGTCGCGGCCGACCACGCCGCGCCCGGCGCCTGCCTGACTCATCCCGACGAGGCCGCGCGGCATGCCCTGGTGCTGTACGCATGCGTCGGCAACCAGGTGCGGGTGACGACCGGCCCCGCGGCTGGTGCGTCGGGCGCGGTGCTGGGTAAGCGCGGCGAGCACAGCCAGGTGATCACCGTGTTCGCCGAGGCCGACCTGGCCAGGCTCCGGCCCGGTGACGAGGTGAGCGTGCGGACCTGCGGTCAGGGACACCGCCCGGCCTGGCTGCCGCCCGGGGTGACCGCGCTGAACGCGGCACCCGGCCTGTTCGGCGCGCTGCCGGTCACGGTGCCGCGGGCCGGCCAGCCGGCCGCCGAGGTGGTCGTGCGGGCCGTGCTGCCGGCCAGGCTGGCCGGCAACGGGCTCGGCCGCCCGGCGGCCGGCTGGGACCTGGATGTGCAGGCCGGTCCTGGCGGTCCCGGCGGTCCCGGTGCCGCCGGGGAACTGCGGCTCGGAGACCTGGTCGCGGTGGCGGACATCGATGCCCGGTGGAATATGGGCTACCGCCGTGGCTGGATGAGCGTGGGGGTGGTCGGGCACGGCGCGAGCCCGCTGCCCGGCCACGGCCCCGGCGTCACCCTGCTGCTCACCGGGCCGGCCGCTGAGCTGGGCGTACGCGAAGATCAGGCCGGGCCGCCGGCCATCTCGGCCGCGCTGCTACAACTACAGTGACCGGACAGCGGGCCCGGCGGCGCTGGCCCGCCGCGGAGCAGAAGGGGGTGGGGGACGATTCTTGAGCACGTGTCCCTGCCTGAGGCGGTCGGGCGCAGGCTGCGCCACCGCATACTGAACAACGAGCTGCCGTCCGGGACCCGGCTGGTCGAGGCCAGCCTGGCGGCGGAGTTCGGGGTCAGCCGGGGGACGATCAGGGACGCGATGCGCGGCCTGCAGTCCGAAGGGCTGATCGAGATCGTGCCGCGGCGCTACAGCATCGTGACCAGGATGTCGATGCAGGACGCGGAGGACGTGTGTTACGCCCGCTATGTGCTGGAGGACGCCAGTGTGGCCGGCGGGCTCGGACCGCGGCGAAAGGACCTGTCCAGGTCCCTGCGCCTCGCGCTCGAGCACATGTCGGCGGCGGCCAGGACCGACGACCTGGACGCGCTGGTGGACAGCGATACCACCTTCCACGAGCTGCTCATCGACGTCTCTGGCCGGCGGCGGCTGAAGGACTTGTGGTCGATGCTGGACAGCCAGATGGGCGCGCTGATGCGGTCTGCGGTGGAACGGCAGGGCATCGCGCTGACCGACGCCGTGGACCGGCACCGCGTGCTGGTGGAGGCCGTCGACAGCGGGGACGTCGGTCGCCTGCGCCTGGCCATCAGGCAGCACTACCTGGAAGGGTTCTCCGAGCACGAGGCCGGGCTCGCCGCGCCAGCCTGAGGATGGTGCAGATGGCAGGCGACCTCCCGGCCGTCCCCGACCAGGAGCAGCTGCGGCTCGCGCTCCGCGCATACCGGCATGGCCAGCGGGCAGCGCGGATGAAAGTGGCAGCCGGGCGGCCGCTCGATGGCATTCGGGATGTCGCCGCCCAGGGCGGGCTTGATCGTTTTCCGCTGCGCCGACAGCCGCGGTGCCGCCTTGACCAGGGCCTGGGTGTACGGGTGCAGAGGCTCGGCGAATATCCGGTCGGTCGGTGCGTACTCCACCACCCGGCCCAGGTACATGACCGCCGTCCGCTGGCTGATGTGCCGGGCCACGTCGAGGTCGTGGGTGACGAACAGGTAGGTCAGGCCCTGCCGCTCCTGCAGCTCGATGAGCAGGTTGAGCACCTGGGCCTGGATGGAGACGTCCAGCGCGGACAGCGGCTCGTCGGCGATCACGACCTCAGGCCTGGCGGCCAGAGCCCGCGCGATCCCGACGCGCTGGCGCTCGCCGCCGCTGAAGGCCTGCGGCCGCCTGGCCGCCTGGGCGGGCGACAGCCCGACGGTGGTGAGGAGCTCGGTCACCAGGCCGTCACGTTGGCGGCGGCCGGCGATCTTGTGTACCTTCAGCACCTCGGCCAGCGACTGCCCGACCGTCATGGTGGGGTTCAGCGAGGAGTAAGGGTCCTGGAAGACCCCTTGCACATGCCGCCGGACCGCGGCCGCCGCCGGCGACCGGGAATCCAGGATGCTCGATCCGCGGAAGAGGATGTCCCCGGCGGTCGGCTTGTACAGGCCGAGCAGCAGCCGGCCGTAGGTGGTCTTGCCCGAACCGGTCTCGCCCACCAGCGCGAGCGTCTCGCCGCCGCGAATGGCCAGGGACACGCCGTCAACCGCCGTGAGCGTCGTGCGACCTCCGCGGATGCCGGCCTGGCCGACGCTGAACTGCCTGGTGACGTTCCTGGTCTCGATGATCGGCACGTCCGGGTCCGATGCCAGCGCCAGGCTGTCAGCCGCGGTCACGGCTAGCCCCTGGACCCCGCGCCGGCGCTGGCGGCCCGGCGGAGCCCGTACCGGCCGGCGATCGAGCCGCCGTCCACGTCGAGCACGGCGCCGGAGATGTGGCCGGCCTCGCGGCTGGCCAGGAACAGCACCGCCGCCGCGATGTCGGCCGGGCGGCCCGCGGTGCCGAGCGGGATCGCCTGCACGAGCGCGGCCCGCAGGTCATCGGGCGCCCGGTCCGGATAGGCGTCGCTCCAGCCGCGTACGTCGATGTAGCCGGGCGCGACCACATTGACCCTGATCCCGTGCGGGCCGAGTTCCATCGCGAAGACCTTGCTCATCGTTTCCAGCGCCGCCTTCGATGCGCTGTAGGCACCGCCGCCCGGCCGCGGGCTGCGGGCCGAGCCGCTGGAGATGCTCACGATCGCGCCGCCAAGGCCCGCGGCCACGGCGTTCCTCGCGAACGCCTGCATGAACTGGAAGGAGCCGGTCACGTTGACGTCGAACACGCGCGCCCAGTCAGCCGCCGCCATCTCCAGCAGCGTGCCGTCCGGATACGAGGCGGCGTCGTTGACCAGGATGCCGGGCGACCCGAAACGGTCCGTGGCAGCCGTCATCGCCGCCTGCGCGAATCCCGGATCGGCCACGTCGCCGGTGACGGTCATGACCCGGTCCTGACCGCCGAAGTAACCAGAGTCGACCAGGTCGCAGCTGATCACGCTGGCGCCCTCGCCGACGAGAGCCTCGACCACCGCACGGCCGATTCCGTTCGACCCGCCGGTGACGATGGCCACCTGCCCGCCGAACCGCGATCCGCCCATCGGCAGCCCCCAGGAGCCTCAGATTGTCGACAGTCGACGATAAGTAGTATAGGTGGATGTGCCAGCTCAGGCTAGATCTGTGAACGGCCGGGGGATCTGCGCGGAGAAGCGGCCTGTGCGGCTGGCATACTCGGCCCGGAGCAGGAGGTGACCGGTGGCACTTTTCAGCGGAGTCGGGGTCGCGCTGGTCACGATCTTCGATGCGGCAGGCGCGGTGGACGCGCAGGCGACGGCCGCGCACGCGGCCGACCTGGCCGGCCGGGGGATGCGGGCCGTGCTGGTGGCCGGCACGACCGGCGAGGCGGGCACGCTGAGCCAGCCCGAGCGGACCGAGCTCATCGGCGCGGTGCGGGCGGCCGTGCCGGCTGACATCCCGGTGCTGGCCGGCACCGGGGCGGCGACCGAAGCCGAGGCGACGGCCCTGACCGCGGCCGCGGCGGGCGCCGGCGCCGACGCGGTCCTGGCCTATCCGCCCCCCGGCTCCGATCAGGTGTCCGGCTTCTTCGAGGCGGTGGCGTCGGCGGCCGGCGGCCGCCCCGTGCTGGCCTACCACGTGCCCTGGATCTCCGCCCCCGGCGTGCCGGTCAGCCAGCTGCCCGGCCTGCCGGTGGCCGGAATCAAGGACTCCTCGGGCAGCGCCGACCGCCTGCTCGACGAGCTGGCTCACTACGACGGCGCGGTCTACGTCGGCTCGTCCGCTCTGCTGGCCCTGGCCGGGCCGATGGGCGGCGCGGGCGCGATCCTGGCCCTGGCCAACGTCGAGCCGGAGGCCTGCGCTCGCGCGTTCGCGGGCGACGCGGCGGTCCAGCGCGACCTGGCCGAGGTGCACCTGCGGGTGCGCGCGGGCGGCCCGCCGGAGCTGAAGCGGATGCTGGCCGAACGTCGCGGCTACAGCCCGCGCAGCCGGATCGGCTAGCGGCAGAAGGGGCGAGTGGTCATGACCAGCCTGCGGCACGGCATCGCGGTGCCGAACTTCGGTACCGACCCGGCCGAGCTGATCGACCTCGGGGTCGCGGCCGAGCACGCCGGGTTCGACGGCTACTTCCTGTGGGACCACATCGTGTTCTCCGACCGCGGCGACGGGCCGCCGATCCTGGATCCGTGGGCCATCCTCGCCGTGGTCGCGGCCAGGACCAGCCGGATCACGCTCGGCACGGTCGTGACCCCGGTGCCGCGCCGGCGGCCGTGGCAGCTCGCCAGGATGACCACCACGCTCGACCGGCTGAGCGGGGGCCGGCTCGTGCTCGGCGTCGGCATCGGCTCGCCGGCCTACGGTGACTTCGGCATCTTCGGTGAGCCGACGGGCGAACGCGAGCGGGCCGAACTGCTCGACGAGGGCCTGGACGTGCTGGCCGGGCTGTGGTCAGGCGAGCCGTTCGCTTACGCGGGCCGTCACCTGACCATGGATACCGTGCGGTTCACCCCGGTCCCAGTACAGCGGCCGCGTATCCCGGTCTGGGTCGCCGGCGTGCTTCCGGCGCCGCGCCCGATCGCCCGGGCCGCCCGCTGGGACGGCTTCGTGCCGATCCGGTGGGCCGGACGCGGCCTGGTCAGGCCGAGCGCCGCCGACATTGCCGAGACGGCCGCCCAGATCGGGGCCCAGCGCGGGCACCTGGACGGCTACGACCTGGTGGTCTGGGCCGAGGTCGCCACCGACCTGGGGCAGCTGGCCGGCCTGCAGGACGACTATAAGCAAGCCGGGGCGACCTGGTGGATCGAGACCGCACGCCCGGCCGACGGCTGGTGGGAAGGCATCCGGCAGCGCGTGGCGGCCGGCCCCGGCTAAAGCCGGCGATCCGGCTCTCTCAGCGAGCAGCGACCGCCGCGACCGCGCCGAGCAGCGCGAGCAGGATCGTGGCGGTGGCCAGCGCACCGTGGGCGGCGATCAGCAGCACCGGCGGCCGGGCCCGGCCGGCGGTGGCGGCCTGGCCGTGGCCGGTGCGGCCAGGGCCGGAGTCGGGAATGGCGAGGATCAGCGTGGCCATGCCAAGCCCGGCCACCGGCAGCAGCGCCGCGAGGGCGGCCCAGGCCAGGGCGGTCCACCCGGCGACCAGGTAGCCCGCCCACGCGGCCAGGCCGGCCAGCGCGAAGCCCAGATGAGCCAGCAGCACGGGCGGCAGCCGCCGGCCGGGACGGCGCCTGCGGCCCCTGAGCACCAGCGCGCCGCCGCTCGCCGCGGCCAGCAGCCAGGCCGCCAGTGCGCCCTGGCCGGCCGGGATCCGCAGGCCGGGGGAGGAGGGCGCCGGCGTGCGCGGCGGACGGCGGGCGGCCCGGCGGCGGGCGCTCGCAGCAGCCGCGGCCGCCTCCCGGCTTGCCGCCGCGGTCAGCACGGTGAGCCGGCTGTAGGCCTGGATCTGCAGATGCCGCCGCCGGGCCTTGGTGCCGCGGTCGGCGACCTGGCTGACCGCGATCCGCACTGACCGGCTGAGCGCGATCGAGCCGAGGCCGCGGCACGGCCTGGGCAGGCTCGTGATCCTGACCTGGCCGCGGGCGGCCAGCGTGGCGAAAGCCGTGCATCCGGCCGGGGAGGCGAGCCCGGTGCTCCGCGGGCCGCCGCAGGCCGCCAGGCCGGCCAGCGTGGCCAGCGCGACCGCGACAGCGCCGAGGCCGGCCATCAGCTGCCGCACGCGCGCTCCCCGGCGGTCAGGGCAGGGTCAGGATCTCGTGCCCGTCGCCGGTCACCAGCACCGTGTGCTCGAACTGAGCTGTTCGCCGGCGGTCCTTGGTGACGGCGGTCCACCCGTCCGGCCACATGTCGTAGTCGATCGTTCCGAGCGTCAGCATGGGCTCGATCGTGAACGTCATGCCCGGCTCCATCTCGGTGTCGGAGTCCGGGTCGTCGAAGTGCGGCACGATCAGGCCGGAATGGAAGGTGGTGCCGATCCCGTGCCCGGTGAAGTCGCGGACGACCCCGTATCCGAACCGGCGGGCGTAGGACTCGATCACTCGTCCGATCACGTTCAGCGCGCGCCCGGGAGCGACCGCCTTGATCCCGCGCATGGTCGCCTCGCGCGTCCGCTCGACCAGCAGCCGGGACTCCTCATCGACATTCCCGGCCAGGAACGTCGCGTTGGTGTCGCCGTGCACGCCGCCGATGTAGGCGGTGATGTCGATGTTGACGATGTCCCCGTCGGCCACCACGGTGTCGTCAGGGATGCCGTGGCAGATGACCTCGTTCAGCGACGAACACAGCGACTTGGGGTAACCGCGGTAGCCGAGCGTGCTCGGGTACGCCCCGTGGTCGCACAGGAACTCGTGCCCGATCTGGTCGAGCTCATCGGTGGTGACCCCGGGCTCGACATGCTTGCCGACCTCGGCCAGGGCCTGCGCCGCGATCCGTCCGGCGACCCGCATGGCCTCGATGGTGGCGGCGTCCTTGACGTTCGGCTCCCCGATTTTCGGATACCGCTTGCCGACGTACTCGGGGCGTGCGATCCCGGCCGGCACCTGGCGCACCGGCGAGACGCGGCCGGGCCGCAACGTAGTCACCATGATCTGAGAGTCTAGTTCTCATGGACACTGGCAAGCACTGGTGGTTCTGCCTCAAGCATCATGCCGTGGAACCGGACGCGGGGTGCCCGGGCAAGGACCGGCTCGGCCCGTACGCGACCCGCGAGGAAGCCGAGCACGCGCTGGAAACGGTGCGGCGGCGCAACGAGGAGTGGGACGCGCAGGGGTAGAGTCGGAAGTCGCGGCGCTCCGGGCGCGAGAGGCGATTTCTGTGACGTCAGCATGGTCAGGGCAGGGCTTGCCGCCTGCCGCGCAGGCCAGGATGGCCGAGATCAGGGCAAGCGGCACCTGGTCGTCGGCGCTGTCCACCGACGAGTTCGCGGCGATCAGGAGCACCGGCTTCGAGCCGGTCGGCCAGGTGCTCGGCGCGGCGGTCTACAACCTCGGTTACCGAGGCGGCTACGGCTGCCCCAGCTACGCGGCGTTCGGCACCTATAACCGGCTGGCTCAGGGCTGGGGCGGATACCAGGGCGCGACCACGATGGTGTCCAGCTCGGGCTCGACGACCGCCTACGGGCCGCTGGTAGCCACGATGTACGCGGCCCGGCGGGCCGCGATCAGCCGGATGGTCGCCGAGTGCGCCCAGCTCGGCGGGCACGGCGTGGTCGGGGTCCGGCTGACCATCGGCTCATTCCCGGCCGGGGGCCTTGAGTTCCACGCCATCGGCACCGCGATCAGGGCACCGGGCGCGCTGCCGCTTGGCCGGCCGTTCACCTCGGACCTGTCGGGCCAGGACTTCGCCAAGCTGATCGCGGACGGTGCGGTGCCGGTTGGCCTGGCGATGGGCATCTCGATGGGAGCCAGGCACGACGACTGGCTGACCAGGAACCAGTCCAGCCGCTGGACCAGCGGCAACACCGAGGTGACGGGCTACACGGACCTGATCAACCGGACCAGGCACGACGCCAGGGATCAGCTGGAGCACGACGTCCGCAACCTCGGCGCCGAGGGCGTCGTGATCGAGCGGATGGACATGCGGGTCGGGGAGCACGAGTGCCCGGCCCAGGAAGGTGCCCGAGACCACCTGGCCGAGGTCACCATCATCGGCACCGCGATCACGCATTTCGCCCGGTCGGCCCGGGCGGCGGAACGGCCAAGCCTGGCCATCTTGTCGCTCGATCCGCAACGGCGGCAGGCGGCCAGGGTCAGGCTCGGCAAGGTATGAGCGTACGAGGCAGCTGGGGAGCAGCATGACCGATCAGCGGGAACAGCAGGAAGCAGCCGAGTTCGGCGCGGCGGGCGTCCCGCAGGACGCGATCAGGCGCCTGGCCGAGCTGACGCCGGGCCGGGCCGGCTCGATCTTCACCTCCGACCTCTCGGTGAACGAGTTCCTGCTCGTCAGGGAGGCCGGGTTCCGCCCCCTTGGGCTGGTGCTGGGCAGCTCGATCTACCACGTCGGCCTGCAGATCGGCCGGTGGAGCAAGAACCAGGAACTGGACGTGCTCTCCCAGGCGATGTATCACGCCAGGGAGCTGGCGATGACCAGGATGGAAGTCGAGGCGAAGACCCTCGGCGCCGACGGGGTGGTCGGGGTCAGGCTGGACGTCGAGATGAAGGAGTTCGGCGCCGACATCGCCGAGTTCATCGCGGTCGGCACGGCGGTCAAGGCCGAGCCCAACGCCGGCGGCGGCGGTGTCAGCAACTGGCGCAACAACAAGGACCTGCCGTTCACCTCCGACCTGTCCGGTCAGGATTTCTGGACCCTGATCAGGGCCGGGTACGCGCCCCTGGGCATGGTGATGGGCTCGTGCGTGTACCACATCGCGCACCAGCGGCTCGGCAGCGTGATCGGCAACATCGGCAAGAACGTCGAGATCGAGCAGTTCACCCAGGCCCTGTACGACGCGCGGGAGCTGGCGATGAGCCGGATGCAGGCCGAAGCCGAGGCTCTGCACGCCGAGGGCATTGTCGGAGTCCAGCTGAAGCAGCACTCGCATACCTGGGGCGGGCACACCACCGAGTTCTTCGCGATCGGCACCGCCGTCCGGCCGCTCCGGGCCGACCACGTGATCGAGCGGCCGACCATGGTGCTCAGCCTGGACGCCTGAGCCGCTGGGACGCCGGTTCAGATAAGAGCCCGCAGCACCAGCTCACGGGGGAGTGGCTCCGGCGCGGCGGCCTGCCCGCCGGACGGTTCAGCATCTCCTTCGGCTGGCTCCGCGGCTCCGGCCAGCTCCGCATCCGTCCGGCCGGCGTCTCGCAGCTCCCTGATCAGGACACCAGTCTCTGCCATGACCACAGTATAGAGCACCTAGAGCACTGATAGCTAGCAGAGCTAGCCGAGGTTTACGCAGCTAGCAGAGTGCCTACGTTGATCACGTGCCGGTGATAGACCCGCTGGGCCCGGATTTCGCCTACATCCAGGTCGCGAACCACATCGCGGCCCGGATCGAGATCGGCGAAATTCAGCATAAACTCCCAGCCGAACGGGCCCTGGCCGAGGAGTACGGGGTCGCCTACCAGACCGTCCGGCACGCGATGCAGGTGCTGCGCGACCGCGGCCTGATCATTACCCGCCAGGGCCGAGGCACCTTCGTCGCCCCCTTCTCCCGCGGCTAGTCAGACGTCGGCCGGGCCGGAGACGGCGTTCAGGAGGCGGGCAAGGCCGGAGCGCAGCGCTGGCGCGCGGCGCCCGGGATTCCTGGCGACGGGCCGGCCTGGCTCGCCGACGGCCAGGCTGACCAGATGCTGGGCTCCGTCGAAGGACACCGGGTCAAGGCCGGGCCTGATGGCCAGGGCCTCGTGCGCGATCTCGTCCAGCTCCTCGTCACCCTGGTCGAGCGCCAAGATCGCCGCCCCGGCCTTGCGAGCGTCCCACACCCGTTCCAGCAGCGCGCCCGGGGCCGGATCGGACCCCACGACCAGCAGCGTCTCGGCCTTCCCGGCCTGCTCGATCCGGTCGAGGCCGACCCGCAGGTGACCGGGCGCGTCGGCGGGCGGGGCCCACCTGACCAGGGTCGGCGCCAGTTCCGGGAGGCCGGCCAGCTGACTCTCCTGCTCCAGGTGGGCCGTCATGTGCCATGGCTCGTAGTCCGGCGTCCCGACGATGAGCAGTCCCTGCGGGGTCACGGAGCGGCGGCGGAGCGCCCGGGCGAACTGCCGCGGGCGGTCGAGCCAGCCGGACGAGGCGAGCAGCTCGCGCAGCGCCTCGACCTGAGCGGTGTTCACGAATCTCATGCTGCCGGAAATGGCCGCCGCGCGCAGCCCGTGCGGCCTGTGCGAGTCTACGGAGTAGCAGATTCCCGATCCTGGAGGCCATCGATGAGCCTGGCGCATATCGGATACGCCGCGATGCTGGAGCAGTTCGGACCGATCGAAGTTACCGAGTTCACGGTCGCCGCGGAGGCGGCCGGGTTCCAGGGCGTGATGGCGGCCGACCATTTCCAGCCCTGGGTGCCGAGCCAGGGTCAGGCCGCCTTCGTGTGGAACGTGCTGACCGCGATGGGCGAGCGGACCAGGGGGGATCTGGGTCCCGGCGTCACCTGTCCGTCGTTCAGGTTCCACCCGGCGATCGTGGCCCAGGCCTCGGCCACGCTGGCGGCCATGTACCCCGGGCGGCACTGGCTCGGCCTCGGCTCCGGCGAGGCGCTGAACGAGCACGTCACGGCCGGCTACTGGCCGGAGCCGCCGGAGCGCCTCGAGCGCATGTGGGAGGCGGTCGAGGTGATCCAGAAGCTGTTCAGCGGCAAGGACGTCAAGCACCGGGGCCCGTACTACAAGATGGAAACGGCCAGGCTGTGGACGATGCCCGAGCAGGCGCCGCCGATCTACATCGCGACCGCGGGACCGCTGACGGCCAAGAAGGCGGGCCGGCTGACCGACGGCATCATTACCCCCGGCGCCCCGGCCGAGAAGATCACCTCGCTGCTCAGCCGGTTCGACGCCGGCGCCAGGGAAGCCGAGCGGGACACCAGCGGACAGGTGAAGATTTTGCAGCTGCACCTGTCCTGGGCCCCGACGGACGCCGAAGCGCTGCAGAACGCGGTCACCGAGTGGCCGAACGGCGGCATGAAGTTCCCCAAGCAGGACATCCGCTCGCCCTACGACTTCGAGCAGATGGCCAAGCTGGTCAGGCCGGAGGACTTCGAGGGCCGGATGCTGATCACCTCCGACCTCGACGCCCACCGGGCCGACATCCAGCGCTACCTGGACCTCGGCGTCGACCGGATCTATCTGCACAACGTCGGCCGGAACCAGGCCGAGTGGATCGAGGCATTCGGCCGCGAGGTGCTGCCCAAGCTGACGAGCTGAGCAGCGGCTCGTCGGTCAGCGGTAGCTGTACTCCGGCGTCGGATAGGCACCGCCTGCCACCTCGCCGGCGAAACTCCTGGCGGCCTCGCCCAGCAGGCCGGCCATGTCGGCGTAGCGTTTGGCGAATTTCGGCACCCGGGGGGACAGCCCGGCCATGTCCTGCCAGACCAGCACCTGAGCGTCGCAGTCCGGGCCCGCCCCGATGCCGATCGTCGGGATGGCCAGGGCCGCGGTGACCCGCTGGGCCAGCTCGGCCGGCACGCACTCCAGCACGACCGCGAACGCGCCGGCCGCCTGCAGCGCCTTGGCGTCCTGCATGAGCCGCTCGCCTTCCTCGCCGCGGCCTTGCACCCGGTAGCCGCCGAACGCGTTCACCGACTGCGGGGTCAGGCCGAGGTGCGCCATCACCGGGATGCCGGACGCGACCAGTTCCTCGACGCAGCGCAGCACCCGGTGGCCGCCCTCTAGCTTCACCGCGTGCGCGCCGGTCTCCTTCATGAACCGCACGGCGGTCCGCATCGCGGTCTCGACCGATACCTGGTACGAGCCGAACGGCAGGTCGGCCACGACCAGGGCTCGCCGGGAACCCCTGACCACGGCCGCGGTCAGGGGGATCAGGTCATCGACGGTCACCGGGATCGTGCTGTCATGGCCGTAGACGACCATGGCCGCGGAGTCGCCGACAAGCAGGACGGGGATGCCCGCCTCGTCAAAGACCCTGGCGGTGAGAGCGTCGTAGGCGGTGAGCATCGGCCACTTCTCGCCACGGGACTTGGCCGCGGCCAGGTCGCGGACGGTGACCCGGCGGCTGCTGGTTCCCCCGTAGAGGGTCTCGCGGGCAGGCGGATGCGGCTGGACTGAGGTCATCGGATCCTCCACGTCTCGTGGCGCCACGCTGGCGTCCCCGGACTGTTCGATGATGACATGCGGCGAGTTATCACGGTAGAGGCCAGGCCCGGCCTGGCCAGCCATCCCAGATTACGATACGATGGCGTTTCGTATCGAATCCGTGTATAGCTCCCGCACGCAGCACTCCCGGCGAGGCGTTCCCCTGATGTTGCCCGGACAGCGCAAGTGGACAGTGCTCGGCGTGCTCATCCTCAGCCTGCTCGCGATCGTGCTCGACAACACCGTGCTGAACGTCGCCCTGAAGACCATCGCCGAGCCCGGGGCCGGCCTGGGAGCGAGCCAGGACCAGCTGGAGTGGGCGATCAACTCCTACACGCTGGTCTTCGCCGGGCTGCTGTTCACCTTCGGCGTGATCGGCGACCGGGTCGGGCGCAAGCGGATGCTGATCATCGGCATGACCATGTTTGGGCTGTCCTCGCTGATCTGCGCCTACGCCCAGACCCCGGCCGAACTGATCTGGGCCAGGGCGGCGATGGGCCTGGGCGGGGCGGCGGTGATGCCCCAGACGCTGTCGATCATCACCCACGTGTTCGAGCCGGAAGTACGGCCGAAGGCCATCGGCATCTGGGCGTCCGCGGTCGGGGTGGCCATCGCGATCGGGCCGGTGACCGGCGGGGTCTTGCTCGATCACTTCTGGTGGGGCTCGGTGTTCCTGATCAACGTGCCGCTGACCGCGATCGGGGTCGCCGCCATCGCGGCGCTGGTGCCCGAGTCGGGCAGCCCGTCACCTGGCCGCATCGACGTGCCCGGCGTGCTGCTGTCGATCGCGGGCCTGGTGCTGCTGGTGTACGGGATCATCAAGGGCGGCGACGCCGGGTCGTGGGCTGACAAGGCGGTACTCGGCCCGATTGCAGCCGGATTGGCCGTGCTAGCTATATTCTGCGTGCACGAGTCACGGACCGAGCATCCGTCCCTGGACGTGCGGCTATTCCGCGATCCCCGGTTGTCGGCGGCGGCGGCCGCCATCGGCCTGAACTTCTTCTGCATGGCGGGCGTGTACTTCTTTATGAGCTTTTACCTGCAGGACGTGCGCGGGCTCACGCCCATGCACGCAGGGATGCTCACCGTCGCGGTCGCAGCCGGCCAGCTCCTGGCGGCCAACCGGAGCGCCGTGCTGGTGTCCAGGTTCGGGGCCAAGGCGATCGCGGCCGGCGGCCTGGCCACCGTGACCGGGGCCCTGATCGGCTATCACGCGCTGAACCTGACCACCCCGGTCGTGGCCATCGAGGGCATCTTCTTCCTGCAGGGCGCGGGCATGGGCATCGTGATGCCGACGGCGACCGAGTCGGTGATGTCGGTCGTTCCGCGCGAGCGGGGCGGGGCCGGATCGGCCATCACGAACACGTCGCGGCAGGTCGCCGTCGCCCTCGGTGTCGCCGTGCTCGGATCGATCCTGGCCGCCGCCTACCGGTCGGGGGTGGCTCGCGGCCTGGCCGTGCTGCCCGCCGCCGGCCGGGTGGCCGCCACCCAGTCGATCGCGGCCACCCAGGCCGCGGCCGCGCACCTCGGGCCGCGCGGCGTCGCCCTGATCGCGCTGGCCGGCCGGTCGTTCGTGCACGCCATGCACGTGACCACGATCGTGTCGGCCGTGGTCGCGGCGGCCGGTACCGTGCTGATCGCGCTCTGGATGCCCGGCCGGCGCGCGGCCGCAGCACGCGAGACGGCCGGCCAGGTCGCCGCGCCGGTGCCCCCGGGCCCGGTCACGATGTCCCGCGGCCGGGCGGAGACCAGGTGCGGATCATGACCGCGCCGCCGGCTGAGGCAGCCCGCCGCGGGCGGCCGCGTAGCGAGCAGGCCGACCGGGCGATCATCGACGCGACCCTCGAGTTGTTCGCCGAGTCGGGCGCGGACGGGCTCTGCATCGAGAAGGTGGCCGCCAGGGCCGGGGTCGGCAAGGCCACCATCTACCGGCGCTGGCCCGGAAAGGAAGAGCTGCTGCTGGACGCCCTGGCCGCGCTCCGGGCACCGCTGCCCGAGCCGAAGGGCGAGTCGGTTAGGGATGATCTGATCGCCATCGTCGAGGCACTGCGGGCCGAGTCGGTCGACCCGCGCCGGGCCCGGCAGTACGCGCTGCTGCTCGGCGAGGGCGAGCGTTACCCGCGGCTGCTCGAGCGCTACACCGAGGCCGTGGTCGAGCCGCGGCGCGAGGTGGTGAGGGCGGTCCTGCGGCGCGGGGTGGCGACCGGCGAACTGCGCGACGCCGTGCAGATCGAGACCGCGGCTGATCTGCTCACCGGTGCGGTGCTGGCCAGGGCGACCCGCGGGCACGACCGGTCCGAGCGCGGCTATGCCCGCCGGGTCGTGGAGGAACTGCTGACCGGCATGGCCTCGCGATAGGTTAGCGGTCATGCGGATGACGAAACTCGGACATTCCTGCGTGCGGCTGGAGCAGGACGGCCAGACGCTCGTGCTCGATCCCGGCGTCTGGAGCGGCGCCGACCCGCTAGCCGGGGCCGACGCGATACTGATCACCCACGAGCACGTCGACCACCTGAACGGCGACGTGGTGCGGGCCGCGCTCGACCGGGATCCGGCCCTGCATCTGTGGACCACTGGTGCCGTGGCCGGGCAGTTCAGCGGCTTCGGGGACCGGGTGCACACCGTCGGGCACGGCGACTCGTTCACCGCGGCCGGGTTCGAGGTGCACGCCTACGGTCACGAGCACGCGCCGATTCACCCCGATATGCCGCGGGTGCCGAACGTCGGGTTCGCGACCGGCGGGGTGTTCCATCCCGGTGACGCGTTCACCATCCCCGAGGAACCCGTCAGCACCCTGCTGCTGCCGATCAGCGCCCCGTGGCTGAAGGCTGAGGAGATGATCGACTACGCGCGGGCGGTGCAGCCCGAGATCAGCTACGCCATCCACGACGAGCTGCTGAACGCCAACGGCATTGGCCTGATCGCCATGCTGGCCGGCGGCCTGCTCGGCGAGGGCCGGTACGCCCGGCTGGACCCGGGCCAGGGAGTCGATCTTTAGCCGGCCGGGGTCTAGCCCGTCTGCTGCACGCTGGAGCCGGTGATCTTGCCGTTCTGCACCGTGTAGCTGCCCGAGTAGGTCTTGACCGTCCCGTCGGTCTGCGCCGCCGACAGGGTAAAGCTGACCACGTCGCCCGAGACGCCGGTGATCGTCAGCGTGTCGTGCTGGGTGCCCTGGTATCCCGCTTTGAACTGGGCGAACGATTCGCTGTTCTGGGCCTGGGTGCTCAGGTTGTAGGCCCGGCGGTAGTGCTGGCCGTTAATGGCGTCGTAGTACGCGGTCACCACCCCGTCCGGCGTCACCGGCGGCGGTGCCGAGCTGACCGGGCTGGACGGGGCCGAGCTGGACGGTGACGACGGCGAGCTGGAGCCGGCCTTCGGGGTTCCCGACTGGCTCGATGACGTGCCGGGTCCGGCGTTCGAGCCCTTGTTCAGGTTCTGCAGGATCAGCACGGCCGCGCCCGCCAGCAGGTGAACGACCACGATGCCGAGCACGAACGGCAGCGCCCGGCCCCGGCGCCGCGGCCCGGGATCGGCCGGGTAACCGGGGCCGGCTGGCCAGTCCTGCCTGGTCGGTCCCGATGGTCCTGATGGTCCCGACGGCCCGGGCGGAGCGTAGCCCTGCGGCGGCGTGTACCCGCCCTGGCCGTAGCCGCTCTGGCCGTAACCGCCTGGCTGGCCGTAGCCGGATGGCGGCCGATAGTCGTGCCTGGTCGGCCCGGCCCCGCCCGGGCCACCGGACCCGATGGCCGCCTCCGTGATGGTCGCCTCGCCCGACGCCACCGGCTCGACCGGCGGCATCGCCGGGCCCGGCGGACCCGCCGGACCCGCCGGACCCGGCGGCGTGCTGAGGCCCGGTACCGCGGCCATCGCGACCTCGGTCGCGGGCGGCACGTCGCGAACCGCTCCGGCCAGCTCGGTCGGGGCCCCGCGGGCCGGCCGGGCGCCGCAGGCGGCCTTCAGCTGGGCGGCGAACTCCAGGCAGCTGGACTGGCGGTTCTCTGGTGCCTTGGCCATCGCCCTGGCCAGCACGGCGTCAACTCCGGCGGGCAGCTCCGGCCTGAGCTGGCAGGCCGACGGGGGCGGGGCCGACACCTGGGCCCACATGACGGCCAGGTCCTGATCGCGCTGGAACGGCGGCCGGCCGGTCAGCATCTCGAACGTCGCGCAGCCGAGCGCGTACAGGTCGGTGCGGCCGTCGATCGGCCGGCCCTCGACCTGCTCGGGCGACATGTAGTCGAGCGTGCCGAGGAACTGCCCGGTCCCGGTCAGGCTGACGGCAGCGACCGACAGCTTGCTCAGGCCGAAGTCGGACAGGTACACGTGGTCGGGCGCGCCGCCGATGGCGACCGCCCCGAGCAACATGTTCGCGGGCTTGACGTCGCGGTGCACCAGGCCGCGGGCGTGCGCGGCATCCAGGGCCGACGCGACCTGGGTGACGATGCTGGCGACCCTGGCCGGCGGCAGCGGCCCGGCTCGCTCGATCAGGGCCCGCACGTCCCGGCCGGCCACGTACCGCATCGCGATGAACAGGACTCCGTCCGCCTCGCCCGCCTCGAACACCGGGATGATGTTCGGGTGGTCGACCGCGGCGCCGGCCCTGGACTCCCTGATGAACCGCTGCCGGAAGGAGGAGTCCCTGGTCAGCTCGGGAGCAAGCACCTTGAGCGCGACCTGCCGGTCGAGCCGGACGTCGGCCGCGCGGTAGACGACGGCCATGCCGCCCCGGCCGAGCAGTTCCTCGATCTGATAGCCGGCTATCCGGGATCCGGGCGGGAAGTCGCCTATCGCGGGCTGGTTCTCGCCGCTCACTGCCTGCCTCCGCAACGTGCGCTGCCGGTCGCCACTGCCGCGGGCCATCGCGGACGCACCGGAATATCGGCGTATCTGGTCAGTCACAAGGACCGTCCAAGTATCCGGCCTTCTGGCCGGCCACTTCAACTCAGCGTGCGTTGGGTTCCGCGATCAGCGCGGGAACGGCTCGCGCCACCGGTTCGTGATCGGCAGCCGCCGGTCCCGGCCGAAGTTCTTGCCGGTGATCTTCGGCCCTGGCGGGTACTGGCGGCGCTTGTACTCGGCCCGGTCGACCAGCGCGATCACCCGCCCGACGAGCGCCGGGTCGTGCCCGGCGGCGATCAGCTGGCCCGCGCCCATGTCGCCCTCGACGTAGTCGTCGAGCAGCTTGTCGAGCACCGCGTAGTCGGGCAGCGAGTCGGTGTCGAGCTGACCGGGCCGCAGCTCGGCACTCGGCGGCTTCGCGATCGAGTTCGCCGGGATCGGCTCGGTCTGGCCGGCCTGGGCGGCCTGCTCGTTGCGCCACCTGGACAGCTCCCAGACCTGCGTCTTCGGCACGTCCTTGATCGGCGCGTAACCGCCAGCCGAGTCGCCGTACAGGGTCGAGTAGCCGGTCGCCAGCTCGCTCTTGTTGCCGGTGGTCAGCACCAGGTGGCCCTCGGCGTTGGACAGTGACATCACGACCATGCCGCGCACCCGGGCCTGCAGGTTCTCGGCGGCCAGGCCCTCCAGCCGCAGGTCGGCCTCGAACGCGTCCACCATCGGCGCGATCGGCACCGTGCGGGCATGCAAGCCCTGCCGCTTAACCAGGTCCTCGGCGTCGGCGACCGAATGCGAGGAGGAGTACCGGCTCGGCATCAGCACCGCGTGCACCCGGTCCGGCCCGATCGCGTCGGCCGCGATGGTCGCGGTCAGGGCCGAGTCGATCCCGCCGGACAGGGCCACGATGACCGAGCCGAACCCGTTCTTGGTGACGTAGTCCCGTACGCCGGTCACCAGCGCCGCGTACACCTCGGCGGCTGGGCTGAGCCGGGGCCAGATCCGCCCGGGCGCCTCGCCGTACTGGCTGGCCGCATCGTGCGAGGACGGCACCGCGGCGGCCGGCGGCAGCTCGATCCGCCGGATGATCATCGTCGTGCCGTCCAGCGCGTCGGCGCCGACATCCCCTGGCGGCTGCTGGCCGGCCGGCGCGACCTCGACGTCGGCCAGCACCAGCGCCTCGGCGAACTGCGGTCCTCTGGCCAGCACCGCGCCGTCGGCCCCGACCATGATCGAGTCGCCGTCGAAGACCAGCTCGTCCTGGCCGCCGATCATGTTGACGTAGGCCAGCGGGCAGCCGGCCTCGGCCGCCCGGCGCTGGCACAGCGCGAGCCTGGCCGCGCCCTTGCCCTCCTCGTAGGGGGATGCGTTGGGCACCACCAGGACCGACGCCCCGGCCTGGCGGGCCACCGACACCGGGCCGCCTTCTTGCCACAGGTCTTCGCAGATCGCCACGGCCACGTCGGCCTGCTCGCCGGGCCCGGTCGTGATCCGCACCACCGGCAGCACGTCACCGGGCACGAAGTACCGGTATTCGTCGAATACCCCGTAATTAGGCAGATGATGCTTGGCCGAGGTGACGATCACCTCGCCGCCGTACAGGACAGCGGCGGCGTCCCTAGGCGCCCCCGCGGGCAGGCCCACCCGCGGCGCCAGGCCTTCCTGGCGGTCCAGGTAGCCGGTGACCACGGCGATGCCGCCGAGCCCGGCCGTGGCCAGCCTGGCCGCGGTCGCCCGCAGTTCGGCCACCGAGGCCGACACGAACGACGACCGCAGGGCGAGATCCTCGACCGGATACCCGGTCAACATCATTTCCGGGAACACCACGACTCGGGCGCCCGTCCGGGCGGCCCTGGCCGTCCACTGCCCGATCGCCGCGGCATTGCCCTGAAGGTCGCCGACGGTGGCGTTGACTTGCGCGAGCGCGATCCGAAGCTGAGGCACGAGATCAGCTTACGGCGGGTCGCGTTACCGGCCGGAAACACCGAAGGGGCACACTGGCCACGTGGACAGGCAGGAAGAGTTCGTGCTGCGCACGCTCGAGGAGCGCAACATCCGGTTCGTCCGGCTGTGGTTTACCGACGTGCTCGGTTACCTCAAGTCGGTCGCGGTCGCCCCGGCCGAGCTGGAAGGCGCGTTCGCCGAGGGCATCGGCTTCGACGGCTCCGCGGTCGAGGGATTCGCCCGGGTCTACGAGGCGGACATGATCGCCAAGCCGGACCCGTCGACATTCCAGCTGATGCCGTTGCGCAGCGACGCGGTCGGCGTCGGCCGGATGTTCTGCGACATCCTGCTGCCGGACGGGTCGCCGTCGCACGCTGACCCCCGGTATGTGCTGAAGCGGGCGCTGGCCAAGGCGGCCGGGCTGGGATTCACCTTCTACACCCACCCCGAGATCGAGTTCTTCCTGCTGCGGGAGCGGCCGGAGGCCGGGGCCAAGCCCCGTCCGATCGACGAGGGCGGCTACTTCGACCACACCCCGCACAACATCGCCCACGACTTCCGCCGGTCGGCGATCACGATGCTGGAGACGATGGGGATCTCGGTCGAGTTCAGCCACCACGAGGGCGCGCCCGGCCAGCAGGAGATCGACCTGCGGTACGCCGACGCGCTGAGCACGGCCGACAACATCATGTCGTTCCGGCTGGCCATGAAGGAGGTCGCGCTCGACCAGGGCGTGTACGCGACGTTCATGCCCAAGCCATTCACCGAGTACCCGGGCTCGGGCATGCACACCCACATGTCGCTGTTCGAGGGCGACCGGAACGTGTTCCACGATCCGGGCGGCGAGCTGCAGCTGTCGAAGGTCGGCCGGGCTTTCATCGCGGGCCTGCTACGGCATGCGGCCGAGATCACCGCCGTGTGCAACCAGTGGGTGAATTCCTATAAGCGGCTCTGGGGCGGGGCCGAGCGCATCGCCGGAGCCGGCGGCGAGGCCCCGGCCTACATCTGCTGGGGCCACAACAACCGGTCGGCGCTGGTCCGGGTGCCGATGTACAAGCCCAAGAAGGGCAACGCGACCAGGATCGAGTTCCGCTCGCTGGACTCGGCCTGCAACCCGTACCTGGCCTTCGCGGCCATCCTCGGGGCGGGCCTGAAGGGGATCGAGGAGGACTACGAGTTGCCGCCCGAGGCCGAGGACGACGTCTGGGCCCTGACCGGGTCCGAGCGCCGCGCGCTCGGCATCGCCCCGCTGCCGCAGAACCTGGCCGAGGCCTGCGACGTGATGCAGAACAGCGAGCTGGTCGCCGAGATCCTGGGCGAGCACGTCTTCGACTTCTTCCTGCGGAACAAGCGCGAGGAATGGCAGGACTACCGCCGCCAGGTCACCGAGTTCGAGCTGGAACGGTATCTGTCCTCGCTGTAGCCGGGCGGAACCTGGCCGGCCACCGCCGCCGTCTAACGGGCGTGTGAATGGAGGCGGCGCATGCGGCGAATCGGCGAGCTCGGCAGGAAGCCAGTCCTGGCCGCGGTGCTGGCGGGCGTCATACTCGCGGCCGGGGCCTGCGGTACGGCCAGGGAACCCGCATCAGCCGGGCCGGTGACCGCCGCGCAGCCCCCGGTGCCTGGACCGGGGGCTGGCTCGCTGAGGCTGGCTGACGAGACCGCCCGCTCGCTGCTAGCCAGTATGGTCTTCCCGCCCGGCGCCCGGGCCCTCGGCGGCGGCCCGGTACCAGCTCAGCTCCGGCGTCCGGCCGAGGTGACCGGCAGCGGGCACCTGGTGCTGCGGCATCAGATCCGGGTGGTGTCCCGCCCCGCCGCCTGGGTGCTGCGGTTCCTGCGGCGGCACGTCCCGGCCGGCCTGACCGGGTCCGGCACCGGCTACTCGGGCCTGGCCGCGCGGCCGGTCAACTTCCTGACCTGGACCAGGAAGACTCCCGGGCGCGGCCTGTACTCGGCCGTCCTGGTCGTGGGCGTGCTCGCCGGCCGTCACGGCCTGACCCACGTGCGAGCCGACGCCCAGGTGATCTGGTATCCGCCGCGCAGCCGGGCCGAGTACATCCGGCCCGTACGCTACTCGCTGGTCACCGTGCTGGTGAGACTGCTCAACCCCAGGCTCAGGGTGTACCGGCGGACATTCGCGAGCCGGACCGTCATCGCCCGGCTGGCCAGCACGCTGAACAACCTGCACGCCAATCCTGGCCTGACCTTGTTCTGCCCGCTCATCGCCTCGTCGGTCCGGCTGACCTTCCGGCCGCGGGGGACCGGGCCGGCGGTCATCGCGGCGGCGCCGTCGGGCTGCGATTCCGTGGCCATGTCGGCGAGCGGCGTCCCGCAGCCGGCCCTGCTCGGCGGCTCCGCGACTATCGAGCTGGCGAGCCGGCTGCTCGGGGTACGCCTGCTGCCACCGGGCCAGGCCAAGCCCGGCATCCGGCACTAGCCTGGGCGATGTGACGACACTGAGCGAATGGCAGGCGCTGCTCGAGCAGAATGCGGCCGGGTACGCCCGGGTCGCGATGGCCAACATCGACCGCGAGTTCCCGAACGACATCTCCGTCACGATGGAAGGCCCGGGCGACTTCCCGCACCGGCCGCGGGACCGGCAGCCGATCTTCTTCGGCAGCTTCGACTGGCACTCGTGCGTGGAGATGCACTGGCTGCTGGTCAGGCTGCTGCGGGCGGCCCCCGGCGCGATCGATCAGGGCGAGGTCAGGGCGCTGCTCGACCGGCAGTTCAGGCCGGACGCGGGCGCGGCCGAGGCCGCCTACGTGACCGGGCCGAGCGGGCCAGGCCGGTATGCCTGGGGCTGGGCGCTGCGCCTGTACGCGGAGTGCGCCGAGTTCGATGACGCCGATGCCCGGCGGTGGGCGGCCGCGCTGCGGCCGCTGGCCGACGCGGTCACCGGGCTGTTCCTGGCCTGGCTGCCCAAGGCCACCTATCCGGTGAGGTACGGCCTGCACCCGAACTCGGCGTTCGCCCTGTCCAGGTCGCTGCCGCACGCGCGGGCACTGGCCGCGGCCGGTGACTCCCGGCTGGCCGACGCGATCGAGGACGCGGCCGGCCGGTGGTTCGGCAGCGACACCGGCTACCCGGGCGGCTGGGAGCCATCGGGCTCGGACTTCCTGTCGCCGGCGCTGACCGAGGCCGAGCTGATGGCGCTGCTCTGGCCGGCCGGCGAGTTCGCGGCCTGGCTGACCGGCTTTCTGCCAGGAATCGAGCATGGCGAGCCGGCCGCGCTGTTCACGCCGGCGATCGTGTCGGACTCCAGCGACGGCCAGATCGCGCACCTGCACGGCCTGAACGCGAGCCGGGCCTGGTGCTGGCGCCGGCTGGCCGAGACGCTGCCGGACCGGGACCCGCGGATCGGGCCGGCCCTGGACGCCGCCCGGATACATGCGCAGGCGGCCCTGCCGCACGCGACCGGGGACCACTACATGGTCGACCACTGGCTCGCCGCTTACGCGGTGCTGCTGCTCAGCTAACTGCCACCGGATCGCTACGGTGCTGGGGTGAGCAACCCGCGGGCACCGTCGCCGGCCGGCCGCCTGGCCGCGCTCGGATTCGGTGACACCGCCGCCGCCCTGCGGGTACTGACCGAGGACATCAGGCTGGAAGTGACTGGCGCCGACGCGCCGGTGGTGGAGGCGCTGGCCGGCGCGGCCGAACCCGGCCTGGCCCTGGCCGGCCTGGCCCGGCTGGAGCCGGACCGGGCCCTGTTGACCGGTCTGCGGGCCGATCCTGACCTGCGGGCCAGGCTGGCCGCGGTGCTCGGCACGAGCACCGCGCTCAGCGAGCACTTGCGCCGCCATCGGGGCGACTGGCGGCTGCTGACCGGGCCGGCCGCCGGACTGCGGCCGGCCGCCGGTCAGCTCACCGCCGACCTGACCGCTGCCCGGAGCTCCGACCAGCTCAAGCTGGCCTACCGGCGCTGGCTGCTCCGGCTGGCGGCCGCCGACCTGACCGGCGCCGCGCCGCTCGGCGAGGTCATGACCGGATTGTCCGACCTGGCCGGCGCGGCCCTGGAAGCGGCCTACCGGCTGGCCCGGGCCGCCCTCCCGGCCGGCGCCGCACCGTGCCGGCTGGCCGTGATCGCGATGGGCAAGTGCGGCGCCTGCGAGCTGAACTATGCCAGCGACGTCGACGTGATCTTCGTCGCCGAGCCAGCAGAGCCGGGAGGCACAGGCGACGAGGAGGCCGCCTTGCGGACCGCGACCCAGCTGGCCAGCGGCCTGATCAGGATCTGCTCGGACGCCGGGCAGGAAGGCAGCCTGTTCCCGGTCGACCCGAACCTGCGGCCGGAAGGCCGCAACGGCCCGCTAGTGCGGACGCTGGCCAGCCATCTCGCCTACTACCAGCGCTGGGCCAAGACGTGGGAGTTCCAGGCGCTGCTGAAGGCCAGGCCAGTGGCGGGGGACGCCGGGCTCGGCCGCGCCTACGCCGACGCGGTCGCGCCGCTGGTGTGGACGGCCGCTCAGCGGGAGGACTTCGTGCCTGACGTACAGGCGATGCGGCGGCGGGTGGTCGCCAGCCTGCCCGCCGCTCAGGCCGGCCGCGAGCTGAAGCTCGGCCCCGGCGGCCTGCGCGATATCGAGTTCGCGGTCCAGCTCCTGCAGCTCGTGCACGGCCGGGCCGACGAATCGCTGCGCGACCGGGCCACGCTGCCCGCGCTCGACGCGCTGGCCCGCGGCGGCTACGTCGGCCGGGCCGACGCGGCCGCCCTCGCCGAGGCGTACGAGTTCCTGCGCGTCGTCGAGCACCTGCTGCAGCTTCGCCAGCTCAGGCGCACCCACCAGCTGCCGGACGACCCGGCCGTCCTGCGCCAGCTCGGCCGGGCGATGCGGGTGATGGGCTACCCGATCCGGCCGGAGGACACCAGCGCCGATCCGGCCCAGGAGCTGACCGTGACGTGGCGGCGGCACGCCGCCACGGCCAGGCAGTTGCACGAGAAGCTGTTCTACCGCCCCCTGCTGGAGGCGGTAGCCAGGCTGCCGGGTGACGTGATGCGGCTGACTTCCGAGGCGGCCGCCGCCCGGCTGGAAGCGCTCGGGTACGCCGACCCGGCCGGGGCGCTGCGGCACATCGCGGCGCTGACCGACGGCGTGTCGAGGAAGGCCGCGATCCAGCGGGCGCTGCTGCCTGCCATGCTCGGCTGGTTCGCCGACGCGCCGCGGCCCGACGCCGGGCTGCTTGCGTTCCGGCAGGTCAGCGAGGCGCTCGGCAACTCGCCGTGGTACCTGCGGTTGCTGCGGGACGACACCAACGTGGCCTGGCGGATGGCCAGGCTGCTGGCCTCCAGCCGGTACGCGGCCGACCTGCTGCTGCGGGCACCGGAAGCGGTGGCCATGCTCGGCTCCGAGCAGCTGCTGCGCCCGGCCGACCCGGCCGGCCTGCTGTCCGAGGGCCAGGCGCTGGTCAGGCGGAACCCGGGCCGGGACGGAGCAGGCGGGCCGCCGGCGGCCGCGGCCGGCCTGCTCGCGCTACGCCGGCGGGAACTGCTGCGCACGGCCGCGGCCGACGTTCTCGGCTTGCTCGAAGCGGAACAGGCCGCGGCCGCGCTGTCGGAGGTCACCGCGGTCACGGTGGCCGGCGCGCTGGACCTGGCCGCGACCGCGGCCGACGGCCAGGTCACGATGGCCGTGATCGCGATGGGCCGGTTCGGCGGTCAGGAAGTGGGCTACGGCAGCGACGCCGACGTGCTGTTCGTCTACGAACCGGCACCCGGTGCCGATGAGCAGGCAGCGGCCCGGACCGCGCACGCGACCGCGGAGGAGCTGCGCCGCCTGCTCGGCCGCCCGGGACCTGACCCGGCCCTCCGGGTCGACGCGGACCTGCGCCCTGAGGGCCGCCAGGGCCCGCTGGTGCGCACGCTCGGCGCCTACCGCGCCTACTACGGGCGGTGGGCCAAGCCCTGGGAGGTTCAGGCGCTGCTCAGGGCCAGTCCCGTGGCCGGAGACGGCGCGCTCGGCGAGGCGTTCGCGGCGATGGCCGACGAGGTGCGGTACCCGGCCGGCGGCCTGGCCGAGGCGTCGGTGCGGGAGGTCAAGCGGATCAAGGCGCGGATGGAGGCCGAGCGGATGCCGCGCGGGGTAGAGCCGGCCTTGCACCTCAAGCTCGGTCCCGGCGGCCTGACCGACACCGAGTGGGTGGCCCAGCTGATCCAGCTCCGGCACGCCTGGTCGGTGCCCGAGCTGCGCACCACCCGCACGTTGCCGGCGCTGGACGCGGCGGCCGGGGCCGGGCTGATCGCGGCGGCCGACGCCGCCGCGCTACGCGAGTCCTGGTTGCTGGCCACCAGGATCAGGAACGCGATCATGCTGGCCACCGGCCGGGCCGCCGACGTCGTGCCGGCCGGGCACGGCGAGCTCTCGGCGACGGCCAGGGTGCTCGGCTACCCGCCGGACGGAGCCCAGGACCTGGTGCAGGACTGGCGGCGGACGGCGCGGCGGTCGCGGGCGGTGATGGAACGGCTGTTCTACGGGTGACCGCGGCCCCATACCCCGGTAGGGTGCGGCACCGGCCGCCAGGCGCACGCGAGCACGACCCGGATGGGGGCATGCTGGTGAGATGACGAGCGTACGGTCGCCGTCGGGCGCGTCCTGGCCAGGCAAACTGGTCGAGCGCGCCTTCGGGCTGGTCGCGGCCGACTACCGGCGGCCGGTCGGGCCGGTCGTTATCGCGGTCGCGCTGGCGGCCTTTGCTGCGCTCGGATCCGGGCGGACGGCCGGGCCGTTCCCGCCGGCCCTGGCCCTCGCCCTCGGGCTCGCGGGCACCGCGCCGCTGGCCGTGATCCGCCGGTTCCCCGCGGCCGCGGTCGGCATCGTGCTCGCCGCGAACGCCGGTTTCATAGTTTTCGGCCGGATGTCCTGGTCGGTCGCGGCCGTCATCGGCTGGCTACTCGCGCTGGCCGCGTGCCCGCTGGTGCTCCGGCGCCGTCCGGCGATCCTGGCCCTGGCCCTGACCGAGGTCGCGGCCCTGCTCGGCGCGGCCGGCCTGGGCCAGAACGTCTCGCCCTGGGACGCGACGATCGCCGAGGCCCTGGCCGCGCTGGCCGCCTGGGGAGCCGGCGAGATGCTGCTCGCCCGCCGCCGGACCGCGGCCGAGCGGACCGAGAAC
>DASWAH010000388.1:0-4699 GCA_036391235.1 Streptosporangiaceae bacterium
GCACGTTGGTAGCGCGCTCGGCGGCGGGCGGCAGCCGGCGGGCCAGGCGTTCCTTCCATGCACGCCTGGCCATTACCGAATGCTGCGCGGCAAAGAGCAGCAGCAAGCCGAGATCGGCCAGGATGGCGGCCGCCACCGGCCCGCCCGGCCCGCCGTCGACCGTCGTGGCCACGCCGGTGTCGGCCAGGAAAACGATCGCCCAGAGTGCCACGGTCAGGAAGCCGGCATAGGCCAGGCTGGCCCACGCGATGGTCAGAATCTTCTTGCCAGAACTCCACATCGCCCCAGCATGTGCCGGGGAGCCGGATCGCCGCAGCGGGGGAAACACCGCACTATGGCGGGCCGGACGCGGCGAACCAGGCAGCGATCTGAGCCCGGGACCTGAACCCCATCCGCAGCATGATGCGTTCCACATGGGACTCGGCCGAGCGCTCGGTGATGTGCAGCCGGGCGCCGATCTCGCGGTTGGTCAGGCCGTCCGCGATCAGTCGGGCGACCTCCCGCTGGCGCGGCGTCAGCTCGGGAATGGCGCGGCGGCGCGACGACGGCAGGCCGAGGAACCGCCTGATGGATGTGGCCAGGGCGTCGGCGTCGCCAATGTAGGGCAGGTGGGAGCGCCCCGGCAGCAGCTCGAACCGGGCTCCGGGAATGCCATCGGCCAGCGCCTGGCCCTGGCGCAGCGGAGCCGCCCGGTCCTGCTCCCGGTGAATCACCAGAGCCGGCGCGGTGATCCTGGCCAGATCGGCGGTCA
Organism: Streptosporangiaceae bacterium; assembly: GCA_036391235.1. Lineage (GTDB taxonomy): Bacteria > Actinomycetota > Actinomycetes > Streptosporangiales > Streptosporangiaceae > Chersky-822. The sequence goes on from DASWAH010000388.1 coordinate 752, forward strand.
CATCGACCTGATAGGACAGCGCCAGCAAGGCGCGCGCCGTCCCCGGGCTCGCCGCCTCGCGCATGTACGAACCGAACGCCGCCCTGGTCGACGCGCCGGCATCGGGCGCGAAGATCTCGCCGAGCACCCCAGAACCCAGTCCCCAGTGCGCATCGACCAGCCCGAGCACGAGTTCCCGCACCTCGGGAGGGGAGATGTCCGGGCCGCGGGCCCAGCCCCCGTACAGCACCAGCCGGGAGACACGGTCCGGATGCTCGGCCGCCCAGCGGGCCGCGACCGGAGCGCCGAACGAGATGCCCAGCAGGTCGAACCGCTCGGCGCCGGCTGCCTTCGTGACCGCGCCGATCGTCTCGAGCTCCAGCTCCATCGACGGCGGCCGGCCGTCGCGATCGGACAGGCCGCAACCCGGCCGGTCATACCTGACCAGTGTCCGCCCCCTGGCCAGCGCCTCGTAGAAGCCCCGTTCCGGCGGCATGGCCCAGCTCCGGTCGAGGTGGGTGAGCCAGCCGGGGACATAGACAAGAAAGGGACCTTCGCCGGCGGTCGCGTACGCCACCGCCGCGCCGTCCCGCAGCCGCGCCGTCGCGATCCGCTGCTCCACCCGCCTATTCTGCCGCTCCCCGCCGCTGCCGGGAACGAACAGCCGGGCGTCAGTGGCGGCGGCTGGGGAGCAGGCGGCGGCGGCGCGCGTCGGCCGAGGCCTGGACTTCGGCGTTCTCGCCGAAGCCGACCCCGATCGCCTGGTCCTCGCGGCGCTGCTCGGCGTGCACCAGGTCGGCCAGCACCCGCTGGTCGGCGTCGGTCGGCTCGCCACCGAGCGGCAGCGCCCGGGGGTAGAGCGAGCGAGCCAGCACCGGGTTGAGTTCGGCACCGTACATGGTGAGCTTGGCCAGCAGGAGCAGGAACGCCACGATGCCGATCACCGAACCGAATGTGCCGTAGGTCGCGTTAGCGTTCTTGAGCTGGTGCGTGATGAGGCCGGTGCCGACAGTGATCAGGGCGGTGAACCCGACCGCGCCGACGATCGCGCCCGGCAGGAGCCGGCGCGTGCTGACTCCTTTGGCGGTGAGGGCGGCGAAGCTGGCGTAGTACAGCCCGACGTTGACCAGCAGGAGCGCGATCAGGATCAGCACCCGGAACGCGACGTTCAGGCTGCCGCCGGTCACGTAGCCGGTGACCAGGGCGTTCAGCAAGAAGGCGATCCCGATCGTGAAAAGGCCGGTCAGGCTGCGGCCGAGCCTGGGCAGGAAGCCGGTCCGCTGCACCTGCGGGATGTTCCACACCGTGGCCATCGCCTGCTGAGCCGTCTGGGTCACGCCCTGGGCGCCGTAGAGGAGGCCGATCAGGCCGATGACCAGCCCGATCGTGCTGCCGTGCAGCGACGCAGGATTGGCTGGGTTGAAGCTGGACCCGACGACCGGGAACTTGTGCAGGGTCGTGACGATGCCGGTGCCGATCGACTGCTGGCCGATGAACCCGAACAGCGTGACCACGACGAGGAGCAGCGGGAAGATCGCGGTAAAGCCGTACCAGGCCAGGCTGACGACCAGCAAGTTGGCGTTATCGTCGCCGAACTTCTTCATGACACCGTACGGGACCCCGGCCCACCGGTTGCGCCGCTGCCAGCGGTCCAGTGCGCCCATCATGCGCTGGGCCGGGCTCAGGACGTTCACCGGCCGGCCCGTCCGCTGGCCTCCGCGTTGCCGATCACAAGCCTGTAGTGCCAGGAATACGGCCGGTTAAACCTGTGCGGCCCGGCGCCGGACCGGCCTGGTCACACTCCGGGCCACGCAGGACGGCAGATCGGCGGCGGCCTGGGCCGCGAGGCGGCGGTAGGCGCTCGGCGGCATGCCGACCAGTTCGGTGAACCGCGTGCTGAACGTGCCGAGGGAGGCGCAGCCGACCTCGAAGCAGACCTCGGTGACGCTGAGCTCGCCCCGCCGCAGCAACGCCATCGCACGCTCGATCCGCCGGGTCATCAGGTAGCTGTACGGCGACTCGCCATAGGCCAGCCGGAACTCCCGGCTCAGGTGCCCGGCGGACATGTGAGCACCGCGGGCCAGCGCCTCGACATCGAGCGGCTGCGCGTATTCGCGGTCGATCCGGTCCTTGACCCGCCGCATCCGCGCGAGATCGCGCAACCGCTGGTCCGGGCTGGTCGTCACCGCAGCATCGTACCCGGGGTGCGCCGGCCGCCCAGGCTCGCGCGTCTGAGCCAGCCGCTGCTGACCTGCGTCCTGCCTGTTCCGGACGGATATCCTGGAGGGCGTGGACAGCCGGGCAAGCGACAAGATTCCCGGTGCCCGGGTGCGCTTCAAGCGGGCCGCGCTGCCGCCATCGTCGGAATACGGCAGGCCGCGTGAGTACCTGGCCCTGGCCGACGGCGCGGTGCAGGAGGCCAAGACCGAGGGCGAGTCGCTGATCCTGCTGGGGCGCCCGCTGCCGTACCAGCCCGGCCGGGCCGAGCGGCGCAGCGGCACGCCGACCCAGGTGATCACCTCCGACCGGGTGCCGAATGCCTGCACCTGCTCGTGGGCGTACGCGCAGGGCAAGCTGACCCTGAAGCACTTCAATGCGGCCTGCAGCGAGCACGCCGCGATGTTCAGTTCCTAGGGCACTATCCGGAACTCCCGGCCTGAGTACTCACGGCGGGGAGTTCTGGCTAGGTCGTGTTGCGTGCCGACCAGCCCGCGCCAGTCGAGCCTGCCGCAACGCCGGCGACTGACTGGCGGCCTTGACCTGCTTAAATAGTGATTTCATATCTCTGGGGAATCTTCACCAGTATTCTTCCTTTTCGGACATGTTCCGCCGGGCTGACCAGGAAGAAGACCGATGAAGCGCATTCGCCTCGTGTGCCGCTGGCTAGCTGCTTCCCTTGCCTGCGTCGCCCTCGCGGTGCCGGCCGCGGCGCTCGGCGCGAGCCCGGGCGGCCGGGTCACCATCGGCGCCAACCGGAACTACTGGACCCGCTTCAAGGCCGCCGTGCCCGGGGCCAGGGACGTCCGGGTCTACTACGACGTCGAGAACGTGTTCCCGGCCACCTGGCCGACCGGTGCGACGGGCGCCTGGGTCACGCTGTCGCTGCGCCCCAACCCGGCCGACCTGCTCTCCGGCAAGCTGGACGCCCGGCTCAAGGCGCTGTTCGCTTCGGCTCCCGCGCATTCCGAAGTGACCTTCTGGCACGAGAATGAGCCCGGCGACCCGCTGGGTTACGCGCCGTCGGTCAACAACGCCCGCACCAACGTGGCCATGCTGCGCTACGGCGAGAACCTCGTGCAGGGCACCAAGGTCAAGTTCGGACAGATCATCTGCGCCCCCGCGATCCGGATGCAGCAGTGGATCGCCCCCGGGCTCGACTGGTACGGCATCGACCTGTTCGCCAACCCCAACTTCGAGAACCCGAACGGGACGCTCAACAAGGCCAATCTCTGGACGCGCCTGGACAACAACGAGGCCGTGTTCCGGGCCAAGACCGGCCGGCGCTGGCCGGCCGTCCGGTTCGACGAATCGAACGCGCGGCGCGACTGGCACAGGAAGAACTGGTTCACCTACTTGGTCCAGTGGCTGCACGGGCACGGCGGCGGCCGGCTGATCACCCGGTGGACCCCGGTCCCGACCAACCTGGCCGGCCCGTGGCCGCCAAGCCGCCCGGTGATCGCCCGGCTCCGCGCGCTGGCCGGCGGCTAACCGGCGGCTCGGCCTGGCGCCCGGCGCGGCTCATTGCCCGGATGCCCATCCGACCCTCGGCCGGTGAACTGCGCCCTCGCGGCGACCGCCATTCCGGTAGTCCGGCAGGCACAATGGTGGAATTGCCGACGTGCCTGCCGTGCGCGGCAGCGCGGCGGTTGAGGGAGGGGCACATGGCCAGACAGCTGATTGTTCCGCTAGACGAAAGCAGCACCAACGTCGTCGTCTTCGAAGTCGATGAGCAAGACGCGCCCGATGATC
>DASWAH010000389.1:0-3032 GCA_036391235.1 Streptosporangiaceae bacterium
TCCGGCTGCGCTGGCCCTACGCGCGGCGGGTGCTGGCGGCCGCGCTGGCCGACTGCCAGGTTCCGGAACCGCTGGCCAGCCAGGTCCTGACCGCGGCCGGGACGCGGTACCTGGCGCCGCTGTCCCCCGTGACCGCGCGGACGCGGGCCGGCGGCACGTCCGCCGCCCTGGCCACGACGATCTGCCGTCACCTCGGCTTGCGCGGCGGCGGCCACACCGTCGACGCCGGCGGGGCGTCGTCGCTGGCCGCAACCGTCGCCGCCTGCGTGGCGCTGACCTCAGGTGAGGTCGACGTCGCGGTCGCCGGCGGCGCGGACCTGGGTATCGGGCCGCTGGAACTCGTCGGCCTGGCCAAGGCCGGCTTGCTGGCGACCGGGGACGTCAGGGTCTATGACGACGCGCCGACCGGCCTGCTGCCCGGCGAGGGCTGCGGCGCCGTGCTGCTCATGCGAACCCAGGACGCCAGGGCGGCCGATCTGCCGGTCTTCGCCGAGATCACCGGGTGGGGCACCGCCTCCTCCGGCCCGGCAAACCCGGCCGAGCCGGAGGGCGGCGCGCACCTGCAGGCCATGCGACGGGCGCACGAGATGGCCGGCCTCGACCCGGCCGACGTCCACCTGATCGAAGGCGCAGGCACCGGGGACCGGGCCGGCGACCAGGCCGAGCTGGCCGCCCTGGCGGACCTGCGGGCCGGCGCCCGGCAGGTCGCGGCCCTGGGCACGATCACCGCGAACATCGGCCACACGGGTGCCGCGGCCGGAGCGGCCGGCCTGATCAAGGCGGTGCTGGCCATCGCCAACGGCGTGCTGCCGCCCGCGACCGGGGTGCGCACACCGCATCCGATCCTGCGGCACGGCCGGCCCGCGCTGCGGCTGCCCGCCGCCGCCGAGGCGTGGCCGCCCGGCGTCCGCCACGCCGGGGTAAGCGCGGCGGGCCCCGACGGGCTCGCGGTGCACCTGCTGCTGCGCAGCGAGCCGGGCGAGCCGGTGTCGGTCGGGAAGGCCGCCCAGGCCAGATCCCGGGCGCTGCCGAGAGCCGTGCAGACCAGGCCCCCGGTCCCGCCGAGGTCGCTGCGGTCGGGCAAGCTCCGCAAGCCGGTCGTGACTGAGAACCTGACCGAGCCCGCATTGCGGCTGCCATCAGGACGGGCGGCCGGGCAGTACCCGGCCGGCACTGGTCATCCGTTCGCTTACCTGCTCCAGGCGCCGGACCAGCGGACCATGATGGCCGTCCTGTCCAGGATCGGCGACATCGGCCGGTGGCTGTCGGACGCGGAACTGCAGGACCTGGCCGTGCTGCTGGCCCGCACGGGTGGCGATCCCGGCTTTCCCGGGGCGGACCGGTCTCCGGCCGGCCCGCCCGCTATCCGGATCGCCCTGATCGCGGCCGGCCAGGACGAGCTCGCCGATCTGGCCGGCCAGGCCATGACGCTGCTGCCCGAGCTGACCGCGCCGGGCCTACGAGTCAGGCCCGGCATCTTCGCGGCCGGTCCTGGCGGTGACCAGACCGGGCAGGTCGCTCTGATCTTGTCTGGTCAGCCGGACGACCTGGCCGATCTGCCGCAGCGTCAGCTCAGCCGGATCCTGGCCGTCCTCCGGTGGCTCGACGAGGCCGGAGTCGAGGCCGCCGGAGCGGTCGGGCACGGCATCGGCGAGCTCGCCGGCCTCGTCTGGGCCGGCTGCTCGAACCCGGCCGACGCGCGCACCCTCACCGCGCTGCGTTCGTCGGCCCTGGCCGCGGCGGCCGACGCCGCTCCCGGCCAGCTGGGCAGCACGATCGGCAAGTACGGCTCGATCGAGTTCCAGGCGGCCCGGCGGCGGCTGCTGTCGGGTTCGACCGGACGCGCGGTCGGCGAGCCTGGCGGCATCGCCGAGATTCTCTGCGCCGAGCTGTTCGAGGCCAGGCTTGCGGCCGACGAGGCCGCCACCGCGAGCGGCAGGGATCCGGGCGGTCCCGTACCGCCCAGATCGGCGGCCGGCCCGGCGGGCGCGGCGAGCGCGGCGAGCGCGGCGAGTGCGTCGGGCGCGGCGGGCAGCCCGGGTGCCGCGGTCCGGCCGCTCGCGGCGGCGATCGCGGCAATCGCCCAGGACGCGGCGCTGGTCGTGCGGACCGGGCTGGACGACCGCCTGGCCGAGGCGATCAGCCTGCTCGGCGACGTGCTGGCCGACATAGCGGCACCCGTCCAGGCCGGCGTCCCGCTGGTCGGCATCGACGGTGACCCGTCCGATGACGCCAGCGTCGCTCAGGCCGCGGCCGCGCTGTTCGTCTCGGGCGCGCTGACCAGGCCGGATGCGCTGTACGCGGGCCGGCCGAGCCGCCCGTTCGACCTCTGGCGCGACCCGGTGTTCATCGCCGACCCGTGCCAGGCGCCGCTGGCGCCGCCGGTCCCCGAGCCCGCGGCTCCGCCCGCCGCCGAGGTCGCGACGCCCGCGCCGGAGGCCGAAGTCGCCGCGGAGCCGGCCTCCGTGCCCACCACGACCGCCGCGCCCGCCGAAGCCGCCGCGACCGCTGGGGCCGCCGCGACCGCTGAGCCAGCCGCCGTCCCCGTCCCGCGAGCGCGGCGCGCCGTGAGCCGGGACGACGCCAGCAGCCGGCCGTGGTTCCGCTGCTACGCCGAGCACAACCAGCGGCCGTCCTTCCCGGTTCCCGTGGGTGACGAGCGGCCCTGGCGGCTGCACACCGGCGGGTGCGGGGAGTTCGAGCTAAGAATCGGGGAAACCTTCACCCACGATGGCGCCGCCCGCCGGACCCTCGCCGTGCTGGGGTCCCTGGACCGGCCAGGAACCAGGTCGGCGCTACTGCGGGCGGCCGCGGACGCGGCCAGCACCGGGTCGCTAGTCGCGATCAGCGAGGGACCGGGGCCGGCCGGCCTGCTCGCGACCCTGCACGCCGAGCATCCGGCGCTGGGCGTCACGGTGCTGCGGGCCCCGCTCAACCCGGCCGGGCTGGAGGCGGCGAGGCGGTTCGCGGCCGCCGCGCCCGGGCACTACCGGGAGCTGGTGATCGGCCAGGACGGAACGCCTGCCGAGCCC
>DASWAH010000390.1:0-10436 GCA_036391235.1 Streptosporangiaceae bacterium
GCCGGGGGCCAGCCTGACCGCGGCGGAGCTGATCGCCTTCTGCAAGGAACGGCTGGCTGCCTATAAGTACCCGCGGGTGATCGAGTTCCTTGACGAGCTGCCGAAGAACGCGCTCGGCAAGATCCTGAAGGACCAGCTCGCCGGCTAGCCGGCCGCCTGGGGGCCGGGTCCCGTGATAGAGACGTCACGTCGGTCAGGAAAAAGCGACCCGGCCAGGAGGCACAGCCCGCGATGGAGCCGACCGTACTGCTGGTGATGGACGTCCAGGCCGGGATCGTCGCCCGGCTCGGCGATCAGGCGGCCTATCTCGGCCGCCTGTCGGCCGCCGTCGCCGCGGCCAGGCAGGCCGGAATTCCGGTGGTCTACGTCACCGTGGCCTTCCGCGACGGCCACCCTGAGGTGAGCGCGCGGAACAAGACCTTCGCCGCGATCGCGGGCTCGGGCGCCATGACGGCGTCGGATCCGGCCACCGCGATCCACCAGGCGGTCGCGCCGCGGCCGGGCGACCCGGTGGTGATCAAGCGCCGGGTGTCGGCGTTCGCGGGCAGCGACCTGGACGTGCTGCTGCGCGGCCTGAACGCGAGCAGGCTGGTGCTGACCGGGATCGCGACCAGCGGCGTCGTGCTGTCCACCCTGCGCCAGGCTGCCGATCTCGACTACGCCGTCACAGTGCTCTCCGACGCCTGCGCCGATCGCGACGAGGACGTGCACGCGACCCTGATCGGGAAGATTTTTCCGCGCCAGGCCGACGTGCTGACGGTGGCCGAGTGGACGGCCGCCCTGACCGCAGCCCCGGCCGCCCGAGCGCTGACGCCTGCGCAGCCCGCGCAGCCCCCCGGGGCTGGATCGGGTGCCACTAACTCCGGGCCCGGTCTGGCCGACGTGCTGAGGCTCGAGCGGATCGAGGCCGATCTGTTCAGGTCCAGCGTGGTCTACACCGATCCCTTCGGGCTGTACGGAGGGCAGGTAGCCGCCCAGGCGCTGCGGGCCGCGGCGCAGACGGTGCCGGCCGGACGGCAGCCGCACTCGCTGCACGGCTATTTCCTGAGCCGGGGCGACCCGTCGCGCCGGGTCCTGCTGATGGTGAACCGGGACCGTGACGGGCGGTCCTACTCCAACCGCCGGGTGATCGCGGTACAGAATGGCGTGGTCATCTTCAACATGGCCGCGTCCTTCCATGTCGCCGAGGACGGCCCGGACTACCAGGCGCACCAGATGCCGGACGTCCCCGGCCCGGCCGGGCTCCCCGGCCTGGCCAGGACCAGGATGCTCGGCATCGACATCCGGGTGCCGCCGCAGCCCTCGTCCGGGCAGGAGTGGCCGTCCAGGGTCTGGATGCGCACAAGGGAGCCCCTGGCCGGCGAGACCGAGCACGCCTGCGCGCTCACCTATATCTCCGACATGTTCACCGGCCTGGCCAGCGTTCCGGCTATCGGCCAGGTCGGCCCGGTAACCAGCATCGACCACGCGGTCTGGTTCCACCGGCGGGCCAGCCTGGACGACTGGGTGCTGATGGACCTGCTGCCCGAGTCGACCTCGGGCGGGCGCGGCATGTACACGGGCCGGATCTTCACCGCCGGCGGCGCGCTGGTCGCCGGCATCGCCCAGGAATCGCTGTTCAGGCCGGGAAGCCGGCGGCCTGGGCCGCTCGCGCCGGAACGCTGACCCGAGCCGGCCCTATCTGCCGGCACCCGGCAAAAGAGGTTACTGTTCTGCCATGCCGATCGCCATTGCCGATGAGCACCGCGAACTCGCCCGCACCGTCGCCGACTTCCTGACCGCGCGCGGTTCCCGCGCCGCCAATCGGGCCCTGCTCGAGGCACCGGCCGAGGAACTGCCCGCCTTCTGGGCCGAGCTCGGTGAGCTCGGCTGGCTCGGCCTGCACCTGCCCGAGGACCACGGCGGATCCGGCTTCGGCCTGCCTGAGCTGGTCATCGTGGCCGAGCAGATGGGCCGGGCGATCGCCCCAGGCCCGTTCATCCCCACCGTGACGGCGAGCGCCGTGCTGGCCGCGATCGGCCCGGCCGAGCTCAGGCAGCGCTGGCTGCCCGGCCTGGCCGACGGCTCGGTGGTCGGCGCGGTGGCCCTCGACGCCCGCGTGACCCTGACCGACGGCACCGTCACCGGCCAGGCTGGCGTGGTGCTGAGCGGACACCTGGCGGGCGTGCTGTTGCTCGGCACCGGCGACGACGTGCTGGTCGTGGACTGTGGCGCCGGCGGCGTAACCGCGGAGGTGCCCGCCAACCTCGATCCGGCCCGGCGGGCGGCCAGGGTCACCCTGGACGGTGCCAGGGCGGAGATCGTGCCCGGCGGCCGCGCCGTCCTGACCGACCTGGCCAGGACGCTGCTGGCCGCCGAGGCCACCGGTGTGGCCGCGGCCTGTACCGACATGGCCAGCGAGTACGCCAAGGTCAGAGAGCAGTTCGGCCGACCCATCGCGATGTTCCAGGCGGTCAAGCACCACTGCGCCAACATGCTCGTGGCGGCCGAGCTCGCGACCGCTGCGGTCTGGGACGCGGCCAGGGCCGCTGCGGCCGGCGGCGACCAGTTCACGTTCACCGCCGCCATGGCGGCGGTGCTGGCCCTGGCCGCGGCCGACCAGAACGCGAACCTGAGCACCCAGGTGCACGGCGGGATCGGGTTCACCTGGGAACACGACGCGCACCTGTACCTGCGCCGGGCGACCGCGATCGAGGGCATCATCGACGCCGAGGCGGCCGCGATCGCCGTCACCGACAGCGTCAGGGCCGGGGTCCGGCGGGAACGCGCGATCGACTTGCCACCGGAAGCCGAGCCGGTCAGGGCCGTGGTCCGCGAGTTCATCGCCGGCATCCGCGACCTGGACGAGCCGGCCAGGAAGGCAGCGCTGATCGAGTCCGGTTACGTGATGCCCAACTGGCCACGGCCGTGGGGGCGGGACGCGGGCGCGATCGAGCAACTGGTGATCGAGCAGGAGTTCGGCGCGGCCAAGATCAAGCGCCCGTCCTACGGGATCACCGCCTGGGTCATCCTCACGCTGATCCAGTACGCGAACGACGAGCAGGTCAAGCGGTGGGTGGTCCCGGCCCTGAACCAGGACGTGATCTGGTGCCAGCTGTTCAGCGAGCCGGGCGCCGGGTCGGACGCGGCCGGGATAAGGACCAGGGCGACCAGGACCGACGGCGGCTGGGTCATCAACGGCCAGAAGGTGTGGACCAGCGGCGCTCACTACAGCCGGTTCGGGCTCGCGACCGTGCGCACCAACCCGGACGCGCCCAAGCACAACGGCATCACGATGATGGTGATCGACCTGCAGGCGGACGGTGTGACTGTCCGGCCGCTGAAGATGGCAACCGGTAACTCCGACTTCAACGAGGTCTTCTTCGACAACGTCTACGTCCCCGACGCCGACGTGGTCGGCGACGTGAACTACGGCTGGACGGTCGCCCGGGCCACGCTCGGCAACGAGAGCGTCAGCATCGGCGGTGGCGGCGGTGGCATGGCGCTGCCGGCCGATGCGTTCATCGCGCCGCTGGACGCGCATCCCGATCGGCTGGCCGGCGGGGCCGGGCGGGTCGGCCGGCATATCGCGCGGCTGCAGGCCATGGGCGTGCTCAATCTCCGCAGCGCGCACCGGGCAGTAGCCGGCGGCGGCCCGGGTCCCGAGGGAAACGTGACGAAGCTGCTGCTGTCCGAGACCGGGCACGAGGCCGCCGCCATCCTGTCCGCACTGGCCGGTCCCGACCTGGCCTTCCTGGAAGGCCCGGGTGCGCTCGCCGGCACGCTCGCGCTCGCGCACCGGGCCATGTCGATCGCCGGCGGGACCTCGGAGATCAAGCGCAATCAGATCGCCGAGCGGATCCTCGGCCTGCCCCGTGATCCGCTGATCAAGTAGCAGTTCCCCGCCGGGGAGTTATGTCATGACCGCGGCTAGGGCGTCCAGGTGCTTGCGCATCCGGTACCTGGCCAGCTCCCCGTCACCGGCCGCGACCGCGGCCGCGATGGCCTGGTGCGCCCGCAGGACCTCGGCTCGGACCTGATCGCGCGCGACGGGGGCGAGCCGGTCGATCTGATGCAGCTTGCTCAGCCTGATCAGCACGAGCGCCACCAGCTCGAGCACCCGGTTGCCCGCGGCGCCCGCGACCGCGGCGTGCAGCGCGTGCATGACCTCGCCGTCCTCGTCGCCGTCATACCCGCGCTCGCACTCGACGGCGGCCAGCACGGGCGGCGAGCTGGCCGGGCGGCTAGCCGCCAGGCCGGCCAGCTCGACCTCGACGCCGATCCGCAGCCCGGCCAGATCGGCCAGACGCATGCCCCGCCTGGCCAGGTAGATCGCAACGGCTTCGGTAACCGCGTCCGCGTCGGGGGCCAGCACGAACAGGCCGCCGCCGGGCCCCCGCCGCATCCTAGCGATCTTGTGATGCTCGAGCAGCCGCACCGCCTCCCGCAGCACCGCGCGGCCGGTGCCCGCCTGCTCGATCAGCTCGCTCTCGGTCCCGACCAAGTCCCCAGGCCGCAGGCCAGAAGCCACGATCCGGCCGGTGATCTGCCGGGCCACCACTTCCGCCCGCTTGGCCGTGGCCGGCTCGGCCGCGCCGAGCACCTCGGCCCCGAGATCGCCGGTGCCGTCCGCGCACATGGTGACGACCCGGTCCAGCACGGTCAGGAACAGCTCGCGGGCCCCGCTGCCGCTGGTCACGTGCTCGAGCACGCTCCTGGCTCCGGCCAGCTCGGCCCGGCTGGCCCGGACTCGGCACAGGTAAAGCACGACCGCGCCGATCACGCCGCCGACGGTCGGCTCGGTGATCACCAGGCCGCCACCGGGGCCGCGCCTAGTCCTGGCCACCTGCTGGTTCTCGACCAGCCTGACCGCCTCGCGGAACACCGAGCGGCTGACGCCGTACCGGGCCAGCAGGTCCGCTTCCGAGCCGAGCACGCTGCCGACCGGCCAGCCGAGCGCCATCACGTCCCCGACGATCTGGTCGGCGATCCTGGCCGCCCGCTTGCTCCGCGCATCGGACAGCGGACGCGGCGGCGCCTCGTCCCGCGCCGCTGCCGAGATGACCGCCACCCGCACAGGCTATCCCGGTGCGGCCCGATCAGCCGTGCTGCGGGCTGGCCGGGAGCCGGCCGAAGCGCGGCGGCCTGCGCTCGGTGAACGACTGGACACCCTCGCGGAAGTCGGGACGGCCGAAGCTGGCCATCATCAGCTCGCGAGCCTCGCGCTCGGCCGCCAGCAGCCCGGCATGCAGCTGCTGGTAGACCTGCCGCTTCATGATCGCCATGGAGGCTGGCGAGCAGGCCGCGGCCAGGTCCCTGACGTACCGCCGTGCGTGCGGCAGCACGTCGGCGGCCGGCAGCGCCGCGTTGACCAGGCCCATCCCGGCCGCCTCGGTCCCGGTGACCTTGCGCGAGGAGAACAGCAGGTCAAGCGCGGCCGCCGAGCCGACCAGCCGCGGCAGCAGGAAGCTCGCCCCCCACTCCGCGACCAGCCCGCGCTGCGAGAACGCGGTCATCAGCACCGCGTCGGCGGCCATGAACCGCAGGTCGCAGGCGAGCACGATCGGCACGGCCATGCCGGCCACCGGCCCGTTGATCGCCGCGATGACCGGCTTGGGGACCGACATCAGGTAGGTGTAGGTGCCGTCGTGCAGGTCGGGTCCGGCCCCGGGTTCACCGGGCTCGCAGGCCAGGTCCCCGATCGAGGTATCGGCCCGGGCGTCGCCGGCCGCGAGCGCCGACAGCCGGTTCATGTCGGCCCCCGCGCAGAACCCGCGCCCGGCCCCGGTCAGCACGATCCCCACGACCCTCGGATCCTGCTCGGCCTGCCCGACGGCGTGCCGGACCTCGGCCCCCATGCGGTCGGTCCAGGCGTTGAGCACCTTCGGCCGGTCGAGCGTGATGGTCGCGACCGGGTCGTCGACCTCGTAGCGGATCTCCTGGTACGCCGTCACGCGGGTCCTCCGCTCTGTTGGTAACCCCGGCTGGCTCTGGGCTGACCGTCCCCGGCTATTTACCGGCCGCGCGTGGCCGGCCGTCAAGCCCCTGGCCCGCCCCTCGGGCCGCTTCAGGCACGCAGGTCACTACCGGAATCGGGCGTGCGGGGCAAGACGGGGGAATGGCACCAACAAGCACGCGACGGAACCGCAATTTGTGATTCCATTGACCATGCGAAGTGCTCCGCCCACGGCAGGGGGCAGGCCGGAGAGCACTCCCTGTCCGGCCGGCTGAGAAGGGACGAGTGGCTCAGTTGAGTCCTGTCATGCTGAATCAGGTCCTCGAATCCACCCTCGCCGTCATGGTCGCCCTGCTGGCGCTGTCGATCTCGGTGATCGTCAGGGTCCGTCCCACGACTCCGGCGACCCCGCTGAACTCCGAACACGAGGTGGCCGCCGAGCCGATGTTTCCCGGCAACGGTTTCAGCTCAGCGGGCCTGGCCGGGCCGGGCTCTGGGCCCACGCTCTGGGCGGCCTCGCCGCCCGGCAGCCTGCCCGCGCTCGGTTCGGCACCGCGCAGCCGGCCGGGGCTGCCGGGTCGCCGTTACGAACCCCGCCATGTCCGGGGCCGGGTGACCGATCCCGGCCAGCCTGGGCCGTCCGGGCCGCCCTGGGGTCCCGCCCCGCCCCCGGCGAGCCGGTCCCAACAGGGTTCAGAACGCTGGAGCTGACCAGCGGCCGGCACGCCCCTAGGCCGGCGGCCCCCTAGACCGGGACCGCGGCCCCGTTGACCAGACCCGACCCGGGATCGGCCAGGTACAGGTAGGTCCTTGCGATGTCCGGCACCTTGGGCCAGCGCGCGTGATCAGCCGACGGTATGGCGGCCCGGTTGGCCGGGGTGTCGATGATGCTCGGCACGACGCAATTCACTGTGATCCCGCTCCCCCGCACCTCGTCGGCGGCCATGGCCACCAGGTGCAGCACGCCCAGCTTGCTCACCGAGTACGCGAAGCCCGAGCCCTGGCTGACCAGCCCGGCCCGGCTCGCGGTGTGCACGAGGCGCCCCTGCCCGGCCGGCCGCATCGCACCCAGCGCATGCTTCGTCACGACGGCCGCGCTGACCAGGTTCAGCTGAAGCTGCCCGCTCAGCTCGGTCACCTCCAGCTGGTCGAGTGGCCGGGCCGGAGCGAACCCGCCGATCGTGTTGATCACCGCCCACGGAGCGTCGGCTAGCGAGCCGAAGAACGCGCCGACGGCCCCGTCGTCGAGCACGTCGGCGCTCGCGTAGCTGACCCCGGCCAGCCGACGGCCGGCCGCGGGCTCGCTCCTGTCGACCCCTGTCACTTGCGCCCCGGCCGCGGCGAACGCTTCGGCTACGCCCGCGCCGAGTGCTCCCCCGGCGCCGAAGACCACCACCGTCCTGCCCGCGAAGTCCTGCTCAGACATTCCCGCTCCCTCCGTCATCGGTGCCTACTGGGTCCAGGCGCAGCGAAGCGACCAGGTAGGCCACGCCGAACGGGTCGCCCTGATAGCGGATCTCGCTGCTGACCGCACGGCCCGCCAGTGCCCCGGCGAGGACCTGCCAGGCCGGCCGTCCGGCCGCCATCAGCTCCGCGGCCAGCGCCGGGTCAAGGCCGAGCAGGTCGTCCAGGCGGCCCGTGCGGAAGCACCGCTCGACCGACTCGTCGAATCCGGCGCTGCGCTCGTCCAGGTAGCCCGGCGCCTTCAGGGTCCGCCGGGCGCTGCCGTCAGCGACCACCAGCAGCGCCTGCCGGCCCGCCGCCTTGGCTAGCGCGGCGCCCAGCCGCGCGCACCGGTCGGCGGGCTCGGCGGCCCCGACTGCCTGCAGGATCTGCGGGCCACGGTAGCCGCAAGCGGTCAGCAGCCAGCCGCCCACGCCCAGCGAGGTCGGCCGGTTCGCCGCTGCCTTGATGCCGGCCTGGCTCGGGCCGGCCGGTCCTGGCGCGAACACGGCGAGGTCGAGCGGCCCGGCCTCCGGCCAGCCCTCGGTCTGCTCGGCCGCTCCGACGACGACGATGGCCTCGGGCTCGGCCGCGATCAGCTCGCCGACCGCGTCAGTGCAGGCCGAACGGAGATCCTCGGCGACCGAGGCGGCCCCGGTCAGTTCGCCGATCAGCAGCGGCGGGCCCGGGCAGAGGGCAGCGGTGACGATCATCGGCTAGGCCAGCGCCCTGACCGCCCGGGCAGGCGGCGCGTCCCCGCGGATCGCCGACACCATGTCCAGTGCCTGCCGGGTCTGCAGCACATGGTGGGCGCGGAAGATCCGCGCGCCGAGCCAGGCGCAGATGGTGGTCGTGGCGAGCGTCCCGGCCAGCCGGCCGGCCAGCGGCACGTCCAGAGTCTCGCCGACGAAGTCCTTGTTGGACACCGAGACCAGCACCGGCCACCCGCTCGCGGTCATCTCGCCCAGCCGCCTGGTGATCTCGAGGGAGTGCCAGGTGTTCTTGCCGAAGTCGTGAGCGGCGTCGATCACGATGCTGGCCCTGGGCACGCCGGCCTCGGCCGCCCGGCCGGCCAGCAACTGGGTGTGGCGCAGGACATCGGCCATCACGTCGTCGTAGCGGACCCGGTGCGGCCTGGTCCGCGGGCGCTGGCCGCCGGCGTGCGCGCAGACCAGGCCGGCCCCGGCGGCGGCCGCCGTCGCCGGGAGCTCGTCGTCCCAGCCGCCCCAGCTGTCGTTGATCAGGTCGGCCCCGGCCGCGCAGGCCTGCCTGGCGACCTCGTGCCGCCAGGTGTCGACGCTGATCGCGACCTGCGGGTAGGCCGCCCGGACCCGGCCGATGAAGCTGGCCGTCCGGTCGATCTCCTCGGCCACCGTGACATCAGCCCCGGGCGCGGCAGGCACCCCGCCGATGTCCACGATGTCGGCGCCCTCGGTCACCACCTCGTGCACGCGTTCCATCGCGGCCGACTCGTCCCAGGTCAGTCCGGGCCGGTAGAACGAGTCAGGGGTCCGGTTCACGATCGCCATGACCAGCAAGCGGCCGGGCGGGAACCGGCGCCCGCCCAGGATCAGGTCGGACTGCGGCACCGCGGCTGCTTCGCTGGCACGCCCACCCTCCCGCATGCCCGGTGCCGGCTCCCTTCCTGCGCGGATCGCGCCCATTACGAGCGCGCTGCCCAGCTTAACGACGCAGCCGGAGCTCGCCGTGGGCGACATCGGTGATCAGCATGTGACCGGGCGCGTGCGTGATCGCCCGCGGGAGCCCGGCCGCGGCCAGCGCGACCTGAGGCGTGACGCCGCAGGCCCAGAACACAGGTACGTCACCGGCCTCCAGCGGCACAGGATCACCGAAGTCGGGCTTGCTCAGGTCGGCGATGCCGAGCGCGCCAGGGTCACCGGAGTGCACCGGAGCCCCGTGCGCGGCCGGGTACCGGCTGGTTATCTCGGCGGCCACCGGAACCAGCCGGGCCGGCACCGGCCGCATCGACACAACCAGCGGGCCGCCGAACCGGCCCGCGTCCCGGCAGCTGAGGCTGGTGATGTACATCGGGACGTTGCGGCCCAGAGCCTGGTGCCGGACCGGCACGCCCGCGGCCAGCAGCGCGTGCTCGAAGGTGAAACTGCAGCCGGTGAGGAAGGCCACCAGGTCCGCGCGCCACCAGGCGCTGATGTCGGCAGGCTCGGCCACGCACCGACCGTGCTCCCAGACCCGGTAGGCGGGCAAGTCGGTGCGCAGATCGGCGCCTGGCGCCAGCCAGGTGCCAGGATCTCCTGGCGCCCCGACGTCCAGCAGCGGGCAAGGCCCCGGGTTCAGCCGCGCGAACTGCTCGAACTCATCGGCCGCGGCCTCCGGCACGATGACCAGATTGGCTTGCGCGAACCCAGGCGCCCAGCTCGCCGTAGGCACCCGCAGCCCGCCCCGGAACCTGGCCCGCGCCTCCGCTGGCGATGCTTCGGGCGACGCTGCCGGAGATGCCGCCTCCATCCCCCCATTGTCACCAGCCCGCGACCCCGCCTCTCCCCGCGCCCCGCCGCCGGTCATTATTTCCTAGTAATCCTATCTTTTTAGATGACTTCTTGTTAGCGTCGGCCTCACCACCTCACCGAAGGAAGGTCTTGCACCGATGCTCCGTACGCGAACTCCCCGCTCGCAGCCGTCCGCGCAACCAGCGCGTTCCGGGCGCCCCGATCGCCGGGCCAAGGCCAGGCACCGCTCGCTGGCCGCAGGCCTGGCGCTGGCCGGCCCCCTGGTCGCGGCGGCCGTCACGGCCGGCCCGGCCAGCGCCACAGTGTCAGCCAGCGTCGCGGCCACGGCGACGCCGGCAGCCGCCCCGACCAGCCCGCCCCCGGTGACGATCCTCACCTCGGGCGCGGATCATCACGGCGGGGACTTCTTCATCTCGCCGTTCGGCGACGCCAGCACCTACGCCAATGGCCCGGAGATCCTCAGCCCGAGCGGCAAGGTCGTCTGGATCCATCCGGTGCCGGCCGGCCAGGAGGCATCGGACTTCCGGGCCCAGACCTACCGCGGCCAGCGCGTCCTGACCTGGTGGCAG
>DASWAH010000391.1:0-5255 GCA_036391235.1 Streptosporangiaceae bacterium
GCCGATGGACTGCCGGATCTCCTCGATGCTCAGGCTGCCCGCGATCAGCTCGGCCCGGCTGGCGAAGTCGATGCCGAAGAAGCACGGCCAGGCGACCGGCGGGCTGGAGATCCTGATGTGCACCTCGGCCGCCCCGGCCTCGCGGAGCATGCTGACGATCGCCCGCTGGGTGTTACCCCGCACGATCGAGTCGTCGACCGCCACGACGCGCTGGCCTGCGATCACGTCCCGCAGCGGGTTCAGCTTGAGCCGGATGCCCCGCTGGCGGATGGTCTGGCTGGGCTGGATGAACGTGCGGCCGACGTAGCTGTTCTTGACCAGGCCCTGGGCGTACGGGATGCCGCTGCCCTGGGCGTACCCGATCGCGGCCGGGGTTCCCGATTCCGGAACCGGGATCACGATGTCGGCCTCGACCGGATGCTCAGCGGCCAGCCGCCGGCCGACCTCGACCCTGGTCGCCTGCACGCTGCGGCCGCTGATCGCCGTATCTGGCCTGGCGAGGTAGACGTACTCGAACAGGCAGCCACGGGGCCGGGCGGCGGCGAACCGGCGCGACCTGACCCCGCGCTCGTCGATCGCGATCAGCTCGCCGGGCTCGATCTCCCTGACCATGGTCGCGCCCACGATGTCCAGGGCGGCGGTCTCGCTGGCCACCACCCAGCCGCGCGGCAGCCGGCCGAGCACCAGCGGCCTGAATCCTTCGGGGTCGCGGGCCGCGTACAGGGTGGTCGAGTCCATGAAGACCAGCGAGAACGCCCCCTGCACGCGCGGTAGCACGGCCAGCGCGTTCTCCTCGATGCTGGCCGAGTCCGCCTGGCCGGCCAGGCCGGACGCGAACAGCGACGTCAGCACGTCGGTGTCGGAGGTGGCCTGCAGGTCGCCAGGATGGCCGGCCGACATCGCGGCCAGCTCCCTGGTGTTGATCAGGTTGCCGTTGTGCCCGAGGGCCAGGCTGGCTGAGGGGGTGGCCCGGAACGTCGGCTGGGCGTTCTCCCAGACCGAGGAGCCGGTCGTGGAGTACCGGCAGTGCCCGACCGCGATATGCCCGCGCAGCGTGTTCAGCACCGATTCGTTGAAGACCTGAGCCACCAGGCCCATGTCCTTGAAGACCACGATCCTGGAGCCGTCGCTGACCGCGATCCCGGCCGACTCCTGGCCGCGGTGCTGCAGCGCGTACAGCCCGAAGTAGGCGAGCTTCGCGACGTCCTCGCCGGGGGTCCAGACGCCGAAGACACCGCACGCATCTTTCGGCGGACGGTCCTCGGGCACGAGGTCGTGGGTCAGCCGTCCGTCGGGCTTCATCACCAGGTAAGTCTAGTGATGGCAGCTAACTGCAAAAGACCGGCAGGCGGGCCGGTCAGGCGAGCGGCAGGTAGGCCGCCAGGTCGGCGCGCTGGCCGCTGGCGCGGACCGCGCCCGACGCGACGGCGGACGGCCAGGCCAGGCCGCCGGTCGCCAGGGCCAGCCAGGTGCGCGGATCGGTCTCGACGACGTTCGGCGGCGTCCCCCTGGTGTGCCGCTGCCCGGCGATACACTGCACCGCCGCGAACGGCGGAACCCTGACCTCCACGGCCCGTCCCGGCGCCTTGGCCTCGAGCAGGCCAAGCGTGTAGACCACGGCGGCCCGGTGGGCATCGCGGACCGGAGCCAGCCCGGCCCGCTCGGCCGCCAGGACAGCCCGCAGGCAGGCCGCGCCCAGCGCCCCGGCCGTCACCGGGCCGGTCCAGGCCGAAGGCTCGCCGAGGGCGGCCAGCTGGGCCGTCAGCGCGGCCAGCAGCTTGGCCGGATCAGGACGGCGCGGCGGCATGAACTGTGACGGTAGCCGAGCGCCGACGGCGGTGGCGCCACCTCCCGGCCAGCCCGCCACATTCCTCTTGGCAACTACTTGCCAAAGTAGAAAGCGAGGAAGTACTTTCCTGTTTGGAAAGTACTTGCCGAAGGATCGGGCGGAAAAGCCATGAGGGAGTATGCGCAACCGGACGAGGCGGCGACGGCACTCACCGAGATCCGGCGGCGTCAGGCCGGTCTCATCAATGCGACAGCGGTGCCGTTCTGGTACTGGCTGGTCGCGGCCGCAGCAATGATCGCCATCGGCGTAGCCGCCGACACCAGGCGCGGGGCGGTGCTCGCGGTGGTCATTCCGTGCGTCGTCGCGGTCGTGGCGATCCTGACCGCCGCGATGATCTTCGGCGTTCCCGGCCGGGCCAGGCCGCGGAGCCGCGACCTGCTCGGCCCGCGCGGAGCGCTGGCCATCGTCGGATATGTTTGGCTCATCGTCGCGCTTACCCTTGGCACCGCTTTCGGCCTGCGCTCGGCCGGCTCACCAGCAGCAGCTACGATCGGGACCGTCGTAGGCGGCGTGGTCCTGATCGTCAGCGGGCCGATGCTCTCGCGCTGGCTGCGCCGGACGATGCTCCGCAACCGCGCCGGAACTGGCCGATGAGCCAGGCCAGATTCGACGACTTGATCCACGCTCCGACCAGGCTCGGGATCGTCTCGCTGCTGGCGGCGGCCGAGTGGGCCGATTTCAAATTCATCAGGGACGAACTCGGCTTGTCCGACTCCTCGCTCTCCAAGCAGCTCGCGACGCTCGAGGCGGCGGGTTACATCGACATCCGCAAGTCGTTCGCCGGCAAGCGACCGCGCACCTCCGCCACCCTGACCGAGCAGGGCCGGACCGCATTCCTCATGCACGTCGAGGCGCTGCAGCAGATCATCGGCCGATCGAGCGCCAGCCTCGCGCGCCCGTCACCCCGCCCCTGATCCCCTGGCCGCGCACTCGCGGCGCTATCGCCTGGTGAATGGGGCGCCCTAGGGCCCGGCGACGGCCGGCCGGGTTGTGTATCGGGTGGGCGCGATCCGGCCGGTTGCGCGATAATCGCTGGCTATGCCCGGTCCGCACAGAGCGCGGCCGCGACGGGCCAGGGGATCGTGGATCCCGCGGCTGGCCGGCGTGGCCGTGGTGGCGGTACTCGCGATCGGCGGCCTGGTCGCGTACCTGGTGACGACCCATCGGCTGGGATCGCACCAGGGAAATCCGGCTGGGCCGCACCGGACGGTGCTGTCCTCGCGGGTCATCAGGGCCCAGACGGCCGGCATCATCGATTTCGGCCCGGCCAACGACGGCGACCAGTTCACGACCGACCACGACGATCATCCGCTGATGCTGCAGCCGGGCCGGTCCGGCCTGGAGTTCGCCGCCATCCCGCATGCCGAGATCAGGGCCGGCGTGCCGATCTGGACGGTCGACCAGATGGCGGGCGGCAGCGACATCTTCATCTACTCGGCCACCGGCCAGTGCCTGACCGCGGTGGCCGGCACCGGGCTGCGGCTGGCCCATTGCGACCTCGGCCCGAGCCAGCGCTGGCTGCCGCAAGGCAGCCAGATCGCGCTCGGCCAGGAGTACGCGGGCTACGCCAGCCGGCTGACCGGACGCTGCCTGACCGCGCCCGACGGACACCCAGGGCGCGCGACGCTGCAGGTTTGCGGAAACCCGATCCCGAAGACCCAGCAAATTGCCTTTTGGTGGAACGCCTAGCCGGACGACTGCCCGCCTTGACCGGGCCTGGTCAGCCGAACAATGCGGGAAGCGTCTGGCGGTAGGCCAGGCCGAGCTCATCGAGGCCGATCCTGGCCAGCCCGGCCAGTTCGAGCGCGTCGCCGCCGGTCGAGCCGAGCGCCGTGGCCGGGACGCCGTGTTCGGCGCACAGGTCCGCGAACACGGCCTGCGCTCCCGGCCGGACCGCGACCACCGCCCGGGCCGCCGACTCGCTGAACACGAACGCGCCAGGGTCCTCCGCCGCGTCCTCCGGCAGCTCGATCACGCAGCCGGTGCCGGAATGCCCGGCGGCCGGGGCGGCCCGTCCGCCCCCGGTCAGGCAGCACTCGGCCAGCGCCAGCGCCAGCCCGCCCTCGGACAGGTCGTGCGCGGCGGCCAGCAGCTCCCGCTCGGCGGCGGCCGCCAGCACCGCGGCGAGCCGCTGCTCGGCGGCCAGGTCAACCGCCGGGGGGACGCCCCCGAGGTGCCCGTGGACGACCTGCGCCCACAGCGAGCCGCCGAGCTCGGCCGTGGTCCGGCCGAGCAGCACGATCGGCAGGCCCGGCGCTCCGAAGCCGCTCGGCAGGCGGCGGCGGACGTCGCCGAGCACGCCGAGCACGCCGATCACCGGGGTCGGCTGGATCGCCTCGGCCCCGGTCTGGTTGTAGAAACTCACGTTGCCGCCGGTGACCGGGACCCCGAGCTGCTGGCAACCGTCGGCCAGGCCGCGCACGGACTCGGCGAACTGCCACATCACCTCGGGGTCCTCGGGCGAACCGAAGTTCAGGCAGTTGGTCACGGCCAGCGGACGGGCCCCGGCCGCGGCGACGTTGCGGTACGCCTCGGCCAGCGCGAGCTGGGTGCCCGCGTACGGGTCGAGCAGGCAGAACCGGCCGTTGCCGTCGGTCGCCATGGCCACGCCGAGGAACGTGTCCTCGTCGATCCGCAGCACCCCGGCGTCGTGCGGTGCGGCCAGCACCGTGTTGCCCCGCACGTCCCGGTCGTACTGCTCGGTGACCCAGGCTTTGTCGGCCCCGGCCGGGGAGCCGAGCAGCGCGAGCAGGTCGGCCCGCACCCGGTCGCCGGGCCTGGGCAGCTGCTCAGGTCCGGCCGCGGCCAGCCGGTCCTGGCGCTCGGGCCGGCGCAGGGGCCGCTGGTACAGCGGGCCCTGCGCCGCGGTGGACGGCGGGATGTCGACGACCGGCTCGCCGCGCCAGGTCATCACCAGCTGGCCGGATTCGGTGATGTCGCCGATCACGGTGGCCGGGACGTCCCACCGGGCGCAGATCTTCAGGAACACGTCCAGGTCGTCAGGCGTGGTGACGGCCATCATGCGTTCCTGCGACTCGCTCATCAAGATCTCGGGCGGGGTCAGCCCGAGGTCGCGCAGCGGAATCGTGTCCAGGTCCACCGCCATGCCGACGTCCCCGGCCGCGGCCAGCTCGGTGGTCGCGCAGGCGATCCCGGCCGCCCCGAGGTCCTGGATCGCGACGACCACCCCGGCCGCGTACAGCTCGAGGCAGCACTCGATCAGCAGCTTCTCCATGAACGGGTCGCCGACCTGCACGCTCGGCCGCTTCGCCCGCTCTCCCTCGGCCGTCCCGAACGAGGCGCTGGCCAGGACCGACGCGCCGCCGATCCCGTCAGGCCCGGTCGGCGAGCCGAACAGGACCACCTTGTTGCCCGGCCCGCTGGCCACGGCGAGCTTGAGGTCGCT
>DASWAH010000392.1:0-12458 GCA_036391235.1 Streptosporangiaceae bacterium
TGACCGCCGGAGTGCCAAGGCGCTCAGCCGGGCCGAGGCGGCCGGCATCGAGACGTTCACCTGCCGGGTCTCGGACTACCAGGACCGGGCGTCGTGGGACGCGGCACTGGCTGAGGCGTGCGCGGCCTACCATCCCGACCTGGTCGTGTCGGCCGGGTTCATGAAGCTGCTCGGGCCGGCCTTCCTGACCGGCTTCGGCGGGCGAACCATTAACTCCCACCCGGCCCTGCTGCCTTCCTTTCCCGGAATGCACGGGGTCCGCGATGCCCTGGCCTACGGGGTCAAGGTGACCGGGTGCACCGTGTTCCTGGTCGACGACGGGCTGGACAGCGGCCCGGTGATCGCCCAGGAGGCCGTGCCGGTGCACGCCGACGACGACGAAGAGTCGCTGACCGAGCGGATCAAGTCGGCCGAGCGGGTGCTGCTCGCGCGGACGGTGCGGGACATGCTGACGCAGGGCTGGTCCGTCGCCGGGCGGACGGTCAGGATAGGGCGAGGAGAGGGCAGCAGCCAGTGAGCACGATTGCCGTGACCAGGGCGATCATCAGCGTCTACGACAAGACCGGCCTGGACGGACTGGCCGTGGCCCTGCACCGGTCGGGGGTGGAGATTGTCTCGACCGGGAGCACCGCGGCGGCGATCGCCGCGGCCGGGGTGCCAGTCACGCCGGTCGAGCAGGTCACCGGGTTCGCCGAGTGCCTGGATGGCCGGGTCAAGACGCTGCATCCGGCCATCCACGCCGGCCTGCTGGCCGACCTGCGCAGCCCGGAGCACGCAGGCCAGCTGGCTGGGCTGGGCATCGCGCCGTTCCAGCTACTGGTGTCCAACCTGTACCCGTTCACTCAGACGGTCGCGAGCGGTGCGAGCCCCGAAGAATGCGTCGAGCAGATCGATATCGGCGGTCCTGCGATGGTCAGGGCGGCGGCCAAGAACCATGCCAACGTCGCCGTGGTCACCAGCCCCGATTCCTACGAACTGGTCGTAGCAGCGCTGGAGCGGGGCGGCTTCTCGCTGGCCGAGCGACAGCGGCTGGCCGCCCAGGCCTACGCGCACACCGCGGCTTACGATGCGGCGGTCGCGTCCTGGTTCGCCGCCGTCTACGCACCGGACGAGACCGCCGGGCAGACCGGCTGGCCGGACGTGATCGCGGCCACCTGGCAGCGGCGGGAGGTGCTGCGGTACGGCGAGAACCCGCATCAGCGGGCCGCCCTGTACGTGCCGGCCGGCGCCGGCCAAGCGGGCGGAACCGGCGCGGGCGGGATTGCCTCGGCCGAGCAGTTGCACGGCAAGGCGATGTCGTACAACAACTACGCCGACGCCGATGCCGCCTGGCGGACCGCGAACGATTTCGCCGCGCCCTGCGTGGCGATCGTCAAGCATTCCAACCCGTGCGGGATCGCGGTCGGGGCCGATATCGCCCAGGCCCACCGCAAGGCGCATGCCTGCGACCCGGTGTCCGCCTTCGGCGGCGTGATCGCGGCTAACCAGGTGGTCACGGCCGAGATGGCCAGGCAGGTCGCCGACATCTTCACCGAGGTGATCGTCGCGCCCGGCTTCGAACCGGAGGCGCTCGGCATCCTGACCGCGAAGAAGAACCAGCGCCTGCTCCGATGCGGCCGGCCAGCACTAAGAGCCGGGAGTCAGGCCGCGGCCGAGTGGAAGCAGATCGGCGGCGGGCTGCTGATGCAGACCGCCGACGCCGTCACCGAGCCCGGCGACCTGGCCGGCGGCTGGAAGCTGGCGGCCGGTCCGGCTGCGGACGAGGACGTGCTGGCCGACCTGGAATTCGCCTGGCGGGCTTGCCGTAGCGTCAAGTCGAACGCGATCTTGCTCGCTTCCGGGATGGCATCGGTCGGCATCGGCATGGGTCAGGTCAACCGGGTGGACTCGGCCCGGCTGGCGGTCAGCCGGGCCGGGGACCGTGCGTCCGGCTCGGTCGCCGCGAGCGACGCTTTCTTTCCGTTCGCCGACGGCCTGCAGGTGCTGGCTGATGCGGGGGTGCGGGCGGTCGCCGAGCCCGGCGGCTCGGTCCGCGACGAGGAGGTCGTCGCGGCGGCGCAGGCGGCCGGCATCAGCCTGTACTTCACCGGCGTCCGGCACTTCTGGCACTGAGCCCGCCCGGAGTCGCCGGCCAGCCGGACGGCGGGCAGAATGAGCGGGTGACCGCGACCATTCTTGACGGCAAGGCCACCGCCGCCGCTATCCGATCAGAACTCTCGGCCCGGGTCGCGGCGCTGCGTGCCCGCGGCATCGTGCCTGGCCTGGCCACCGTGCTGGTCGGTGACGACCCGGGCAGCGCCGTGTACGTGGCGGGCAAGCACAAGGACAGCGCCGAGGTCGGCATCGCCAGTATCCGTCGCGACCTGCCTGCCACCGCGTCCCAGCAGCAGGTGCTGAACACCGTGGCCGAACTGAACGCCGATCCGGCCTGCACCGGGTTCATCGTGCAGCTTCCGCTCCCGGCCGGGCTCCGCAGCCAGCCGGTGCTCGAGCTGATGGACCCGGACAAGGACGCCGACGGGCTGCACCCGGTCAACCTGGGCCGCCTCGTGCTCGGCGAGCCAGGCCCGCTGCCGTGTACCCCGCTGGGCATCGTGGAACTGCTCCGCCGCTACCAGGTGCCGATCGCCGGAGCCAATGTCACCGTCATCGGCCGCGGCGTCACCGTCGGGCGCCCGCTCGGCCTGCTGCTGACCAGGAAGAGCGAGAACGCTACGGTCACGCTCTGTCACACCGGGACCAAGGACCTGGCCGCGCACACGCAGGACGCCGACATCGTGGTTGCCGCGGCCGGACGGCCGGGCCTGGTCACCGCGGGCATGGTCAGGCCGGGAGCGGCCGTGCTGGACGTCGGGATCACCCGCACCGAGGCCGGCCTGCGCGGCGACGTGGATCCTGGCGTGGCCGAGGTGGCCGGGTATCTGGCCAAAGTGCCGGGCGGGGTGGGCCCGATGACCAGGGCCATGCTGCTGGCCAACGTGGTCGCACTGGCCGAGCGGCAGGCCTGAGCCCGCGCCGGATGCTACTAGCGAGTAACATTATCCAGAACTCCCCGCCTGAGGACCCGGGATGCGGGCCTGCGGCGGGGTTTGGCAGGCTTGCACTGCCCAGTTGGCACGAACAGGGAGGTTGGCGCCGGTCATGAACATCGTGGTCTGCGTGAAGCAGGTTCCCGACACGTGGTCGGAGCGCACTCTCAGGGAGTCCGACTCCACCCTCGACCGGGACGCCGCCGACGCGGTGATCAACGAGCTCGACGAGTACGCGATCGAGGAAGGCCTGCGCCTGGCCGAAGCCCAGGGCGGCGAGGTGACGATCCTCTCGATGGGCCCGGAACGCGCTACCGAGTCGATCCGCAAGGCGCTGTCGATGGGCGCCGACAAGGCCGTGCACCTGGTCGACGACGCGCTGGCCGGCTCTGACGTGCTCGGCACCTCGGCCGCGCTCGCCGCCGTTCTCGGTCAGATCGGCTTCGACCTGGTGATCCTCGGCTCGGAGTCCACCGACGCCAGGACCGGCGTGCTGCCGGCCATGCTGTCGGAGCGGCTCGGGGTGCCCCAGCTGTCGTACGCGAGCAAGGTCGACATCGACGGTTCGTCGATCACGATCAACCGGGTGGCCGACTACGGCTACGACACGGTCACGGCATCGCTGCCCGCCGTCGTGAGCGTGGTCGAGAAGATCAACGAGCCGCGGTACCCGTCCTTCAAGGGGATCATGGCGGCCAAGAAGAAGCCGGTCCAGACGATGAGCCTGGCCGACACCGGCGTCGACCCCGGCCAGGTCGGGCTGGCCAGCGCGGCCTGCGAGGTGACCAGCTTCGCCAAGCGCCCGCCGCGTCAGGCCGGCACGATCGTCACCGACGAGGGTGACGGCGGTTCGCAGGCGGCCGGTTTCCTGGCCGAACGCAAGTTCATCTGATCCGAGCCGACCGACCGAGCACACGAGACATCAAAGGGGTTAGGGGCTGCCGACGATGGCCGAGATCCTGGTACTGGCTGAGCACGACGGCGAGACCGTCAAGAAGGTCACCCTCGAGCTGGTGACGCTGGCACGCCGGTTCGGCGAGCCTGGCGTGGTCTGGACCGGCCCCGGCGCCGAGGCGGGACGGGCCAGGCTGGCCGAGTACGGCGCGGCCCGGGTCTATGTCGCGGCCGATCCCGACTACGACGACTACGTAGTCGCGCCGAAGGCGGAGCTGCTGGCCGAGCTGGCCAAGCAGAAGTCCCCGGCCGCGATCTTGCTGCCGAGCACGGCCGAAGGTCGTGAGATCGGCGGCCGGCTGGCCGTCAAGACCGGTTCCGGCATCCTGACCGACGTCGTTGGCCTGGACGACGATCTGACCGCCCAGCAGGTCATCTTCGGCGGCGCTATCAACGTCACGTCCCGGGTCAAGGCCGGAACGCCGATCATCGCGGTCCGGCCGAACGCGATCAGCCCGGAGGCGGCCGCCGGCGAGGCGGCCATCGAGCCGGTCGCCATCGCCGTCAGCGAGGGCGCGAAGCAGGCCAGGATCACCGACCGGGTCGTGCAGCAGCGCGGCGAGCGGCCCGAGCTGACCGAGGCCTCGATCGTGGTCTCCGGCGGCCGCGGCGTCGGCTCGGCCGACAACATGGCCCTGATCGAGCAGCTTGCCGACTCGCTCGGCGCAGCCGTCGGCGCGTCCCGCGCCGTGACCGACGCTGGCTGGTACCCGCATCAGTTCCAGGTCGGCCAGACCGGGAAGACCGTGTCGCCGCAGCTCTACGTCGCCGTCGGGATCTCCGGCGCGATCCAGCACCGGGCCGGCATGCAGACCTCGAAGACGATCATGGTCGTGAACAAGGATCCGGAGGCGCCGATCTTCGAGCTGGCCGACTACGGCGTGGTCGGTGACCTGTTCAAGGTCGTGCCGCAGCTGGTCGAGGAAATCGGCAAGCGCTCAGCCTGACGGACGGGGCTGACCGGGTCATATGGTCAGGGGTTCCCGTTAGGCTTGACTCACCATGGTCAATTCCGCATCCGCCGTCTACCTTGACCACGCGGCGACTACCACGATGGCGCCCGAGGCGCTGGCCGCCATGGTGGCCGAGCTGTCGCGCACCGGGAACGCGTCGTCACTGCACAACGCGGGCCGCCAGGCCCGTCGGGTCGTCGAGGAATCCCGCGAGCAGATCGCCCAGGCCTTCGGCGCCCGACCGAGCGAGGTGGTGTTCACCAGCGGGGGCACCGAGGCCGACAATCTGGCGGTTAAGGGCCTGTACTGGGCTCGTCAGGGCGCGGGCCTGACTCGGCCCCGGGTGCTGGCCACGGCTATCGAGC
Organism: Streptosporangiaceae bacterium; assembly: GCA_036391235.1. GTDB lineage: Bacteria > Actinomycetota > Actinomycetes > Streptosporangiales > Streptosporangiaceae > Chersky-822. Next base: position 5,302 of record DASWAH010000392.1, read on the forward strand.
ATCACGCCGTACTTGACTCGGTCCAGTGGCTCGGCGATCACGAGGGCGCCGAGGTCGAGTGGCTGCCGGTCGACAACACCGGACTGCTCAGCCCGGACACGCTGCGCGCGGCGATCGAGGCCGACCCTGACCGGGTCGCGCTGATTAGCGTGATGTGGGCCAACAACGAGGTCGGGGCGATCCAGCCGGTCGCCCAGCTCGCTGCCATCGCTGCCGGTCACGGTATCCCGTTCCACAGTGACGCCGTGCAGGCGGCCGGGCAGGTCCCGGTCAGCCTGGCCGACAGCGGCGCGACGGCACTGACGGTCACCGGTCACAAGATCGGCGGGCCGGTCGGGGCGGGCGCGCTGCTGCTGGCCAGGGGCGAGGAACCGGTGCCGGTCCTGCACGGCGGCGGCCAGGAACGTGACGTCCGCTCCGGCACTCTGGACACCGCCGCCATCCGCGGGTTCGCGGTAGCTGCCGAACTGGCCGCGGCCGGGCGCGCGGAGCACGCGGCCAGGATCGGGCAGCTGCGGGATGCGCTCATCGACCGGGTCCTGGCGGCCGTGCCCGACGCGGTGCTGAACGGGCCGCCGCCGGGAGCGGCCAGGCTGCCGGGCAACGCCCATTTCTCGTTCCCCGGCTGCGAGGGCGACGCGCTGCTGATGCTGCTGGACGCCAAGGGCGTCGCTTGTTCTACCGGTTCGGCCTGCACGGCCGGGGTCGCCCAGCCCAGCCATGTGCTGCTGGCGCTGGGCGCCGACCTCGCCCGGGCCCGCGGGTCGCTGCGATTCTCCCTCGGCCGGCCCAGCACGATGGCCGACGTCGACGTCCTCGGCGCCGTCATCGGCGAGGTCGTCGACCGGGCCAGGCGGGCGGGGCGGCAGAGCGGCGTCAGCCAGGCCGCCGCCGCGGGTGCCGGCAACCCCGCCGTCATCGCGGCCGGGCAGGCAGCTGCGTCGTGACCGGGCTGCGCGTGCTCGCCGCCATGTCCGGCGGCGTGGACTCGGCGGTCGCCGCGGCCAGGGCGGCCGACGCGGGCCACGACGTCACCGGAGTCCACCTGGCCCTGTCGGCCAACCCGACGTCGTACCGCACCGGCGCCCGCGGCTGCTGCACGCTCGAGGACGCCAGGGATGCCAGGCGGGCCGCCGACGTGATCGGCATCCCGTTCTACGTCTGGGACATGGCCGAGCGGTTCGCCGCCGAGGTGGTCGACGACTTCGTAGCCGAGTACGCCCGCGGTAACACACCGAACCCGTGCCTGCGCTGCAACGAGAAGATCAAGTTCGCCGCCGTCCTCGACCGGGCGCTCGCGCTCGGCTTCGACGCGGTCTGCACCGGCCACCATGCCAGGCTGGAGGCGACCGGGCCGAACGGTGCCGCCCGGCTGCGGCGCAGCGTGGATGACGCCAAAGACCAGTCCTACGTGCTCGGCGTGCTGACCAGCGCGCAGCTCAGCCGGGCGATGTTCCCGCTTGGGGACAGCACCAAGGACCAGGTGCGGGCCGAGGCGGCCCGGCGCGGCCTGGCCGTGGCGGCCAAGCCGGACAGCCACGACGTCTGCTTCATCGCCGACGGCGATACCCGCGGGTTCCTGCGCCGCCGGCTCGGTTCGGCCCCTGGCGCGATCGTGGACGCCGACGGTCAGGTGCTCGGACAGCACGACGGCAGCTACGGCTTCACCGTCGGCCAGCGCCGCGGCCTGCGGATCGACACCCCCGCGGCCGACGGGCGGCCGCGCTACGTGCTGGACATCGAGCCGGTCTCCGGCAACGTGCGAGTTGGCCGGGCCGAGGACCTCGACGTCGACGAGATCACGGCGATCGGGCCGGTGTGGTCGGGCCTGAACCCGCCGCAGGCCCCGGTCGACGCGGTCGTGCAGCTCCGCGCGCACGGCGAGACTTTCCCGGCGACCTGCTGGCTGGCCGGCGACGGCCTGCGCATCCAGCTGCACGCCCCGGCCCGCGGGGTGGCCAGGGGCCAGGCCGCCGTCCTCTACGACGATGACGTCGTCCTCGGCTCGGCCACGATCGCCTCCGCCGCCCGCGCCCAGGTCCCCGCCCGCCCCCCGCTCTGAAAGAGCCCAGCTCCCCGCCCGCCCCACGCTCCGAAAGAGGGGGTAATTCTTCCTGCGTTATCGGTGGGGATTTACCCCCTCTTTCAGGGGTCGCTGGCCGGCCTTGCATCTTTCAGAGGTCGCTGGCCGGCTTGGCCAGGCAGGCGGCGGCGGTGTCGCGGGGAGCGGGCGGTGACAGAGGGCGTCGCTAGGATGTGGCAGTGAGCGGTGGAGAGCGGCCTTTCCCCTGGCCAGCGGGAAGCGCCACCGGCATTGGGTCGATGCCGGGCACCAACCCCGAGCAGGCCGCCGCGGTCGTGCTCGGCGAGCTTGCTGACCTGCCTCATCTGGCCGAGCTGCCCGCCCGCGGGCCAGGCGCCGACGTGGTCGGCCGGACCGCAGCGCTGCTGGTCGACCTCCCGGTCGAGACCACCGCGACCGGCTGGCGGCTGGCCGAGCGCCGCGGGCGTGACCTCGGCCGCGCGGCCGGTTACCTGTCGGCCGACCTGGACGCGCTCGAGGCCGCGACCCAGGGTTACCAAGGCCCGCTGAAGATCCCGCTCTGCGGCCCGTGGACGCTGGCCGCCGCGCTGCAGCTCACCCGCAGCGTCGAGCCCGCCCTGTCCGATCAGGGCGCCGTCGCCGACCTGATCGCCTCCCTGGCCGAGGCGACGGCCGCGCACGTGGCCGCGGTTCAGCGGAGGGTGCCCGGCGCGCGGGTGCTGCTGCAGCTCGATGAGCCATCGCTGCCTGGCGTGCTGACCGGATCGGTACCGACCGCGAGCGGCCTGCGCCGCGTGGCCGCCGTCGACGAGCCCGTGGCCCAGGAGGCGCTGCGTACCGTCGGCACCGCGGGGTCCGTGCCCTACCTGGTCCACTGCTGCGCCCGCCGGGTTCCCTTCGGAGTCATCGCAGCCGCCGGCGCGACTGCCGTTTCCTGCGATCTCGCCCTGCTCGCCGAAAGCGAGCACGACTCGATCGGCGAGCTCGCCGAGGCCGGGCTCGGACTGCTGGCCGGTGCGGTGCCGCCGCTGGGACCGGCGAAGGCCGGCGTCGGCGCCACGCCTGGGCGCGCGACCGCCGAGACGATCATCAGGCTCTGGCAGCGGATCGGGCTGCCCGCGGCCACGCTGACCGGGCAGGTGGTCGTGACGCCGGCCTGCGGCCTGGCCGGAGCCAGCCCGGCCCAGGCCAGGGCCGTGCTCACGCAGTGCCGGGAGACGGCGAGGCTGATTCCCGAACTGATCGAGGAGGGCGTGCGGTGACCGGACCGGATGAGACGGGCGAGGTCAGCCAGGACGGTGCTAGCCAGGAAGGGGCCGACGTCAGCCAGGCCACCGGCGAAGCCAGGCACCGGCATGCCGACCTGGCCGACCAGGTCACCGAGCACAACTACCGCTACCACGTGCTCGACTCGCCGGTGGTCTCCGATGCCGAGTACGACGCGCTGATGCGCGAACTCCGCAAGCTCGAGGCGGACTACCCGGACCTGCGTACGCCCGACTCGCCGACCCAGAGGGTCGGCGACGTGGCCGCGGCCGGCTTCGCGCCCGTGCGGCATCTGGAGCGGCTGTTCAGCCTGGACAACGCGTTCTCGGCGGACGAGCTGGACAACTGGTACGCCCGCGCGGAGCGGCTCGGCGGGACCGGCCCTTTCCTGTGCGAGCTGAAGATTGACGGGCTCGCGGTCGACCTCGTTTACCGCAACGGCAAGCTCAGCCGGGCGGCGACCCGGGGAGACGGCGTGACCGGGGAAGACGTGACCGCGAACGTCAGGACGATCGCGGCCGCTCCCAGACAGCTGGCCGGATCGGGGTGGCCGTCCACACTCGAGGTCCGAGGCGAGGTGTTCCTGCCTGTCAAGGCTTTTGAGGAGCTGAACGAGCGCCAGGCCGCAGCGGGCAAGCCACCGTACGTGAACCCCAGGAACACCGCGGCCGGATCGCTGCGGCAGAAGGATCCGGCCGTGACCGCGACCCGGCCGCTCGGCCTGATCCTGCACGGCGTCGGCCGGATCGAAGGCGAGGTGGCGGACCGGCCGGACAGCCAGTCCGGCTGGTATGACCGGCTGCGCGCGTGGGGGCTGCCGGTCAGCGAGCTGTACAAGGTGGTCAGCGACTTCGGCGGGGTTCGCGACTACATCGGCTACTACGCCGAGCACCGGCATGACCCGCCGTACGAGATCGACGGGGTGGTGGTCAAGCTCGACCCGATCGCGGTGCAGGAGCGGCTCGGATTCACCAGCCGGGCGCCCCGCTGGGCGATCGCCTACAAGTACCCGCCAGAGGAGGTCACCACCCGGCTGCTGGACATCCGGGTCAATGTCGGCCGGACCGGGCGGGTGACGCCGTTCGCGGTCATGACTCCGGTCAAGGTCAGCGGTTCCACGGTCGAGCGGGCGACCCTGCACAACTCCGACGAGGTCACCCGCAAGGGCGTGCTGATCGGGGACATGGTCGTGCTGCGCAAGGCCGGCGACGTGATTCCCGAAGTCGTCGGGCCCGTGCTCGACCTGCGAACCGGCGACGAGCGGGCGTTCGAGTTCCCTGACGCGTGCCCGAGCTGCGGCACCCCGCTGGCCAGGGAGGCGACCGAGGTCGACTGGCGCTGCCCGAACACCAGGTCCTGCCCGGCGCAGCTGCGGGAGCGGCTGTTCCACGTGGCCAGCCGGGGTGCCTTCGACATCGAGGTGCTCGGTTACGAGGCTGCCGCCGCGCTGCTGGAGGCCGGACTGGTCTTCGACGAAGGCGACCTGTTCGGGCTGACCGCGGAGAGCCTGGCCCGGTCACCGTTCTTCGTGACGATCGGCGGCCAGCTTACGGCGAACGCGGTCAGCCTGCTGCGGAACCTGGACGAGGCCAGGACCAGGCCGCTGTGGCGAGTGCTGGTGGCGCTGTCGATTCGCCATGTGGGCCCGACCGCGGCCCGGGCCCTGGCCGCCGCGTTCGGCTCGGTCGAGGCGATCGCCGCCGCTCCGGCCGAGACGCTGATGCTGGTCGACGAGGTCGGCCCGACGATCGCAGCCTCGATCATCGAGTGGTTCGGGGTGCCATGGCATCAGGCGATCGTGGCGAAATGGCGGGACGCCGGGGTGCTGCTGGCCGATCCCGGGTTCACCGGGTTCGCGCTGGGCGAAGCCGCGGCGGCCGGAGCGCTGTCCGGGATCACGGTCGTGCTGACCGGCACGCTGTCCGGCCGCACGCGCGAGGAGGCGGCCGAGGCCATCCAGTCGCAAGGCGGGAAGGTTTCCGGGTCGGTCTCGAAGAAGACTCGCTTCGTGGTGGCCGGCGAGAACCCGGGTTCCAAGCTGGACAAGGCCGCATCTCTGGGCGTGCCGGTGCTCGACGAGGCCGGGCTCGAGGTGCTCCTGAGTGACGGCCCAGAAGCGGCGGCTGAGGCCGCGGTGCCCGCTGGGTAACCCGGCCTTCCCGACTAAACCGACCGTTAACATGACAGTGTGCGATGTGTAGTCAGTTAGCTACGACAAGACACCTAGTAACAGATAGTATGCGTATGGCTTCGTCAGGTGCAGTGCGCGGTTACGCTGCCTGACATCGACTTACCAGCCGGTACCCCCGCCGGCTGATCCGGCGGCCGTGAGGACGCTATGAAGAACCCGAACGACGTTCGCGACGTCACCCCGAAGTTCGGCTCGCCGCCGTGGTTCTACATCACCGCGGTCAGCCTGGCGGGCGCGACCGTCCTAGGGCTGGCCGTCTTGCATCTGACCCGGCTGCCCGACTGGGTGATCATCGGCGTCGTCGGCCACCCCATGTTCTGGGTGATCGCGGTCATGATGATCACGGCCGAGATCTGGCCGGTGGCGATCCCCGGCCGGTCGAATTCCGAGGCTCCGGCGGTCTCCCGCACGCTGGCCCTGGCCGCCCTGCTGTTCTGGGGGTTCCCGATCGCGGTCGTGCTCAGAGCGATCGCGATCCTGCTGGTCGCGCCGGCCCGGCACTCACTGTTCCGGGTCGTGTTCAACACCGCCCAGCTCAGCCTGAGCATGGGCGCGGCCGAGCTGGTGCTGCTCGCGGCCGGCCGCACGGCCAGCCCCGGACACGCGTTGTGGCCCAATGACCTGACCCTCGCGGTCTTGCTGGCCGCCGGGCTGGCCTACTTCGCCGTGAACTTCTGCCTGGTCACCCTGGCCATCTCGATCAGCACGAGAAGCAAGCCCTGGCCAATAGCCAAGCGGCGGCTGCCCTACCAGGCCAGCGTGCACCTGATCTTGTTCGCGACCGCGCCGCTGGTGGTGCTGGTGATGAAGACGCACTCGGCGTTCATCGTCGGCCTGCTGACCTTCCCCCTGACCGCCGTGTACATCAGCGCGGCCCTGTCGGTAAAACGTGATCACCAGGCCAGTCACGACGAGCTGACCGGGCTGCTCAACCGCAAGATGCTGGCCAAGCGCAGCGGCGAGGCCCTGTCCGAGGCGGATCGCGATGGCGCCAAGGCCGGATTCCTGCTGATCGACCTGGACCGGTCGACCGGCCTGAAGCAAGTCAACGACACGCTCGGTCATGCGGTCGGTGACCGGCTGCTCAAGCTGGTCGCGCACCGGCTCGAGCACAGTGTCCGGCCAGGCGACGTGGTGGCCCGGCTGGGCGGGGACGAGTTCGCGGTGCTGCTGCCCGCGGTCAGGGAGCCGAGCCTGGCCCGTGAGGTGGCGTCCAGGCTCCGGGCGGCGCTGGCCGAGCCGGTCCGGCTCGAGGGGATGACCTTCCAGGTCGAGGCGAGTGTCGGCATCGCGATCTACCCGGACGACGCGGCCGGCTTCGACCAGCTCATGCAGCGGGCCGACGTGGCCATGTACGTCGCCAAGGAACGGCACAGCGGCATCGAGCGGTACACGCCGGACGCCGACCGGAACTCGGCCGAGCGGCTGGCCCTGGCCAGCGACCTGCGGACGGCGGTCACCCGCGGCGAGATCGAGCTGTACTACCAGCCCAAGGTGCGCCTGGCCGACGGCAAGACGATCGGCATGGAGGCGCTCGCCCGCTGGCCCCATCCGCGCCGCGGCGTGCTGACGGCGGCCGAGTTCGTCGGCCTGGCCGAGCAGTCCCACCTGATCACCGAGCTGACCGAGAAGGTCATCGATCAGGCGCTGCGGCAG
>DASWAH010000393.1:0-7803 GCA_036391235.1 Streptosporangiaceae bacterium
GGCCTGTGGCTGGGGCGAGCCCTCGCGCCGCGACCGGTCCGTAGCTGAGCTGGTGATCAGCCGGCCACGACCGGAGCGGGATCGGGCTCCGCTCCGGCGCCGGCCTGCTCGGCCGCCGGCTTGGTCGCCGACCTGCTCGCGAGCAGAGCGCCGCCGCAGGTCAAGATCGCGCCCGCGATCTGGGCCACGGTGGGCTGCTGGCCGAGGATCACCGCGGCCAGGGCGAGCGAGGCGGCCGGCTGCAACAGCAGCATCAGCGAGGACACGGCCGCAGGAAGCCTGGGCAAGGATGAGGCGATGAACAGCCATCCGGCGGTCTGGCTGAGCAGCGCCAGCGCGGCCAGCCATCCGATCGACGGCCAGACCGGCTGCAGGCCCAGTCCGCCGAACACCAGCCCGTAGGCCAGCGCCCCGGCGGCGGCGCCCGCGGTGGCGTCGGCCACCGGCCCGGCGACATGTGCGGAGGCGGCCGAGGAACGGCGCAGCATGAGCAGGTAACCCGCGTAGGCGATCGAGGTTCCGATCCCGAACCAGACGCCAGCCAGCGGGTGCAGTCCGGTGCCGGAAGGCGAGCCGACGAGGCCGGAAACCAGGACGACGCCGGTGATCACGACCGGCAGCGCGAGGGCGACCGCGCGGCCCGGGCGTTCCTTCCACAGCAGCCAGGCGATCCCGGCGACGAAGAGGACCTGCAGGTTGCCGAGTACGGTGGCGACGCCGGCCCCGACGTCGGCGATCGCGTGCGCCCACAGGATCAGGTCCACCGCCAGGAACAAGCCGGCCCCGGCCGCCCTGAGCCGCCGCCCGGCCTGGCGCGGCCCGAGTCGCCGCTGCTCGAGCCAGGCCAGCCCGGCCAGCAGCGGCAGGGCGAGCGCGGCCCGGTAGAACGCGGTGGCGACCGGGCTGGCCCCGGACAGCGTGACCAGCACGGCCGACGACGAGATCGTCGCCGCGCCGAGCCCGGCCATCACCAGCGGGCTGCCGCGGCGCAGCAGCGGATCGCCGGCCGCGTCAGGATCCTGGCCGGCCGGCTTTGCTGTAAGGACCGTATTCTTGTACGGTGCTGTCACGTATGTCAGCATACGTCGTGACCGGCAGGAGCAGGCAATGGCTTTTGGCGCCGATCAGCTCGAGGCGCTCGCCGAATGCGTCGACCTGATCAATTCCGGCCGCACTACCTCCGCCGGCGGACCGGCCGGCGATGACCGGCTGGCTACCCTGGCCGGCATCGAGGACTTCGCCCGGCAGCACCGGGTCGAGAACCTGGCCGCGGTCAGAGCGCAGGACGTGCCCAGGCTGCGCGCGCTGCGCGCGCGCCTCGACGAGGCCGCCTCGGCTTGCGAGCGCAATGACCCCGCCGCGGCCATCGCGCTGCTGAACGATCTGCTCGCGGAGACCGGGGCGGTGCCGCAGATCGTGTCCCACGACGGCCGGCCTCCGCACATCCATGTCACGAAGGCGTCGGCGCCGCTGGCCGACCGGATGGCCGCGCACAGCGCGATGGGGCTGGCCGAACTGGTCGTGGCGGGCGCCAGCGGCCGGGTCCGTACCTGTGCCGCCCCGCGCTGCGAGGCCGTCTTCGTCGACCTGACCAGGAACCAGTCCCGCCGGTTCTGCGACAGCCGTACCTGCGGCAACCGCGCGCATGTGGCGGCCTACCGGTCGCGCAGGCTGGCGTCGGGGGCGGCCGGGTAGGTACGCCGGGCGCATGGCTGGCCCGGGCCGGGACATCATGGAGACCATGACCGACCGCGACCTGACCGCGACGGCCGAGGCACTCGGCGTCACCGCGACGTACGAGAACTGGCGCAAGGAGCGGGTGCGGGTACCCGAAACTACGCTGCGGGCCATCGTCGGCGCGCTCGGCCAGCCGCCGGGCTCCGGCGGCCAGGCGCAGCGGCCGGGCCAGGACAGCGCACCGGCAGAGCCGGCACCGCAGGCACCGGGCGGGCGCGGCTGGGGGTTCACTGTTCAGCTCTATTCGGTCCGGTCCCGGCGGTCGTGGGGCCATGGCGATCTGCACGACCTGGCCGATCTGGCCCGCTGGTCGGGCCGGCACCTGGGCGCGGACTTCATCCTGATCAACCCGCTGCACGCGGCCGAGCCTGCGGCGCCGCTGAGTGACTCGCCGTACCTGCCGACGACCAGGCGGTACGCCAGCCCGCTGTACCTGCGGATCGAGGACATTCCCGAGTACCAGCAGCTCAACCCGGCCCAGCGGCAGTTCGTGGATGCGCTGGCCGAGCCGCTGCGCGCGCTCAGCAGCACGCCTGACCTGATCGACCGCGACCGGGTCTGGGCGGCCAAGCGCGCCGCCCTCGAGCTGATGTACGAGCTGCCCCGGCATCCGGGCCGGGAGGCCGCCTACCGGGCGTATGCAACGGCTCAGGGCGCCGAACTGAACGGCTGGGCGACCTGGTGCGCGCTGGCCGAGCAGCACGGGCCGGACTGGCGGGCCTGGCCGGCCGGACTCGCGAACCCGGGCGTGGTAGCCGAAGCGACCGGATCGGGTCCCCCGGCCGGCCGGGCCGGGTTCCACGCCTGGCTGCAGTGGCTGATGGACGAGCAACTGGCGACGGCCGAGCGGGCGGCCCGCGCGGCCGGGATGCGGATCGGGGTGATCGGCGACCTGGCCGTGGGCGTTCATCCCGGCGGGTTCGATGCCTGGGCCCATCAGGACCTGCTGGTGCGCGGGTTCAGCGTGGGAGCGCCGCCCGACGAGTTCAACCAGCGGGGTCAGGACTGGACCCAGCCGCCCTGGCACCCGCAGTCACTGGCGGCCAGCGGGGCCCGGCCGCTGGCTGACCTGTTCGGCGCCGCGTTCGAACACGCCGGCGGCCTGCGCGTGGATCACGTCATGGGCCTGACGCGGCTGTGGTGGGTGCCGGAAGGGGCCTCGCCCGACCAGGGCGCCTACGTCCGGTACGACCACCGGCTGACGGTGGGCGCGCTGACCGCGGCCGCCCGGCGGGCCGGCGGTCTGGCCATCGGCGAGGACCTGGGCACCATCGAGCCGTGGATCAGGGACTACCTGGCCGGCGCGGGGGTGCTCGGCACCGAGATGGCCTGGTTCGCCAGCGAGGCCGACGGCACCCCGCTGCGCCCGGCCCGCTGGCGGCGGCGCTGCATGGCCACCGTGGGCACGCACGACATGCCGCCGGTAGCCGGGTTCGTCTCCGGCGATCACGTGACGGTGCGGGCCCAGCTCGGGCTGCTGCCCGATCCCGAGAAGGAACGCAAGGCGTCCGAGCTGAAGGTGACGGCCTGGCACGACGCGCTGACCGCGGCCGGTCTGCTGCCGCCCGGGCCACCGCCGTCGGCCAGGGCGTTCACGGTGGCGATGTACGCCTACCTGGCCCGCACGCCCGCCCAGCTGACCGGGGTGTCGCTGGCCGACGCGGTCGGCGAGCGGCGCACCCAGAACATCCCTGGCACCAGGGACGAGTACCCGAACTGGCGGGTCCCGCTGTGCGACGGCGAGGGCAAGGCCGTGCTGATCGAGGACCTGGCCGACCTGGATCTGGTCAGGCTGGTCGCCGCCGCGGCGGCGGGCCGGCCAGGTCCGCCGCTCCGCTAGCTGGCGGTCCTGGGCTAGCTGGCCGCCTGGGCGTCCCGCTGCCGGCAGCGCAGTGCCCGGATGACGTCGTCCCGGCCCTCGGCGATCAGCCGCCGCAGCCCAGGCGGCACGTCCTGGTGGTCCAGGTAGGCCGCGGCCTCGTCGATGGCCTGCTGGCTGACGACGGTGGACGGGTAGCCGTACTCGGCGAAGAACTGGGCCATGTCGCTGCCCCAGGACCGCCACAGGTCCGCCACGACAGCGAAGTACCTGGCCGCGTAGGGAGCCAGCAGGTTCTCCTGGTCGGCCGAGTAGAAGCCGCCAAGGGCCGCCCGGAACGAAGCGTTCGGCAGGTCGCCGGACACGATCTGCTCCCAGGCCTCCGCCTTGGCGGTCGCCTCAGGAATAGCGGCCTGGCAGGCCAGCGCGTGCCGGTCGCCCGCGTCGGTGCGGTCACGATCGTGCTCGGCCTCGATCGCCTCCTGGCCCGCCTCACCCCGGCTTACCAGGCGGTGCAGGATCGCCCAGCGCAGGTCGGTGTCCATCTCGAGCCCGTTGATCGTCTGGGTGCCGTCCATCAGGCCGCGCAACAGGGCGAGGTCATCGGGGGAGCTGGCGACCGACGCAAAGGACTGCGCGAACGCGAGCTGGAAGTCGGATCCCGGCGCAGCATTGGTCAGGTGCACGCGCAGCGCGCTGGCCAGGCCGGCCAGCCCTTCGGCCCGCCAGGCCGGGTCGGCGTACCGGCGCACGGCTGCGACGGCTTGCCCGAGCACGGTCTGCAGCATCGAGATCGACGTGATCGATCCGATGCCGGATAGCGCCAGCGCAACATAGTCGCGGGCGGCCATCTCCGCGTCCCGGCACATGTCCCAGGCCGCGGCCCAGCACAGCGCGGCCGGCAGCGAATCCGGGAAGGTGCCGATCGAGCCGATCAGCGTGCTCATCGACCGCTCGTCCAGCCGGATCTTGGCGAACGTCAGGTCGTCGTCGTTGACCAGCACCAGATCGGGGACCTGCTGGCCGGCCAGCTCGGCCACCTCGGTCCGCTCGCCGGTCACGTCGAGCTCGACCCGGCCGCGGCGGGCCAGGCCGGCCGGGCTCCGGTCGTAGAGCCCGATCGCGATGCGGTGCGGCCGCAGCACCGGATGCGACGGCGGGGCGCTCTGCACGATCGCGAAGCTGGCGAACCGGCCGTCGGAGTCGAGCTGGAACTCCGGGCGGAGCGTATTGACCCCGGCCGTCTCCAGCCACGCCTTGGACCAGCCGGCCAGGTCCCGGCCCGACACCCGTTCCAGCGCGTCGAGCAGGTCGGCCAGCGAGGCGTTCTGCCACGCGTGCCTGGCGAAGTACGCGCGCAGGCCGGACAGGAAGTTCTCCCGCCCGGCGTAGGCGACAAGCTGCTTGAGCACGGCGGCGCCCTTGGCGTAGGTGATCCCGTCGAAGTTCACCTCGACCGCCTCGATGTCGACGATGTCGGCGGCGATCGGATGGGTGGAGGGCAGCTGGTCCTGCCGGTAGGCCCACGCCTTCCAGGCCTGGCAGAAGGTCGTCCAGGCGTCCGGCCAGCGTGTGGCCTCGCTCTGGGCGACCAGACTGGCCCAGGTGGCGAACGACTCGTTCAGCCACAGGTCGTCCCACCAGCGCATGGTGACCAGGTCGCCGAACCACATGTGCGCCATCTCGTGCAGGATCGTCTCGGCCCTGGTCTCGTGCCGGGTGTCGGTCACCCGGGAGCGGAAGATGTAGTCCTCGAGGAAGGTCACCGCGCCCGCGTTCTCCATCGCGCCGGCCTTGTATTCGGGCACGAACAGCTGGTCGTACTTGCCGAACGGGTACCGCACCCCGAACAAGGCGTGGAAGTAGTCGAAGCCCTGGGCGGTGATACGGAAGATCTCGTCAGGGTCGAGGTACCCGGCCAGCGACTGGCGGCAGTAGATGCCGAGCGGGATCCCGTCGTGCTCGCTGTGCACGACCGCGTACGGCCCGGCCGAGATGTGCGTGATGTAGGTCGACATCAGCGGGGTCGGCGGGAAGTGCCAGCGCTCGATGCCAGGTCCGGCGGGCCTGGCCGGCTCGTCGGGCGCCATGTTCGAGATCGCCTGCCAGCTGTCCGGGCACAAGACGGTGAACTCGAACTTCGCCTTCAGGTCGGGCTGGTCGAAGCACGCGTAGATCCGGTGCGCGTCGAAGGTCTCCAGGTCCGAGTACAGGTAGACACCCTTGTCGGCGGGATCGGTGAAGCGGTGCAGTCCCTCGCCGCTGCGCGAGTACGCGCACTGGGCCCTGACCGTCAGCTCGTTCTCGGCCGCCAGGCCGGACAGCTGGATGCGGTCGCCGTCGAACGCGCTGAGCGGTACCGCCGTCCCGTTCAGCACGATCTCGCTGACCTCGGCAGCGGTCAGGTCGATGAAGGTGGACTCGCCGGGCCTGGTGCAGCTGAACCTGACCGTGGTCAGTGAGCCGAAGGTGATCTCGCCGCCGGTCAGGTCGAGTTCGACCTGGTATGACTCCGTTCGCAGCAGCCCTGCGCGCTCGCCCGCCTCGTCGCGGGTCAGATTGCTCGTCACTGGGTTCCTCTTCCTGCGTCGCTGTGGTGCCCCGGCCTGGCGCCCCGGCATCGACAGGCATGATTTCACGGACAGTGAAGGAATGCCCGGCCGGTCACGCCGGTTGTCAGCAGCCGGGGGTGGATCCGTAACGCCTAGCGCGAAGGAGAAGCTGTGACGGAGCAGCCGCCGGTGCACGTCGATTTCTGGTTCGACCCGCTGTGCCCGTGGGCCTGGATTACCTCCCGCTGGATGCTGGAAGTGGCCAAGGTCCGGCCGGTCGACCCCCGCTGGCACGTGATGAGCCTGGCCGTGCTGAACGAGAACCGGGATGACCTGTCCGAGGAGTACAAGGCGGGCCTGGCCAAGGCCTGGGGGCCGGTCCGGGTCTGCGTCGCGGCCGAGCAGAAGTTCGGTTCCGACGCGGTGCTGCCGCTCTATACCGCGATCGGCACGCGCTTCCACAACGCCAAGGCTGAGCGCACCCGCGAGACGATCGAGGCCGCCCTGGCCGACGCCGGGCTGCCCGCGGAACTGGCCGCCGCGATGGAGTCCGCCGAGTACGACGACGCCGTCCGGGCCTCGCACACCGATGGCATCGAGCGGGTTGGCCTCGAGGTCGGCACGCCGATCATCTCGGTCGAGGGCGCGTCCATCTTCGGCCCGGTGGTGACTCCGATCCCGCGCGGCGAGGAGGCCGGCCGGCTGTGGGACGGCGTGCTCGCCTGCCTGCGGACGCCTGGCTTCTACGAGCTCAAGCGCAGCCGCACCGACCCGCCGATTTTCACCTAGTCCTGGCGAGTCCGGCGCCAGTCAACGCTGGCGGCGGCCAGCCGGCACGACCACCGTGATCCTCCACGAGCAGCGCGTGATCATGGTCAGGGTGTGCGGGCCGGGATCGCTGGCCGAGGTGAAGCCGTGCCCGGACGGGCCCGACGCGGCCACCGCCACGTCGGTGCCCGCCGTGCGCGATTGCCCGGTCACCGCGAACTGGCCCGCGTGATCCTGTCCGCAGCGGTAGGCCCAGGACAGTCCCCAGGTGCCCGGCCTGGCGATCAGGAACGGGCCGCGACGAGCCCGGCCGGCGCCCTGGTACGTGCGCAGCGTCCTGGCCGCGCTGGTCAGCGGGCGGCCGGACCGGGGCAGGTGCGGGCGGGCGCGGGCGGCGGCACCGTCGCCGGTCCGGCCGCCCGCCCGGCCGATCGCCGCCGGAAGGCCGATGGGCGGGCCGGAGGCTGGCCGGGCACCGATCCTGACGACTACTGCGGTGAGGCCGGTGACCAGGCACAATCCCGCGGCCGCGATACCGGTGACGATGACCAGCTTGACGGCGCGGGGCGGTCCGGCCCGACGTCGGCCGTGACGGCCGAAGGCGATGTCGGCCGGGGCGCGGCGCGCGCCAGTTCCGCCGCCGGGAATCGCTCCGCCGGCGTCCAGGGCGGCCGTCGCCCGCGTTCGCGTTCGGGGATACGGCACCTGGGTCTCCCATCACTCGGCCCGCCGGGCCTGTCCTCGCAAAGTCCATCACATAACGATCAGGGTTATATCACGTAATGAAATACCGCCCAGGTTTGCCGACGTTTTGGCTCGCCTAACCGTGTCAAGAATGACGTTCTCGTTATTAAGGCGGCCATTATCCGGGCTAACAGGGCTGATATTCCGCTATCTTGCCGGTAACCGGGCGGCGGGCGCGAAGAG
>DASWAH010000394.1:0-5761 GCA_036391235.1 Streptosporangiaceae bacterium
TCGAGCAGCGGGCCGACTCTGTCGCCGCGATCATCAGCGCGGACATGGGCGCCCCGCTCCGGTTCGCGCGCAAGGTCCAGGTCGGCACCCCGCTCGCTGTCCTGGCCAGCTATGTGGAGCTGCTCGCGGCCTACGACTTCAGCGGCGAGCGGACCGGCAACGCCCTCGTCGTACGCGAGCCAGCCGGCGTCGCCGGCGCGATCACACCGTGGAATTACCCGCTCCACCAAGTCGTGGCCAAGGCGGCGGCGGCCCTGGCGGCCGGCTGCACGGTCGTGCTCAAGCCGAGCGAGGTCGCGCCGCTGGCCGCCTGCGAACTGGCCGCCATCTTTCACGAGACGGGGCTCCCTCCCGGGGTGTTCAACCTGGTCAGCGGCACCGGCAAGGTGACCGGGGAGGCCATCGCGGTGCATCGGGACATCGACGTGGTGTCGTTCACCGGGTCGCTCTCGGCTGGCCGGCGGGTGGCCGAGCTGGCGGCGGCGAGCATCAAGCGGGTGACGCTGGAGATGGGCGGCAAGTCGGCCAATGTGATCCTGCCCGACACAGACCTGGCCACCGCGGTCAAGGTTGGCGTGGCCAGGGCATTCGTTAACGGCGGCCAGACCTGCAACGCGCTGACCAGGATGCTCGTGCCCGCGGACCGGTACGACGACGCGGTCGGCCTGGCCGCCGCGAACGCCGCCCGGTACACGGTCGGCGACCCGGCGGCCGACGGCACCAGGATCGGGCCGCTAGGCTCGGTGGCGCAGCGCGACCGGGTCGCCGGCTATATCGAGCGTGGTATCGCCGAGGGGGCGGAGATCGTGACCGGCGGCCTCGAGCCGCTGCCCGGGCTCGAGACGGGCAGCTATGTCAGGCCGACGGTTTTCGCCGGGGTAACGCCCGAGATGACGATCGCCCGCGAGGAGGTCTTCGGTCCGGTGCTGTGCGTGCTGCCGTACGGCGACGAGGACGAGGCGGTGCGAATCGCTAACGGTACCCCGTACGGCCTGGCCGCGGCGGTCTGGTCGGCCGACCAGGAGCACGCGGTCCGGGTGGCCAGGCGGCTACGGGCCGGCCAGGTCGAGATCAACGGCGGGGCGTTCAATGTCGCGGCCCCGTTCGGCGGCTTCGGTCAGTCTGGCTACGGACGCGAGCTCGGCGTGCACGGCCTGGAGGAGTTCCTCGAAATCAAGGCGCTGCTGTTCTGACCCCGCACCGGTGCCGCGACGGGTTCAGAACCCGGTCGGGCACCAGGGCGCCGGATCCCAGGACATCGCGGTCGACAGCTCGGCGACCGCGCCCGGCCGGTTCTCGGTGATCTGTCCGGCCGCCAGCAGGCCGCCGAGCCTGGCCCCGCCCAGGTAGGCGGCGCCGAGCGCCGAGACCGGCAGCGCGATGTCGGCCTCGGCGGTGGTCGGCTCGCAGGACGGCTTGCCGCCGTCGGCGGGGCCGCCGGCCGTCAGCCGCCACCGGCCCTGGTTGGCCGGGATGAGCTGGTCGGTCACGTCGACCACGAGGTCGACCGGTGCCGCGTACTGCCGCCGGGTGAGCGCCTCGGGGATGTTGACCAGCCGGACCCACAGCCCGTCCGAGACCCGGGCCCTGGCCCGCCGGGGGTCGGCCAGCAGATACCGCAGCGGGTCGTCCACCGGCCGCGCTCCAGCCCGCACTTCGCTGACCAGGTCCCTCGACAGCAGGTCCGACCACAGGGCCGCGCAGGCGGCGGGGTCGGTCCAGTACAGGTCACGGATGCGCAGCGTCTGGGCGAACAGGCCGTCACCGCTGCCTCCGGGCTTGACGTTGTACAGGGCGAAGCCGCGCGCGCCCGAGCCGTCCTCGGCGATCACGGCGCGCATCGGGCTGCTGCCCTCCCGCAGGAACTCCGGATCCTCCGCGTGCAGCTGCCACCAGGCGTCGGTCCTGACCAGCATGCCGGGACGGCCCGGCTGAACCGCGTCGTAGACAGCCCGGATCGTCGGCAGGGCATCGGCCGGGTCGGCCAGCCGCAGCGGCGGCGGCGGCGCGCCGCTGCGTAGCGGCCGGAATCCGCCCTCACCGCGGCGCACGGTGAAGTCGAGTTCCTCGGTGGCCGCGCCGTAGCCGTACCGGCCGTAGATCACCGACTCGGAGGCGAAGAGCGCGGCGAGCGGTTCGCCGGCGGCCGCGATGTCCGCGAGTTGGCGGCGCATGAGCGACGACAGGATCCCCTGGCGGCGATAGGTCGGCAGCACGCTCACGCCGCTGACCGCGGCGGTGGGCAGAACCTCGCCGCCGGGCACGGTCATGCCGAAGGAGAACACCAGCGTGGTACCGACCATCTGGCCGCCGTCGAACGCGGCCAGCGTGCGCTCGGGCTCGGTCACCATCCGGTCATAGCGCAGCAGTTCCGCCGTCGGCCAGTGCGAGTTGAAGGCGTGGTCGGACACGCCACGGAAGGCGGCCAGCTCGGAATCGTCGACGGGACGGATGGGATACGGAGCGTCCATGATGGCCTTCGTACCCCACGGCGAGCCGGTCGTGCCACTTGTTTATCGCTGTCCGGCGGCGGCCGGAGCGGGTGGCGCAGGCCGCCGGAACCGGTACAGTTTCGCCATCATGGTTGGGCGTTCCGGGTCACGGCCCTGGTCAGGAATCCACTCCGCCGGGCTGTCGTTCCGCGGCTTGGTCAGGCGGCAGTTCATCACGCGGAACCGGCGGGTGGCGTTCCTGCTCGCCCTGGTGGTGGCCGGAATCGGCCTGGGCGCGGCCCGGCTGCCTGAAGCCTGGTTCTCCCCGGTACTGATGATCTTGCCGATCCTGGCCGGCGGCCTGCTGCTATGGCCCAGGGCGCTGCTGATCTTGTTCGCGATCGTAGCCGCCATGCTCGGGTTCGACGCGATCCAGCAGGACGGACGGACCGGACTCGGCGTCCTGGCCACCATAGTGATCACCGCGGTCTACGCGTTCCTGCTGGCCAGAGTGCGGGCCAAGCTCGGCCTGCTCGGGATGCGGGGCGACCGGATGCTGGTCGAGCTGCGCGACCGGATCAGGGCGCAGAGCGCACTGCCGGCCCTTCCGGAGGGCTGGGGCTGCGATGCGGTCCTGCGACCGGCCGGCGGCGCCTCGTTCGGCGGCGACTTCGTGGTCTCTACCTGCGACGGCAAGACCCTCGAGGCGGCTGTCGTGGACGTGTCGGGCAAGGGCGTCGACGCCGGGACCAGGGCGCTGCTGCTGTCCGGGGCGTTCGGCGGCTTGCTCGGCTCGGTGCCGGCGTCGGAGTTCCTGACCGCCTGCAACGCCTACCTGCGCCGGTCGGAGCGGACCGAGGGATTCGTCACGGCCGTGCACCTGGCCCTGGACCTGGCCACCGGCAGTTACGTGATCAGCTCGGCCGGGCACCCGCCGGCCGCGCACTTCGAGAGCGGCAGCGGACGCTGGCGGCTGACCCAGGCTCGCGGCATCGTCCTCGGCGTCGTGCCGGACCTGCGGGAGGGCGCCGAGCACGGGATGCTGCGGCCGGGGGACGCGCTGATGCTGTACACCGACGGGCTGGTGGAGGTGCCAGGCCGGGACATCGACGTCGGGATCGACCGGCTGCTGGGGGAGGCCGACCAGCTGGTGACCGGTGGTTTCGCGGGCGGGGCGACCAGGCTGATGCAGGCGATGCAGAGCAGCTCAGGGGTTACCGACGACCGGGGGCTGGTACTTATCTGGCGGGCGTGACCTGCTGGCTGCCGCTGAGCCTGGCCACTGCGTGCTCGACCAGCGCGACCAGCACGTCGCGGCTCGAGGTGCGCTGCCGGGCGTCGCACAGCAGCAGCGGCACGTCGTCGGTGAGGTTCAGCGCCGAGCGCATGGTCTCGGACGGGTACCGGCGGGCCTCGTCGAAGCAGTTCACCGCGACTACGAACGGCATGCCGTTGCGCTCGAAGTAGTCGATCGAGGGGAAGCAGTCGGCTAGCCGCCTGGTGTCGGCCATCACGATCGCGCCGAGCGCGCCATAGGCGAGTTCGTCCCACATGAACCAGAATCGTTTCTGGCCTGGAGTTCCGAATAGATATACGACGAGATCCTCGCTGATCGAGATCCGTCCGAAATCCATGGCCACGGTGGTCGTGCTCTTGCGCTCGACCCCGTCGAGCTGGTCGACCAGCGTGCTCGGCTCGCTCATGTCCTCTTCGGTGCGCAGCGGCCTGACCTCGCTGACCGAGCTGACCAGCGTGGTCTTGCCGACCCCGAAGCCGCCCGCGACCAGGATCTTGATCGCCACGGGCACTGGCGAGCGGTCGCCGGCCGGCTCAGATTCTGCGTAGGGCATCGGCGACCTCCTTCAGGATGCTGACGTCGGCTAGCCCGGCCCGCACGGGCGGATAGATCTTCACTAGTCCCCGTTCCCGCAAATCGGCGAGGAGGATACGAACCACGCCAAGCGGAAGATCAAGCTCGGTCGCGAGATCGGCAACAGACGGACGCGAGCGGCAGAACCGTAGCAGGCGGACGTGCTCAGGTCCAAGCTCGGACACCTCCTCTTTTCCTGCGTCGCCCGCCGGGACGGCCCTGATCACCGACACGAGCGCCACCATGTCGATGTTGTCGCCCGACGGCCTGGTCCGGCCGGCCGTCAGCGCGTACGGCCGGACGACCCGCTCGTGCTGGTCCGGCCGCATCACGGCTCGTCCCTGGTCGGGGCGGGTCACGCCGCACCTAGGAGCTGACCTGCGCTGGCCGTGGCCGCACCCCCAGATGCTGGCCGACTCGCTTGACCAGGACCGCCATCTCATAGGCGATCAGCCCGGCATCCGCGCCCGCGGTCGCCAGCACGGCGAGGCAGCTGCCCTCGCCGGCCGCGGTCACGAACAGGAACGCCGACTCCATTTCCACGATCGTCTGCATGGGACTGCCGCAGCTGAAGTGCTGGCCGAACCCGCGGGCCAGGCTCTGGAAACCGGCCGCCACGGCGGCCAGGTGCTCGGCGTCGTCGCGGCTGATATCCGCGGAGGCGCCGATCGCCAGCCCGTCCCTGGACAAGATGACGGCCTTGTCGACCTGAGCGACCCTGCTCACGAGGTCGTCAAGCAGCCAGTCCAGACTGCCGGTGGTGTTCATGCGGCTCCTCCCTCGTCCGGGGCTTCCTGCGGCTGGTCACCTGGGTCCTGCTGGTCCCTGGCGGGTGGCTCGACCTGCTCGTCCTGCCCGTGCTGTTCGTCATCGCTGATGACGGAGCGGCCGCGCTGCCAGCCGAGTTGCAGCGCGGCCATCGTGTTCCTGGCCGCGTCGGGCGAGGGCACCCCGGCGGGCGGCGACGTCTCGGCGGCCTTCGATGTCCCGGCCGCGGCCTGGCGGAGCTGGGGGGCCAGGCTGGCCTGCCTGACCCGGACCGGCAGCCCGTCCAGCACCGCGGCCGGCTCGGCAACTGCCGGCTCACCGGGACTCGGTTCAGCAGCGCCCGGCTCGGCGGGGGTTGACTCGTCCTTATTATCCGGAACACCAGGTTCTGACGGCTCGGCGCCCGGACGCGGATGCGCGGTCCCCACGCCGTTGGCCGACCAGTCGTAGCCGGTGATCTCGTGCCAGGCCAGCCCGGTGGTTCCCGGCTCGCGCCGGGGCAGGTCGGGCTGGATCTCCTGGGCCGGGGACAGCAGGCCGTGGCCGTCGGCGAGGGCCATCGGCGCGGCGGGCACGGGGTCGGCCGGCTCCAGCTCGGCTCGCTCCAGCTCGGCTCGCTCCAGCTCGGCTGGTTCCAGCTCGGCTGTCATCGGGGCGGCTGTCAGGAAACCGCTCGTCTCGGCCGGGGTGA
>DASWAH010000395.1:0-13676 GCA_036391235.1 Streptosporangiaceae bacterium
AGCTGTTCGGCGCCCGCTACGGCTGGTTCGCGAACTGGGCCTACAGCTGGGGGCTGACCATCGCCCTCGGCGCGGTCGCGCTGTTCGCGGCCGAATTCCTCGGGCCCGCCGTCGGTCTCAACAACCTCAGCCAGACCCAGACCAGCCTGCTGGCGCTCGGCGTGCTGATCTTCGGGTCGATCGCCAACATGGTGGGCAGGAAGTTCCTGCGCGGCCTGCTCTACGTCTCGATGACGGCCGAGCTGATCTCTTCGCTGGGCATCGGCACCGCGCTGCTGTTCTTCCACCGCACGCACTCGTTCTCGTTCCTGTTCAGCGGGGCGGGCACCGCGCACGGGGCCGGCTGGCTGTTCGGGCCGTTCCTCGCCATCGTTGCGTTCATCGGCTTCTCCTTCGTCGGCTTCGAGTCGGCCGGCTCCATCGCCGAGGAGGTCAAGGGCGCGCGGCACGTGCTGCCCAAGGCGATCAGCCTGGCCTTGCTGTCGTGCGGCCTGCTAGTCATGTTCGCCACCCTCGGCCTGCTGCTGTCCCTGCCCGACCTCGGCGCCGTGCTGTCGGGCAAGGACACCAACCCGATCGCGACCACGCTGGAGACCCGCCTCGGCTCGGGGACCGGTCGCGCCCTGCTGGTCATGCTGACGATCGGCTTCACCGCCAGCATGATCGCGGTGCAAGCGGCGGTGTCCCGGGCCATCTGGGCCAGCGCCCGGGCCCGCGAGCTCCCGGCCTCCGGGTTGCTCGGCCGGCTCAGCGGCCCTGAGCGGCTGCCCCGGCACGTCATCGGGCTGACCTGCATCGTCGCCGGGATCCTGGTGTTCATCCACAACCCGAACGTGTTCACGCTGCTGCTCAGCGGCGCGACCGCGGGCTTCTTCGTCTCCTACGCCCTGCCCGTCGTGGGCGCGGCCATCACCCGGCTGCGCGGCGGCTGGTCCCCGGGACCGGTGTCGATGGGCAAGGCCGCGGCCGCGGTCACCTACCTGGCCGCGATCTGGATGGTCGCCGAGATCATCAACATCGCCTGGCCGCGCAACACCTACGCCGGCGTCTGGTACCTGAACTGGGGCATCGTGCTGGTGATCGTCGTGCTCGGCGCCCTCGGCGGGCTGGTCTCGGCCTACGTCTTCCGGCCCGGCGGTGAGGCCGCGACGGCCAGGTTCACCCCGGTCGTCTCCGACCCGGAGGGCGAGTGACCGCGGCCGGCCCGGCCGCTAGGGTCGCGGTGATCACCGGCGCGGCGAGCGGGATCGGGGCCGCGACGGCCGCGCTGTTCCGGCGGAACGGCTGGCACACGGCCGGAATCGACCTGCGCCCGTCCGACACCGACCTGCCGACCCGGTGCGATGTGACCGACGCGGCCGCGGTCGCCGGCGCTGTCGACGCGGCCGCGGCCAGGTTCGGCCGGATCGACGCGGCGGTCGCGGCGGCCGGCTATTACGAGGAAGGCATCGACGTCTGCGACATCACCAGGTCGCAATGGGACTCGATGCTCAGGGTCATCCTCGGCGGGATACGAAACTCCTGTGCGGCGGTACTGCCGCACATGCTGCGGGCTGATTCTGGCGCGATCGTCGCGATCAGTTCCGAGCTGGCTCTCGGCGGCAGCGCGACCGACCTGCACTACGTGGCGGCCAAGGGAGCCGTGCTCGGCCTGATCAAGTCGCTCGCCGCCGAACTGGCCCGCACCGGTATCCGGTGCAACGCGGTGGCGCCTGGCCCGACCGACACGCCGCTGCTCGCTCCCGACTCACTCTGGCGCGAGCCTGCCTACCTGGCCACGCTGCCGTTGCGCCGGCTGGTCAGGCCCGACGAGATCGCCGCGACCGTGTACTACCTGGCCACCGAGGGCCGCACGTACTGCGGCGAGGTGCTGTCGCCAAACGCCGGGGCGGTGATCTGAGTGGCCGCACAACCAGTCGCGCTGGTCACCGGGGCCGCCCAGGGGCTCGGCCACGCGACCGCGCTCCGGCTGGCCACCGACGGATTCGCCGTCGCGGTCAACGACATCGGTGACGACGGACGGCTGGCCGCGCTGGCCGCGCGCACCGGCGGGCCGGCCGTGCCCGGCGACATCGCCGACCCGGCTGCGACGGCCGCCATCACCGAGGCCGTCATCGCCGCGTACGGGCGGATCGACGTGCTCGTCGCGAACGCGGCCGCGATGGCGATGGGCCCGTTCCTCGAGCAGGATCCGGACGTCTGGTGGCGGCAGATCGAGGTGAACCTGTCCGGCCACTTCCGGCTGGTCCAGGCGGTCGTCCCGCACATGCGCGCGGCCGGCTCCGGCCGGATCGTGCTGATCGCCTCCGGCTGGGGCGTGATCGGGCACCCGAACGCGACCGCCTACGCCGCGTCCAAGGCCGGGCTGATCGCGCTGGCCAAGGGCCTGGGCCGGGAACTCGCGCCGGACGGGATCGGCACCAACGCCATCGCGCCTTCTTACATCGACACCGAGCAGCTGCAGGTCGACGCCGATGACCTCGGGATCAGCCTGGACGAGATGCGCCGCCGGTACACCGAACTGATCCCGACCGGCCAGCTCGCCACGGCCGACGACGTCGCCGGGGCGGTTGCGTTCCTGGCTGGGCCCGGCGGCAGCGCGTTCGTCGGGCAAGTGCTGCAGCCGTCCGGCGGCGTCACCCGCACCAGGGCCTGACCCGCCTGAGCGGCCTGGCCATCTGGTGACCGGACTACCAACAGGAGAGATGAGCGTGGCGGAGTCAACCCCGGTCGGGCCGGTCGACGGGCGGCTGGTGCCGCGATTCGCGGGCGCCGCGACGTTCGCCAGGCTGCCGGAGATCGACCGGGTCTCCGGCTACGACGTGGCCGTCCTCGGTGTCCCGTTCGACAACGGGACGTCCTACCGGCCGGGCGCCCGGTTCGGCCCGATGGCGGTCCGGCAGGCGTCCCGGCACCTGCGGCCCGGCTATCACGTCGAACTCGGCGTCGCGCCGTTCCAGGCCGTCCAGGTGGCCGACGCCGGCGACGTGGCGGTAACCCCGTTCGACATCCCGGCGGCGATGGCCCAGGTCCGCGGGCACGCGGGCGAGCTGATCGCCGGCGACCGGCGGGTCGTGGCGATCGGCGGCGACCACACGATCGCGCTGCCGATGCTGCAGGCGGTCGCCGCGGTACACGGCCCGGTGGCGCTGGTGCACTTCGACGCCCACCTGGACACCTGGGACACCTACTTCGACGCGCCGGTCACGCACGGAACGGTGTTCCGGCGGGCGTTCGAGGACGGGCTGCTGATCGAGGACCACTCGGTCCACGTCGGGATCAGGGGCCCGCTCTACGGTGAGGCCGACCTGGCCGACGACCGGAGGTTCGGATTCCGCACGATCCGCACCAGCGACGTCGACGACCTCGGCATCCGTGGCACCATCGACGCGGTCATCGACCGGGTCGGCGACAACCCGGTCTACCTGTCGGTCGACATCGACGTGCTCGACCCGTCGTTCGCCCCGGGGACCGGCACCCCGGAGGCCGGCGGCCTGACCAGCCGGGAACTGCTGCGAGTGCTGCGCGGCCTGACCGGTCTGCATCTGGTCGGGGCCGACGTGGTCGAGGTGGCCCCGGCCTACGACCATGCCGAGCTCACCACCGTCGCGGCCGCGACGGTCGCCTACGACCTGATCACGCTGATGGCCAGGCAAGGGAAACCGCGGTGACCCGCCATGCCGGCAAACCGGCCCACCCGGCCCTGACCAGGCGCGGCAGCGGCATCAGCGCCGACGGCGAGTTCTGGATGCCGACCAGGGCGCGCTTCGGCCGCGGGATCGCCGGGCAGGTGGCCGGGCACGTGCAGGACCTGGGAGCAAGGTCGGTGCTGCTCGTGACCGATCCTGGTGTGCGGGCAGCCGGGCTGACCGGCCCGGTGCAGCGAGACCTGGCGGCCGCCGGGATCGCCGTGACGGTGTTCGACCAGGTCGAGCCGAATCCCCGGGACACCGACTGCCTGGCCGGAGCCGACCTGGTCTCCCGCGGCGGTCAGGGCGCCATGGTCGCGGTCGGCGGCGGGTCGGCCATCGATACCGCCAAGTGCATCGCGCTGCTCGTCACCAACGGCGGGCACCCGCGCGACTGGGAGGACTTCGGGGCACTGCACCGCGATCCGCTGCCGGTGATCGCATTGCCGACCACCGCCGGGACCGGCAGCGAGGTCAGTCCGTCGGCGGTGATCACCGACACTCACCGCAAGAAGAAGATGAACCTGTTCGACCTGCGCAACTGTCCGCGGGTCGCCCTGGTCGACCCCGATCTCACGCTGTCCTGCCCGGCCCCGGTGACCGCCGCTTCCGGCCTCGACGCGCTCTCGCACGCCGTCGACGCGCTGCATTGCCTGCTGGCCACGCCCGCCTCCGACGCGCTCGCCCTGGAGGGCGCCCGGCTGGTCGCGCTCTACCTGCGCCGGGCCTACCGCGACGGCGCCGACGTCGAGGCCCGCTGCGGCATGGCCCAGGGCAGCCTTACCGCCGGGATCGCGGTCGGGCTGACCGATGTGGCCGGCGCGCACGCCCTGGCCGAGGCGATGGGCGGCCTGTACGGGCATCCGCACGGGTACTGCTGCGCGGTGAGCATGCCGCCGATCATGGAGTACAACGCGCCGGCCTGCGCGGCCAAGTACGCCAGGCTGGCCGCCGCGCTCGGCGTCGCCCAACCTGGCCAGGGCGAGCGGGAGCAGTCCGGGGCCGCGATCGCGGCGATCAGGCAACTCAACGCCGACCTGGACGTGCCCGCGATGAGCGACCTGATCGATCCGGGGGATCTGGCCTTGCTCGGCCGGAAGGCGGAGCAGAACACCAGCACCCCCTCCAATCCCGTCCCCGCCGCCGCGGCCGACTACCAGCACATGTTCGCCGCCGAACTGGCCAGGGCCGGGCACTAACTGGCACCGGCGATGCCAGCCGGCCAGACTGGGAAGATCGCCCGGTGCGGGAGACAGCGGGCGTTCCGTCGGCTAGGGGTGCGTGAGTGTCGGGCTGGTTTTCCGCTCAGATCGTGCATACAGGGCGATTGCCCCTGTTCTGCTTTTTCGTCGCGCTCATCGCCGGATTCGCCGCCGTCCGCATCTCGGTCCGGCTGATCAGGGCCGGAGTGCGGTGGTGGCCGCGCAACGTCACGGCCGGCGACGTACACGTCCACCACATGGTGTTCGGCGTGGTGCTGATGGCCGGCGGCGGGATCGCCGGGCTGGCCTCCCCGACCACCTCGATCGAGTGGCGGGCCGGCGCCGCCGGCGTGTTCGGACTGGGAACCGCGCTCGTACTCGACGAGTTCGCGCTGATCCTGCACCTGCGCGACGTGTACTGGGCCAACGAGGGCCGGCTCTCGGTCGACGCCGTGTTCGTGGCGGCCGGGGTGACCGCGCTGCTGCTGCTCGGGGCCAGCCCGGTGGGGGTCAAGAACGTCGCCGATTACCGGCACATACCGGGCAGCCCGGGCGCGGTCACGACGCTGGTCGTGACCGTGGCCGTGCTCTTCGCGCTGGCCGTGGTCACGCTGCTGAAGGGCAAACCCTGGGTGGCGCTGATGGGCATCGTGTTCCCGCTCGCGCTGCTGGTCGGCGCGATCCGGCTGGCCAGGCCGGGGTCACCGTGGGCGCGGTGGCGGTACCGTAACCGGCCGCGCAAGCTCGCCACCGCCGAAAACCGCGAGGAACGGCTGCGGCTGCCGATGATCAGAGCCAAGAACCGGCTGCAGGACCTGCTGACCGGCAGCCACGACCAGCCGTCGCCGTGGTCGATGCGACGCGGGCATCAGCCCCAGGACAAGCAGCTCGCCGCGCCCGCGGGACGCGGGCGCGGCGAGCTTGCCGACGACAAGCACCGGTCATGAAGTCGGCTGCGGCACGATCCTGATGTAGGGCCGCGGCGACTCCCAGCCGTCCGGCCACAGTTCCTTGGCCTCGTCGTTCGACACGGAACCCGAGATGATCACGTTCTCGCCCGGCTTCCACTGGGCCGGCGTGGAGACCTTGTGCTTGGCCGTGAGCTGCAGCGAGTCGATGACCCTGAGCACCTCGTCGAAGTTACGGCCGGTGGTCATCGGGTAGACGAGGACCAGCTTGATCTTCTTGTCCGGCCCGATCACGAAGACGTTCCGCACGGTCTGGTTGTCGGCCGGCGTCCGGACGCTCGGGTCGCCGGATACCGCGGCCGGCAGCATGCCGTACAGCTTGGAGACGTTGAAGTCGGTGTCGCCGATGATCGGGTAGTTCGGCGCCGTGCCCTGCGTCTCCTCGATGTCGCTGGCCCACTTGTCGTGATTGTCGGTCGAGTCGACGGACAACCCGATGATCTTCACGCCGCGCCGGTCGAACTCGGGCTTGATCTTGGCCATGTAGCCCAGCTCGGTCGTGCAGATCGGGGTGAAGTCCTTCGGGTGCGAGAACAGCACGCCCCACGAGTCACCGAGCCACTCGTGAAAGCGAATCGGTCCCTGTGAGGTCTGCGCCTCGAAGTCCGGAGCGGTGTCACCGATCGTTAGGGTCATCTTCCCCTCCTGCCCTGACGGACAATTCTTTGCCTAAGTAGTAGGAAATCATGGCGGGCGGCCCGCAGGCTGATCGGGCTCCGCCTCCGACCCTATCGCCGCGCGCTCGCGGGCCGGAACCGCCCGCCCGCGCGGGGGCACGCAATCGCCCGCCCGCCGCGGCCCGGAATCGCCCGCCCTGCGGGCCAGCGATAATGGAGGCGATGAGCGAACGCAAGCCGGCCGGGATGAGCTTCGGGTCGTGGATCGACGAGCAGATCCGCCAGGCCGAGGAGCGCGGCGCCTTCGATGACCTGCCGCTGACCGGCAAGCCGCTGCCCCGGCGCAAGGAAGACGCCGCCCAGGCCTGGCTGCGCGAGTACATCAAGCGCGAGGGGGTTTCTTCTTCCGAACTCCTCCCCACCCCGCTCAAGCTCCGCAAGGAGATCGAGCGCCTCGGCGAGAGCGTGGCCGCCCTGGGGTCGGAGGACGAGGTCCGCGCGGTCGCCCGCGAGTTGAATCACCGGATCGTCCAATGGCGCCGGTTCCCCTCCGGGCCGCCGGTGTTCGTTCCGCTCGCCGACACCGACGCCCTGGTCGAGCGCTGGCGCGCGGCCCATCAGGCCTAGCCGCCTGGTTTGCGCGCGGGCAGCCTCAGGGAAGACCGCATCTGGGATAAGGCCGCGGTCGGGGGATCGCGGCCGGTTGTCGAGGGGGCGGCCCATGCAGCCGGATCAACCGCGGGCGGTTCCCGCATCAGCCGATAAGGCCGGCGCCTTCTTTCACCGCCTGGCCGCGGCCGGGCACGTCGCGACGTTCGAAGGCCAGCCGCCGGTCACGCTGCGGTTCGACCTCACCGACGGCGCCGCGACCGACCGCTGGTACGTCACCGTCAGCAACGGCGACGTGGAAGTCACCCGCCGGGACCGGCCGGCCGACGCGGTGGCCAGGACCGAGCGGCGGCATTTCGCGGCGATGGCCGCGGGCCGGATGAACGCCCAGGCCGCCATGCTGCGCGGGCTGCTCGCCTGCGAGGGCAGCATGGCCGCGCTGGTGATGTTCCAGCGGTGCCTGCCGGGCCCGCCAGGATCGACCGGCCGGGTCGCCCCGATTACCGGCGCGACCGTGACCGCGCAGCGGCGGACGGCATGAGCGGCGGGCTGGTCCAGATCCTCGAGGGCAACACCTTCGTGGTCAGCGACGACCGGGGCGACATCCGCGCGTCCGCGACCGACCCGACCGGGCTGTTCTCGTTCGACACCCGGTTCCTGTCCCGCTGGGAACTGACCGTAGACGGGCAGCCGCTGACCGCGCTGTCCACCGACGACCTGCAGTACTTCCAGGCCAGGTTCTTCCTCGTGCCCGGCGTCGGCACGGTGTACGTCAACGCGACACTGACCGTGATCAGGGAACGCGAGGTCGCCGACGGCTTCCGCGAGCAGCTGCGGGTGCTGAATCACGCCAACGCGCCGGCCGCGCTGCGGATCAGGATCGACGCGGCCAGCGACTTCGCCGACCTGTTCGAGGTCAAGGACGCGCTGCGCAAGAAGGGCAGGTACGGGACCAGAATCGACGGCAACACGCTGGTGCTGACCTACCAGCGCGAGACCTACCAGCGCGAGACTCAGATCAGCTCGAGCGAGCCCGCCGCCATCGACAAGAACGGCCTGACCTTCCAGATCACGGTGCCGCCGCACGGCGAGTGGTCCACCGACCTGGCCGTGATCGCGCACGCGGGCGCCCTCGACGGCGCCCCGCACCTGCCGGACATGGCCAGGGGCCTGGAGAAGTGGCTGGACCGGGCGCCCGAGCTGCGCTGCGACTGGGAACCGCTCGAGCAGATTTACCGGCGCTGCCTGACCGACCTGGCCGCGCTCCGGTTCTCCACCCTGACCATGCCCAGCCGGTCGCTGCCGGCCGCCGGGCTGCCCTGGTTCATGACCATCTTCGGCCGGGACAGCATCTTCACCAGTCTCCAGGCGCTGCCGTTCACCTCTGAGCTGGCCGCGACCACGCTGCGGGCGCTGGCCGAACGGCAGGGCACCAGGACCGACGACTTCAGGGACGAGGACCCAGGCCGGATCCTGCACGAGATGCGGTACGGCGAGCTGACCGCGTTCGAGGAACGCCCGCACTCGCCCTACTACGGCTCGGCCGACGCGACGCCGTTGTTCGTGGTGCTGCTCGACGAATACGAGCGGTGGACCGGCGACACCAAGCTGGTCCGTGACCTGGAGCACTCGGCCCGGGCGGCCCTGGAGTGGATCGACCGCTACGCCGACCTGCAGGGCAACGGCTACATCTCCTACCAGCGGCGCAACGAGGAGACCGGGCTGGAGAACCAGTGCTGGAAGGACTCTTGGGACTCGATCTGCTACCGCGAAGGGGATCTGCCCGGGTTCCCGCGGGCGACCTGCGAGCTGCAGGGATACGCCTACGACGCCAAGCGGCGGGCGGCCCGGCTGGCTCGCACGGTGTGGCGGGACAACGCGTTCGCCGACCAGCTCGAGAAGGAAGCGGCCGGCCTGAAGCACCGGTTCAACCGGGACTTCTGGGTCGCCGGTGGCGAGTACTTCGCGGTCGCCCTGGAGTCCGATGGCCGTCAGGTCGACGCGCTCACCTCGAACATCGGCCACCTGCTGTGGAGCGGCATCGTCGACAAGTCCAAGGCCAGGGCGATCGCCAGGCACCTGACCGGCCCGCGGCTGTACTCGGGCTGGGGCGTGCGGACCCTGGCCGAGGGACAGGCCAGGTACAACCCGATCGGCTACCACACCGGCGCCGTCTGGCCGTTCGACAACTCGATCATCGCCTGGGGCCTGCGCCGGTACGGGTTCAAGGAGGAGGCGGCCGCGATCGCGGCCGGGATCCTCGAGGCCGCCGAGGTGTTCGAGGGCCGGCTGCCGGAAGCGTTCGGCGGCTACCCGCGCAGCTCGACCAGGTACCCGGTGCAGTACCCGACCGCGTGCAGCCCGCAGGCCTGGTCGACCGGGGCGCCGCTGCTGCTGCTGCGGACCGCGCTCGGCCTGGAACCGGAGGGCGACCACCTGATCGTGGACCCGGCCCTGCCCAAGCTGATCGGCCACCTCGAGCTGCTCGACCTGCCCGGCCGCTGGAAGCGGGTCGACGCCTTCGGCCGCGGCCGCATCGACACCGACCGCCTCACCAGCCGCTAACCCACCCGCCCGCCCGCGCGCCCGCAGGCGTGTCCGTCAAAGGGCGCGGACGACGGCTTCCAGGGCCGCGGTCCAGCTCTCCCAGTAGGGACGTGCGGGGTCGGCCGCGATCGCCGCGATCAGCTGCTGCCGGAACGGCTCGCGGTCGCCGCCCAGCGCGTTCTCGACTACCGCCGATGCGAGCGCGAACACGGTGCTCTGCCAGGGCGCCTCGAAGACGATCTCGCCGTTGCGGCGCGGAAGGTCGAGGCCGGACAGTGCCAGATCCTCTCCGGTCACAGCGTGGCCACGCCGATCATGGAGTCCCGGGTCACCAGGGCGGCCAGCTCGGCCTCCGAGAGGCCGTCGGTGCCCGCCGGCCGCTGGGGCAGTACCAGGTAGCGGACCTCGGCCGACGAATCCCAGACCCGGACCTCAGTGCTGGCCGGCAGGTCGCAGCCCATCTCGCTCAGCACGACCCGCGGCTCGCGGACCATCCTGGCCCGGTAAGGCGGGTCCTTGTACCACGATGGCGGCAGGCCGAGTACCGGCCACGGATAGCACGAGCACAGCGTGCAGACGATGACGTTGTGCACGGCATCGGTATTCTCGACGACCACAAGGTGGTGACCCTCGGCGCCGCCGAAGCCGAGCTCGCCGATCCCCGCCGTCCCGTCCTGCAGCAGCCGCTGCCGGTAGGCCGGATCGATCCAGGCCCGGGCCACGACCTTGGCTCCGTTGAGCGGGCCGATCTCGGATTCGTACCGGCGGGTGACCTCCTCGATGTACCCCTCGGGCACCAGGCCGCGCTCGGTGAGCAGATCCTTCAGCGCCTCGACCCGCCGCTCGACCGGTGAGACCGGGGCCGTGTGGTGGTGTGCGTCACTCATGCGGGCTCCAGGTAGCTCTCCCACAGGTCGACGTGCACCGTGACGCCGTCCTGACCGTCCTGCCACAGCTCCACCGCGTCGAACCGGACCGAGTAGGTCGGCTCGCGCCGCCGGGCCGGGCCATGCGCCTCGATGTCCGGCACCGAATAGGCGCCGTCGAGCCGGACCACCACGCCGACGTGCCCGCGGACGTAGCGTGGGCACCGGGTGTGTCCTGGCGGGTGCCAGTCACGCACCCGGACCCGGTCCCCCACCGCGTAAGCCGGCTCGGTCCGGTCCGGCGCCGATTCCGTTACGGACGCCGCCAGGACCGGGCCGCTGAGCGGGAACGGTCCACCCGCCAGGGACGAAAGCTCGTTCCGCGTCACCAGGCCGTGCTCGACCGCCAGCGTCGCCGCCGCGGTCAGCCAGTGCTCGTAGTAGCCCGACGTCAGGTAATGACCAGGCTCCATCCGCTCGATGGCGTGCCGGAACTCGCCACCGGTCGCGCCGACGGCACTGGCGACCAGTTCCAGCAGGGCCCGGGCTTCAGCTTCCCAGCGCTCGTGAAAGACGGGCTCGCCGGTCGAGTGCGCCACCGGCCCGAATCCCTGCATGCCGCCCAGGTCGTGAATGCCGTCCACTGCTCACCGTCCCCAGGCCGGCGCCCGGGCGGATCGCCCGCGCCTCACCTCGATCTTAATGACCAGGACCTCAGCGCGCAGACGGCTATTGACCGTCTCACGAGCCGGATTTAGATTGTCAGACGTCTGGCAACTTGCCGGATGTCTGACCTGTTCGTCCCTTCGCCTGGCAGGCGGTGACAATGGCGGATCGGCGGGAGATGGCCGTTACGCCCCCGACCGCCGCCCGGGGGAGCCGCAGGACCGCGCGGGTCAGCCTGCCCGATGCCTGCGTCCGGGCCCTGACCGACGCCATCGAGCGAGGCATCTACCCGGCGGGCAGCCCGCTGCCGTCCGAGAACGAGCTGGCCGACCAGCTGCAGGTCTCCCGGGCCACGCTGCGGGAGGCCCTGCGCACCCTGGAAGACCGGCAGCTCGTCGTCCGGCGTCATGGCCGCGGGACCTTCGTCAGCACCGCGCCGATCGTCAACGACCTGCACCGCAACTTCGGCATCACCGCGATGATCAGGGCGGCCGGCTACGAGCCGTCCACCGCCGGCCAGGAAGTCACGACCGGCCCGGCCCCGCGCGACGCCGCCGAGCGGCTCGGTCTCGCCCGCGGCGAGACGGTGACAACGCTCCGCCGTATCCGCCTCGCCGACAAACGCCCGGTCGTGCTGTCCGTCGAGGTCTTCCCGGCGCGCCTGCTGACAGCGGACGACCTGGCGCGCCTCAGCGACAGCCGGCAGTCGCTGTACGGCTACTTGTACGCCGAGCGCGGCATCGCCATCCACCGCGGTCTCGCCGAGCTGACCCCGGTCAAGGCGCCGGCCGAGATCGCCGCGGGACTCGAGGTCGTGCGGGGCAGCCTGCTGCTCTGCATCAGCCAGGTCGACTACGACGACACCGGGAAGGCGCTCATGTACTCGGTCGAATACCACCTGCCGGACTGGGTTCGGTTCACTATCGAGCGGATCGGCCCGGGAAGTGCCGCCGATGACTGATCTCAGCCAGCCGCCGGCCGGGGAACCGCAGGACTGGAGGGAGATCGTCGCGCGCTCGGCCCACGCACTGTGCGCCCGCGGCCTGACCTGGGGCAAGGACGCAGGCGACTCCAGCCTTCGCGATCCGGATACGGGCCTGATCTACATCCTGCCGAAGCCGAGCGAGCACCTGAAGATCCCGACCTGGGACGTCATCACGGCCGAGCACATCGCAGTGGTAGACATCGACGGGAACACCGTCGGGGGCAATGGCGTCGAGCCGACCGTCGAACTGCTCACCCACCTGCGCATTTACCAGAACCGCCCGGACGTGCAGGCCGTCGTGCATAGTCATGGCCGGTGGTCACGGGTCTATGCGGCGCTCCGGCAGCCGATCCCCGCCCTGATGATCGACTCGTTCCTGTACACCGGCGCCGCGCCGATCGAGTGCACGGTCTTCGGCGCGATCGGCAGCGACGAGGTCGCCATGAGCGCAGTCGAGTGCATGGGCGAGCACGGGAAAGCGGCCCTGCTGGCCGCGCACGGCGCGGTCTGCGTGGGCTCATCAATGGCCGATGCCCTGGATGTCGCCGAGATCACCGAGGACATGGCCAGAATCGCGATCCTCAGCACCGCCGCCGGGACTCCGGTGCCGCTCGGCCTGGACGACTTCATCGACCGGAGCACGGCCAGACGGGACCTGCTGGCCCGGTACGACCTCTGACCCGTTCGGCCCGATCAGCCCCCGATCCAGACAGGAGCGCGCAGTGACCGAGTCGCCGCGAACGGCCCTCGTGACCGGAGCCGCGGGCGGCATCGGCCGTGCGATCGCGCACGCTCTGGCGGCCGGAGACTGCCGCGTTGCCCTGCTTGACGTGGACGAGCGCGGGCTGGCCGAGACCGCCGCCGGCGCTGGCACCTTCAGCGTGCACCGGGCCGACGTCACGCAAGCGGCGGCGGTGCGGGCTGCGGTGCAGGCGGTGACTGGCCAGTGGTCCGCTCCTGACGTCGTCGTCAACGCGGCCGGCGTGTCCACCATGGCCCTGCTGCCAGACATCTCCGAGGCCGACTGGGACCGGACGATGGCCGTCAACGCCAAGGGCACGTTCCTGGTCATGCAGGCCACGCTGCCGCTGATGACGCAGCGGCGGTCAGGCTCCATCGTCAACATCGCCTCGGTGGCCGGCATCGAGGGTGCCGAACTGCTCAGTCACTATTGCGCGTCAAAGTTCGCCGTCGTCGGCCTGACCCAGTCGGCCGCGAAGGAGG
Organism: Streptosporangiaceae bacterium; assembly: GCA_036391235.1. Lineage (GTDB taxonomy): Bacteria > Actinomycetota > Actinomycetes > Streptosporangiales > Streptosporangiaceae > Chersky-822. The sequence goes on from DASWAH010000395.1 coordinate 13,374, forward strand.
CCGCGCCCCACGGAGTCCGGGTCAATGCCGTGTGCCCGGGCCTCATCCGCACACCGATGCAAGACCGTGAGGTCATCTGGGAAGCCGAGCTGACCGGCATGACACCCGAGCAGATCCGGACCGGCTACGTCGCCATGACGCCGCTCGGCCGGATCGGCACCACCCAGGACGTCGCCCGCCTGGTGGCGTTCCTGGCCAGCGACAACTCCGATTTCATCACCGGCCAGTCCATTCACGTCGACGGCGGGCTGCGGATGCGCTGATCGCAGGGGCCCCCCGGCCCGGCCAGTTCCCGGGCAGGGC
>DASWAH010000396.1:0-3734 GCA_036391235.1 Streptosporangiaceae bacterium
CCACGACGGTGATCTCCGCGTCCCTCGGCCCGGTCATCGCCACCGCCCTTGCTAAAAGGTATGCCCAAATCCTAGGCGGAGTCCGGCTCCCGGCCAAGACCTCAGCCGAAACGGGACAGGTACGACTCGGCCAGCGTGCAGGTCACCTCGTTGTACCCGTCCGCCCGCATCTGCGCGGCCAGCTCGGTGTCGTGCCGCAGCCCGGCGTAGGCGGTCAGCATCAGCCGGCGCAGCATCAGGAACGTGGCGATCTCGCGTTCGTCCTCGGCGGCCAGCGGCTCGACCCGGCGGTAGCCGCCGACCCAGAGGTCGACCAGCTCGGCCGCGTCGGCCCGGCCTTCGTTGAAGGTCAGCGCGCAGGCCAGGTCGTACAGGTACCAGCTCAGCCCGCAGTCCTCGAAGTCGATGACCGTGATCTGGTCGCCAGCGACCAGCAGGTTCGCCAGCCGCAGGTCGGCGTGCACCAGCCCGAAGCGGTCCGGCCCCGCTCCGAACCGCCGCAGCCGGCCGGTGACCACCCCGGCCAGCCGGCCGAGCTGAGCCTGCTGGCCAGGATCGGGCACGCTGGACTGCCAGGGTCCCCAGTGCGGCCGGTCCCCCAGGGTCGTGCGCAGGTCCCACCGGGGGCGGCTGAACCACGGCGGCGGCCGCCAGGATCTGGCGTGCTGATGCAGCCGGGCGGTGATCGCGCCGAGCCTGGGGAACCAGGCCGCGAGCTCGTCTTCGGCCGGCTCCTGGCCGGGTGCGCAGCTGAACAGCACGCAGTAGCACGGCGGCAGCGGCGGCTCCCGGTCGAGCGCGAGCACCGGGCTCCCGGCCAGCGTCGGGATGACCTCGGGCACCAGCGCGCCCGCGCTCTCGCGGAGCGCCGTCATCCAGGCCAGCTCGGAACCGATTTCGGCGGGCGAGCGGTTACCCGGCCGGTAGATCCGCAGCACCGCGGGCGGGGCCCCGGCCGGCTCGACCCGGTAGGTCCAGTTCTCGGTCAGCGGGTACAGGTGCAGCCCGGCCCCGGGCGGAAGTCCGTACCGCTCGCACGCGAGGGCGGCCAGGCCGGCCATGTCGGTCAGGCCGGCCGCGGCGACCCGCTCGGGCTCGGCCAGTGTCAGCGCGCTCATGCTGGCACCACCTCCGTTCTTCCCCGCGAGCCACAGGCTAATTTGGGCGACCTTTAACCGCAATGCCTCGGTGCCCGCCATCTGTGCAAGGCGACCATCAAGCCGACTGTAAGCAGACCGTCAAGAACCCGGGCGCAGTCTGGTCTCGCGCCGGCGGAGCGGCGCGCGGGCCGCGGGCCGGCCCGTGACACGGCGAGGGGACGGGCCATGACGATTACCGGCAGGACAAGGCGGAGCGGGCCGGCCGGGCGCGCGGCACGCGTGGTGCGGGCCGTGCTCGCACCGAACCGCGGCGGAGCACCCGGGCCAGGGACGCCGGGCGAACGCGAGCTGCAGCGCAGGCTAGGCACCAGGGACCGGGCCGACCGGTTCTACCAGGACCAGGTCAGCGATCGTCTCACCGCGGAGATGAAGGAGTTCGTGGCCAGGATGGAGATGGCGTTCGTGGCGACGGCCGGCCGGTCAGGAGAGTGCGACTGCAGCTTCCGGGCCGGGCCGCCCGGGTTCATCAGGGTGCTGGACTGCCGCACCATCGCTTACCCGGACTACCGCGGCAACGGCGTCATGGCCAGCCTCGGCAACATGACCGAGAACCCGCACGTCGGCCTCCTGCTGATCGACTTCACCCGGGACCTGATCGGCCTGCACGTGAACGGCGAGGCGACCGTGGTCAGCCCGGCCGGGATGGCCGAGCTCGACCTGGACCTGCCCGAGCCAGAGAACGGCGGACGGCGGCCCGTTCAGTGGGTACTGATCCACGTCACCGAGGCTTATGTCCACTGCTCCAAGCACATCCCGAAGCTGGTCCCGCAGTCGCGGGTGCGGCACTGGGGCACCGACAACCCGCGGCACAAGGGCGCAGATTATTTCGGCGTGGCCGCCGCCCGGCCCGGTCAGACCCAGCCCGGTCAGATCCAGCCCGTGCACACCGGGGTGCTCCAGGTCTTGTCGTAGCGGTTCCAGTAGTTCTCGCACGCGCGGGCGTGCAGCACCGGCGCGTAGAGCTGGTCCGACCACGCGGGCACGGTGCCGTTCGGCCAGAACTCGAAGACGTCGCCCTGGGTGATGGTGCCGTTGGATTCCTGCCGCTCCACCCAGATCGCCATCAGGATGTTGTTGTTAACGCTGGTGATGTTCGGCACCACGCGCGTCCAGTTCGTGCCGCAGTAGCCGGACCACTGCAGGTAGATGCTGGTCGGCCCGTCGCTGGCCGACCCGACGGTAGTCTCCGGATGGGCCGAGCCCGCGCAGCCGCTGGTGTACGGGTCGGTGTTGTCGAGATTCGCTCCCGACTTGATGGTCACGGTCACGACCCCGTTGATGTCGCGGATGAAACCGCCGCTGAAGTTCTGCTGCACGCCGCCCGAGACGGCGTACTCGTCACTGGTCGGAAGTCCGACCCCCGAGCTGTCCTCGCCGATCTGCTCGTACCGCTGGTAGATGCAGCCGTGCACGGGCCAGGCGCCGGCCGAGCTGTAGAAGATGCCGGACCCTGACACAGTGCCGCAGAGCGTGCCCGACATCTTGTTGAGCACGCCCGTCCCGCCCACCGTGGACATCTCGTTGCTGGTCGGGTAGCCGTAGGTGCCGCCCGGCCCGCCGAACTTCTGCACGAACCCGTTGTACAGGCAGCCCCACATCGCGTGCGTGCCTGAAGCGGGCGAATACATGATCGCCGAGCCGGTGGAGCCGCAGCCGTGCCCGGCGAAGCTCTGCACCAGCCCGCCGCCTGGCTTGCTGACCGGGTCGTCGACCGGCTGGCCCATCGCAGCGAACCCGCCTTGCCGCTGCAGGGCCGTGTAGAAGCCGGCCGACCCGCGGTCCCAGACGCTCGGGGCCCAGCCCGAGCCGTCGGCCTGGATCGCGGCTTCGCTGTCGGTCGTGATCGGCGTCGTGCTCTCGTCGCCGTGGTCGCCCAGGTTGCCCGCGTTGCCCTGGGACCAGTTGCAGACCGGGTCCAGCGTCGTGCAGTAGCTGCGCAGCCGGCCGTTCCAGGCTGACGGGAACACGTAACGCTGGTTGTAGTACCAGCCGACGATGCCGAGCCATCCGCCGGTGCCGGTGAAGCTGCTGCTGCCCGGCGCGGCCCCCTTGGCCAGCGGGTCGTTGCCGTTGAATTCGGGGTCAGCCCACATGATGATGCCGGACACAGTGCCGGCCAGCTCAGGATGGGCCCGGGCGAACTGGCCGACCACCATCGCGCCCTGGGAGAACCCGGCGATCACGAAGTGCTCCCCCGGGCACTGACTCTCCTCGCTGGTCACCTGGTTGTACAAATCGGTGGCGCCCGCGTTGACCGCGGACTGGAGGTTCGACACCGCCACGTTCAGCGCCGCCGTACCCAGCGTCGGGATCAGCAGGATGCCGGCCGCGACCTGGACCAGCAGCGAGCTGTCGTCCTGCCAGCCCTGCAGGCCCTGCTCGGGCAGGCCGGTATGGGCGACAACGCCGTTGTACAGGCTGGCCAGCTCGTTCCCGATGACCCCGGTCTCCTCGCCCGTTCCGTGCACGCCGATCAGCATCGTGGGAACGCAGGTCGTCGCGGCGGCGGCCGGCTGGACGGCGGTCGCGACGACCGTCAGGAACGCCAGCGCGCAGGTCACGATCGTCACGGTC